>JBEKCU010000476.1:0-2544 GCA_050014735.1 Candidatus Acidiferrales bacterium | reverse complement strand
GTAGTTATCTTCGTGCCGTTCAGTCAAGAATATATATTCCGATTCAGCGTGCCGTAACACCTTCAAGAAGCTCCTCCTGAGGACCGATTCGTCCGCAAGGAGGCAGCCCGCGATGCCACATTAGTCAGGAGGGCGACCCAGTCGTGGCGTCTTTAGGCGGGCTTTGCCCGGGTGGCGGTGGGTCCAAGATGGCGTCATCTTCGTCGCGGTTGCGCTCCGCATCTCGTTCACGAAATTCGTGTACCTATGGAGCATCGCAGCATGGTCTTATCCGAGCACAGCGTGGATCGCCTGCGAAATACCCTTGACAGACAGGAATGTTGCAGCGGTGTGTCCTATCTTGTTTTCCCGTTATGTTGACGTACTCTCGGTCGCCCGCTATATTGGGAACGAGTGTGCGAGGCAACGTCCGGCGCACATCAGACTTAGGGCTGTTCAAATCCTGCTTACGATTTGAACTGCGTAGTCTAGCTGATTGTCTTTGCCGGCTGCGAACGCCTCCGTCGACCACGGAACTTCGAAGTCCGGTTTCACACCGGGCCCTTCGAAGCGGTGCCCCTGCCACGTAATGTATTAGGCCTTCGGCATAATCAGGATGTACCCCTGGCCGACCTTGAAGCCGGACCCCGGTATCAGCCGGCCTGCGGTCTCGGTTCCCACAATCGTCGCCAAATGGTTCTCCGCGGCAAACGCGGCAGCCATCTCGCCGGCGCTTACGGTGTGCTCGTTCACCAGGATTACGATTCGGCCATGCCATTTCTTCGCGCCGAGGCCTTCGGACACCAGAAGCACGGAGGGGTCCCTGCCCGCGAACTTGAAGACCATCGACGCGACGCCCAGGAAATTGGGCAGATGAGTGGGCAGGCGGTCCAGCTTTGGCAATTTCGATTTGTCGTAGCCCGATTCCGCGCGGCGGCGCGTGATCGTATATCCGATCGGTAATTTGGCTGGTGTCAGGTGGCTCATCAAGCGCAGCACGCCGAGGCCACCGCCCAAGTGCCCGCGCAGGTCCAGCACCAACCGGTCGCAGGACTTCAACTCGGCCACCGCCGAGTCAATGGCCCGCGACACGTCCAGCCCCACCTGTCCCGGAAGAATGCTGACCTTGAGGTAGCCCACACTGTTCGGCATGCGCGCCCATGCAACGGCTTTGAGTTCCGAATAGGGCTGTTTGCGAGAGCGCGGCTCAGGAATGGTCACCCTCAACGAGATTTCGTCGGCCCCTCGTCGAATCACCAAGTCTACTTGACTTCCCATGGGGAACATCGGCTGGTCAGGCGGGTATACGAGAGTCCCGTTGATCGACTTCAGCTCATCCAAGGGCATCAATCCAGCGGAATGGGCCGGGCCGCCTTCATGTACATCCTGCGCGACCCAGCGTGGACCCGCTTCCGTTTCGGCTCTGCGGAAGCTAGCTCCAATCGCCAGCCTGCCGGGAACCCGCCGCACGGACTGATGGAAGAATCCGGTATGGCTGCTTTTGAGGCTGCGGACCAGATCGTGCATGCGTAGCTCGAATTCATCGGGATCGCTGGCCGATAGAATGGCATCTCTGGATTCCCTGGCACGCTTCGGTCCAGGCTTAGGTTTGTTGGTTTTGAAATTGATTCGCCTCGTGCCATCTCCGATCACCTCAAAGCCGGCCCAATAGTACGGCTGGGCTTTGTCCCCAAACTCCTTTATGAAATCGAGCTGTGCCTGGCGAAGGGCTTCGCGGACCTCCAAACCGGCAGCCAGGTGCTCGTAGAAAAAACTCATTAGCGTGGCGGTGGAACGATCATCCACCTGCCACAAGCTCGCGACGACGCTTTTGGCGCCCGCGATCAGGAACGCCCGCGCGAGATTCATGATGCCTTCCTGACCCTCAAGGCGGCCGGTACCGGTGTCGCATGCCGACAATACGACAAGATCGGCGTTGAGCCTGGTCTGGCGGATCTCGCGCGACTGCCACAGCCCGTCTTCAGAATCATTGCCAGGAGCCAAGAGAAGCGCCGCCCGATCCGGCTCGCCGTCATTCGCGATACCATGCGCGGCGATGTGGATGATTTTGAAATCGCCCAACGCCAGAGCCTTGAGAGCGGCTTCTGAAGCGGCGGCGCCATCCAGCTCCACACTATCTTTCCCCAGCGCTTTCGCCGCCTCCGCGATCTCTTCGCGCGCGAATGGCAGCGGCTTCAACTCCGATTTTCGCAAGTCAAAAATACCCCGCGTGTTGGAAGCAAGCTGTACCACGGCGGATTGCTCAGGACTATAGGCGACTCCCAGAAATGGCCTTGTGGGGGTTGTTTGCGTTGGGGCAGTCTTCAGAGTCAAATAAATCGTGGCCGATGGAACCGACGCGATGGTCAGCCGCTTATTTATGGTTGCGCCGTTCTCATCCAGGAGCGCCTCGAATGGGACCAGGTTAAGGGACCCGTCAGGAACGATGACAATCGCCGTCGTGCGCTTCGCGATGGCCGGGGACAGTACGCGGCTGTAAAGCGCTTTCGCCAGATCGACCGATTCCTGTTTGTTCCTGATGCCAGAAAGAAAATGACTGACCAG
>JBEKCU010000475.1:0-2736 GCA_050014735.1 Candidatus Acidiferrales bacterium | reverse complement strand
GGATGCTGTGTGCCGCGCGACCTATGGCGTGCCTCTCGATACAGCGGGAATGGCTGAGCAATATCTCGCGCTGGGCGAGCGCCTGCGCCCGTTGATCGCGGACGCTTCGGCGCTGATCAATGACGCTCTCGACGCCGGGCATTCCGTATTGTTTGAGGGTGCGCAAGGCACGATGCTGGACATCGACTTCGGAACGTATCCGTTCGTCACATCCTCGAACGCAATTTCGGGAGGCGCATGTACGGGACTTGGCGTTGGCCCCACGCGAATCAGTGCCGTGGCAGGAGTGACTAAGGCTTACACGACGCGCGTCGGCAGCGGCCCGTTCCCAACAGAAATGCCCGATCTCGAAGCAACCGAGTTGCGCGATCGCGGAAACGAATACGGCGCAGTTACCGGACGTCCCCGGCGCTGCGGCTGGCTCGATCTGGCTGAGCTGCGGTATGCGGTACAAATCAACGGTATTTCGACTTTGATCGTCACGAAGCTGGACGTGTTCGATACGCAGAAGGAAATTCAGATATGCACCGGTTATCGATACAAGGGTACGCCGCTGAAAGAAATGCCTGCGGCGGCGGAAGATCTGGCCGAGGTTACGCCGGAATATCGCACGCTGCCGGGCTGGCAATCCGACACATCCGGTGTTCGCGAAGCCGCAAAACTGCCCCGCGCCGCCACGGAGTATCTTAAATTCATCTCCGATTTTCTGGGCGTCGAGATTGGAATGATCTCGACCGGACCGGAGCGCGATGCCACCATCGTTTGCGAAGGCGCTCAGCTCGCAACCTGGATTTAACCGGTCAATCCATGCTGTCCTATACCGACGCGCGCCAAAAAGTAATCGATGTAGCCGGAGCGATCCGCCGGCCTTTTCTCCGGGAGACAATTGAAATCGAGGAGGCGTTTGGCCGCATTCTCGCCGTGCCTATCTTATCTGACCGCGATTATCCTCCCTTCAATCGGTCCACGCGCGACGGATTTGCCGTGCGCGCCGCGGACGTGAATGCGCCTGGAGCGCGCCTGGAATGCGTAGGCGAGCTTCGCGCGGGCGGTATGTTCGAAGGCGAGCTTAAGGCGGGCCAGTGTGTTGAGATCATGACCGGCGCCGGGATGCCGTCAGGCGCGGACGCCGTTGTCATGATCGAACACACCACGCGTGACGGACGAACAATCGCGATCGATCGCGAAGCGCTCGCCGGCGATCACATCGTTCCTCGCGGCAGTGAAGCGCTGGCAGGCTCTTTGCTTTTGGCTGCGAAGACGCGTGTAGGCTACGCGGAGATGGCGCTTGCAGCGCAAGCAGGAGCGACGCGCCTTGAAGTGTTTACTCGACCTCGGCTGGCGATCCTCTCCACCGGCGATGAAGTTGTGGACGCCCGGTCGACTCCGGGACCGCTGCAGGTTCGCAACAGCAACGGGATTTCCATCGAAATCCTGGCGCGCACAGCGGGCGCTCAGCCGGTACAGCTCGGAAACGCGCCGGATGAAAAAAGCGCACTTCGGGCGGCAATCGAACGCGGCCTCGAAGCGGGCATCCTGGTGCTTTCCGGCGGCGTATCGATGGGGAAGTACGATCTGGTCGAGCAAGTGCTCGCCGATCTGGGCGCGAAGTTCCATTTTCTTGCCCGCCATCGATCTGTTCAGTGGCGCAGTTCCGCGTTCGCTGCCGATCTTTCGCGCGAAGCTTATGACGCCAGTTCACGAGAAAGGCGCGCTGGTCCATTTCCTGCCTGCCCGAATCGAATGGGAAGGCAGGGAAGCGCGGATCACTCAATTGCCTTGGCAAGGGTCTGGCGATATCGTTGCGCTGGCGCTGGCGAACGGTTTTCTGGTAGTTGGTCCGGAACGCCCCGAAATTGCGCCCGGCGAATGGGTGGACGTCCTGCCGCGTAGAGGGGCTACTTAGGCCTGGACTTTGTAATGGCGCGGCACGCCGTGCCCTTACGGCGTAAAAACTAATGGCAAAATTGACGCACTTCCGGAAACGTGGCGAAGTAGCGATGGTCGACGTGACGGCAAAGACCGTCACGGAACGCACGGCGATCGCTCGCGGTTTTGTGCGCATGTCGCCGCTGGTGTTGCGTGCGCTGCGGCAGCGGAAGGTGCCCAAGGGAAATCCGTTGGAAGTTGCTCGAATTGCGGGAATTGCGGCAGTCAAGAGAACGGCGGAATGGATACCTCTTTGTCACCCGCTGCCGCTGACGCACATTGATGTGACCGCGCGGCTATGCAAGAATGGCGTGGAGATCACCTCGCGCGTCACAGCGACCGCGAAGACGGGCGTGGAAATGGAAGCGCTCGTGGGAGTGTCGGCGGCAGCGCTGACGGTGTACGACATGTGCAAGGCCCTGGACAAGGGCATGGAAATCACCGATATCGTCCTGCTCGAAAAGATTGGCGGCAAGAGCGGCCATTACCTGCGCCAAAAGAAGTAACGGTCTTAATGAAAACTTCTTCAAATGACGTGCAAGTGCTGATCGTCGATGACAATCCTCTCATCCGTGACTTGATGTGCCGTGGAATGGAATCGCACTGCGCCGTCATTGCGGCCACCGACGGCGCCGATGCTCTGCTCAAGTCCATCGATAATCCCCCTGACTTGATCATTTCCGATTTCCGGTTGCGGGGACTCTACGGGCGGCAACTTTTTTTTAAATTTAAAGGCCGTGAAAATAGGCGGGATATTCAATACGTTTTTGTCGCGAGCCGGGGAGACATCGAGGAAAAGTTGCGGCC
>JBEKCU010000474.1:0-2539 GCA_050014735.1 Candidatus Acidiferrales bacterium | reverse complement strand
TTAGGGGCTTCCACTTGTTGTAGATAGCAGCGAACGCACGCCGCCTTCGTCGGAAATTGTGAGTGTTAGGATTGCTTTACGTCAGACACTTCGATGCCGGCCCCATTACCGCCAAATTGAAGAGACCCCGATGCGTTCACGAGCCTCCCAAGCGAGCCAAGCCGCAGTCGGAATCGACTTTGGGACAACCAACAGCTCCATCGCCTTTGCCGGCCGCTCAGACGAGGTTCAGCTTGCCAAGTTTTCGTATCTTGGAGGCTTGACTGATGCCTATCGCTCCCTGCTCTATCTTCAGCAGACAAGGGAAGGCATGGTAAATACCCTGAAATCGTGGACGGGCCCGGACGGAATTGAGCACTATCTTTCCGCCGACGTGAAGGGCCGACTCATCCAGTCGCTCAAGTCGTTTCTGAGTAGTCGTACCCTTCACGGCACGGAAGTCCTCGGTCGGCGGTACACACTGGAGGACCTGATCGCCAGGATTCTCACCGACTTGCGCGAAAAGGCGGAGCATCAGTTCGGGATCAAGATCAGGTCGGCAGTAGCAGGAAGGCCGGTGCATTTTGTCGGAGCCGAGAACCAGGAAGATGACAGTTATGCGGAGGTGGCGGCACGAGTGACTTCTCACTGGTTCACGTAGGCCCCACTGTCCGCCGAAGAGGCAGAGTCCCGGCTGACATTGTGGGTAACGCCGGCGTGGGCATCGCGGGAGATTCTTTTGATGCAAAGATCATCCGGCACCTGGTTTCTCCGGCACTAGGCGCCGGATCGCAGTTGCGCTCGCTGGGCAAGATCCTGACCGTTCCCAACTGGGTTTATATCAGGCTGGAACGTTGGCATCATTTATCCCTGTTGCGAGGCAGGGACGTGCTGAACATGCTGAGGGGCGTTCAAGCGCAATCGCTTGAACCAGAGAAGATCGGAGCGCTCATTCATTTCATCAAAGAAGATCTTGGATTTCACCTCCACCGCGCGGTGCAAAAAGTCAAGGTCGACCTGTCGAACGAGCCGTTGGCCAGATTCCAGTTTTCCGACGGATTTGTCGATCTGAGCGAAGTCGTCGAGCGGCGATCCTTCGAGCAGTGGATTTCTGAGGAGCTGGGACAGATCGCACGCTGCGTCGATTCTCTCCTTGATTCCTCAGGTGTTCTGCCCCAGGACGTGGATATGGTCTTTCTGACGGGGGGCTCTTCGTTCGTTCCCTCCGTCAGGAGGATTTTTGAAACGCGATTTGGAGAAAAGCGAATTCGCGGTGGAAACGAGTTTACGTCGGTAGCCCGCGGCTTGGCGCTGAAAGCGATGGACGGGCGCAAGCCGCCCCTCCGTTGAAGGCAGAATCCGAGCCGCCTCAGGCGGCCAGACTCGTCAATCTGCAGGGGCCAAGCCTCTTCCCCAGCCTCTGATCATAATCCGGCCATCATTTTCCGGACGAACTGCCACCTGCTCAAGGGACGAAACAATCCAATCGGCACCCGCCAATTGGGTAGCACTGTGCGAAAACGCGACTGCAAGAACCTTGCATCCGGCAGCTTTACCCGCTTCGATCCCAGTCGGCGAATCTTCGACCACCAGGCATTCTGTCGGATCAAGATTTAGCAGTTTGGCGGCCGTGAGGTAAGGCTCTGGATGCGGCTTGCCGTTGGTCACGCTCTCCGCAGTAACGACATTGGGCGGCAGTGTCAGTCCGGCAGTCTCTAAACGGGTTCTCATTACTTGATCCGATGCGGACGTGACAACGGTCCAGGTGTTCGGCGGGAGCGCAGCAAGCAGACGGTCAACTCCAGCCAGAAGGACCATGCCATCCGACTCCTCGGCATCAAAGGCTTCCATTCGATCGAGTTCGATCAGAGGGTCGAGATCGGGTCGCAGTAGGCGTAGCGTATCAATCGTACGTCTGCCGTGTGTAGCTTGCGGAGAGAATATTCCTTCCATGCCATGAAAACGCGCCCAGCGTCGCCAGGAACGCTCATCAGCAGACGTAGAGTCGATAAGTACTCCATCCATATCAAACAGGACGCCACGCACATGCAAGGATTGCATTGCGTTGTTTGTCTGATCCATGACGTCACCCTGTTCCTGCTAATCCGCGCGAGCGGTCGCCCTGCGGTATCTGTGGCGGACAACCTGATATTTTCGCCAATGTACCACAGAAAGCTTCGTCGCTGGTCGCCGTCATTAATTTCTTCCTCAAGAACTGGAATGACTCACCGAGGGCAATTGTGATGTGGGGCTGTGGCGAAAGAAAACGATTGCTTGCTGTCACCCACCGTCGGGACGATACGCGTTACCGAACAAGTTGCTCGCCGCTCAGGCGATGATGGCGCTGGCTGAGTTTGGCGAAGTCTTCGGCAGAGACCGCCCGGCAAGGCCGAATTGTGCCGACTACTGACCTGCCACTCGCCCGCGATGACGCCGCGTTGCCATCAAAAGCTCGGTTGCTTCACGTGAACCCGTGCTCGCGATAAGTCTCTGCCAGCAGAAATGGGCTTGGAAATTGTCAGCATCGCTCAAATCCCTGGACCAAAGCTGAGTTCGCCCT
>JBEKCU010000473.1:0-3272 GCA_050014735.1 Candidatus Acidiferrales bacterium | reverse complement strand
CCGAACTATTCTTCATGAAGCCGCGCGATCTTTTCGTGTCCGACGGCTCGAAGGACGGCAAAATTGACCTGTTCTTCGCCACGGACAACGGCAAGACGGTGTTGCATCATGTCCTGAACACGAAGTTCACGAAGGAATTCAACAAGATCGCACCGCCGTCGTTCTACCAGGAGATCAAATACTTCTGGCAGGCATTTGAGAACCGCGCCGCCCGCGCCGCCTACCTGGAGAAAGCGGTGAAACCGGAATTGAGGCAAAGATACAAGCAACTGTTCGAACGCTATGACAACGGGGCAGCGGAGTTGATGTTTGTTACGAACCACCGCTGCAACGATGCACACTATGAGCAGGTGCGGAATATCCCGGTGAAGGTCTTCCACATGGACGACCTGATTCAGTTCCTTGTAGATGACATTGACGGTGCGATGCCGCGCACGCAACCCATCAGCCTCCATGCTATTCATTCACCCCTGTCTGCCGAAAAAGACGATACCGCAGTAGCAACCTCTATTGTGTTCGCACGATTAATTGACTTCATCCGATACATGGAAAACGACCCCAATGACTTGCTATTCAATCGCAACGTGCGGGTCCCGATCAGTCTTTCCAGGTCGAAAGTGAATCGCGCTATTCGCGATACGTTTAAAGAGCACCCGAAGGAATTCGCGTTCAGCAACAACGGCATCACGATGCTTTGTGAGAAGCAACATTATGACCTTGGACAAAAGGTGTTGACGCTCGACAATCCCCGCGTTGTAAATGGTTCACAGACGTTGCACAGCATCCTCGACGTGCCAAACCCGTCGCCAAACGCACGTGTCATGGTCCGGTTAATTCAGGTTGAGCCACCGCGCGGCGACGGGCTGGAGGAGAAAATACAGTGGCGGAAAGAAGTCATCGGCAAGATCGCAGTGCGGAGTAACCAGCAGAATCCAATCAAGAGTTGGGACTTGGCTTCGAACGACGACTTTCAGTTGGAGCTGTTCCGTTTCTTCCGCAACAAGGGTTTCTTTTACGAGCGGCGCGATCGTGAGTGGAAGCAACGAAGTCGTGGATTGAAAAGCGTCGGCATCCGGTATGGCTCGAGCATCAAGTGGCATACGCAATTGATTTCGAGCTTCTTCTGGTCAAAGCCTCGTCGAGGGTGAGCTTTACGACAGAATCCGCGAGACTCCGGCTGAACTCGCATTCCAGCTTTTCCTGCTCGACGGGAACTTATGGGAATGCCGGAGCGAGTTGTCGAGGGACAAGGTTTACATCCGAAATCTCAGGTCTTATTATTTCGCTCTGTTCAGTCTGGCGGTTCGCGCTTTGACCGAAGTGGGCGCGAAATGGGCCGTGCCAGACTTCACGACGCAACTCCACGGACAGTGGAATGAGGGGTACTATCCAACGCGCTTCAATCTCTGGCGCAAGCTCACGAAAGCGTGCATTGATCATATCGTCGCGGCCTTCAAGAAAGAAGCGCGGCAATACTCGCGACGCGAAGGACAGGAGTTGACCTACGCGAATTACTTCAAGAGCCAGGGTTCCGTCGCTCGAATGTTGAAGGTGGGATTGCCAGGAGAAATCAAACGCTGTGCCCGAGCTGCATTGAAAGCCTGAGTCGCGGAGTTGCCACGCCCCACGCCTACACTGAAGCCCCGCTTGTCGAGCAGTCCGCCATCGGGTTGTTCGTTGGGCTTGGCAGCCGCGACCGCCGGACGCACGACCTGCTGCTGCCGGGTCTGCTATCGGGACAGGTTGCTTTGCAAAGCCCAACCGGATTATGCTGAGCCATGCTATTTGAGCGCCAACGGCTGTTGTTGACCCTGCTGGACGCAGTCGGCGAGCCGGTGGGTCACACGGATTTCCAGAAGCTGCTGTTCCTCTACACGCGGGAGTGCGAGATCGCGCCCAGCTACGATTTTGTGCCTTACAAGTTCGGCGCGTTTTCCTTCACCTCCTACGCGGACAAGCGGAAGCTGATTGCGGAAGGGTTGCTGTCGGAGGATGACCAGAACTGGACGCTTACCGAAGCCGGTCGCGCGGCAGCTCGGAACCAGGCAGTCGAGCCGCTGCGCGTGGCGGCGTGTTGCCGGCAACATTCCCGGCTGCGCGGCAATGCGTTGATCATCGAGCAGTATCGCCGGCATCCCTACTACGCCACGCGCAGCGAAATCCTGGACAAGCTGCGGCTTGAGCCGGAGGCATCGGCGCGCATCGCGGCGGCGAAGCCCAAGCGCCCGCCGGCGGGCCTCGTAACGATTGGATACGAAGGCCGCAGTCTCGAAGGCTACTTGAACGAACTGCTGCACGGGGGCGTGACGTTGTTGTGCGACGTGCGGCGGAATCCGTTGAGCCGGAAGTATGGCTTTTCCAAGGGCACGTTAAGCAAGGCGTGCGAGGGCGTGGGCATTCGGTACGAGCATCTGCCGGAGTTGGGCATCGCGTCGGATCAACGGCAGGAGTTGCACACGCAGGCGGACTACGATGCGTTGTTCGCGGAGTATGAGCGCGAGAGTTTGCCGCGCCAGCGCGCGGCGCTGGATAAAATCCAGGGTTGGGTGGCGGCGGGCGAGCGGGTGGCCTTGACCTGTTTCGAACGTCTGCCGCAGCAGTGTCACCGGCATTGCGTGGCCGAGGCACTGGAGCGCATCGGCGGCGCTCAGCTCAAGGCCCACCATCTGTAGCGAAAGAGACGCATGGCCAGGGAGCGCGTTCTCATCACCGTCAAAACCTATCCGACTCTCTCGCGGAAATATGGCGAGACGGCTTGCACGGCGGGGGTGCTAAGCCGTTCTTGCTCCGCTCATTGCGGGACATACACCTGCGTCTTCCCGCTGTCCCGGCGCCGGGCCAAAATGCTTTCCGGGCCGAGGGTCGTGTCGCCATAACGGAAGTCGCGGGGGCCAAAGTTGGCGACCATTTCGATTTGATCGCCAAAGGTGGCGCGCTGGACCGTGGCGTCGGGGGTGAGCCAGGCAAAGCCGGTCATGGGCAACAACGCGGTCTCGCGGTGGAGGGGTGAGAAGAATTCGTAATGCCGTTTGATTTGCGCCTGGCGCTTCTGAAGCTCCGGCACGTTCAGGTGATAGAGCGGCGGGACCTGGTAGAGCAGTTCCAACAGCTCCACGGTCCTGGCCTGGTCTTTCCACTTCAAGCTGCCAAAGGAGGCTTCGTGCGTGGCGATCACCGAGTCGTGGAACACCGTCTGGAAAAGCGGCAGCCGGAACCGCGGCTCGAAGTAATGGTAGCGGTATTCCTCCTTGAGCGGCACGGGCTTGAAAAAG
>JBEKCU010000472.1:1079-3354 GCA_050014735.1 Candidatus Acidiferrales bacterium | reverse complement strand
AGCAGGCTTTGTGCAAGGCACTCGCCGGCGCGGGACTTTCGGTAAAGGACCTCGGGGCAATCTTCTTCGTTTCGGTGACCGGGGTTGCCAGTCCGTCGATCGACGCACGCCTGGTTAACCGGATGGGCTTGCCCAACTCGATCAAACGAATTCCGATTTTCGGTCTGGGCTGCGTGGCCGGAGCGGCGGGCATCGCGCGTGCCGCCGACTACGTGCGCGCCTATCCTGCGCAATGTGCTGCCCTGGTTTCGGTCGAGCTGTGCTCGCTCACCTGGCAGCGGGATGATCTGTCGGCTGCGAATCTGATTTCGTCGGGCCTGTTCGGCGATGGCGCGGCCGCAGTTGTGGTTGCCGGAGCGGAAGTCGGGGCAGGCGGCCCGCGGATCATGTGCTCTCGTTCGTCGTTTTATCCCGGCACGCAGGAGGTGATGGGCTGGGCGGTATCGGAAAAGGGATTCCGCATTGTGCTCTCCCCGGATGTGCCACGCATGGTCTACGAACATCTGGCGAGCGATGTGGAAATCTTCCTGGCCGACAACGGTCTTCGGCGGGCTGACATTCAAAGCTGGATCATGCACACCGGCGGTCCAAAAATCCTGGAAGCCATGGCGGATGCCCTGCAACTGCCGGCCGGCGCGCTGGACGCCTCTTGGGAATCGCTGCGCAAGGTCGGTAATCTGTCGTCGGCTTCGGTGCTGCTGGTGCTGGAAGATTTCATCAAGGTTCGTCGTCCCGCCGCGGGGAGTTACGGTTTGCTGGCGGCGATGGGACCGGGCTTCTGCTCCGAGCTTGTCCTGTTGCGTTGGTAAAGCGATGGCGGAAGAATTTGATACTGATGTATTTGTCGCCGGCGGCGGGCCGGCCGGACTGGCGGCAGCGATTGCGGCCCGGCAGGCGGGGTTGACTGTAACCCTCGCAGACGCAGCCCGGCCACCGATCGACAAAGCGTGCGGCGAAGGCATTATGCCCGAGGGCGTGGCCGCACTCAAGCGACTCGGGATCACACTTGCGCCCCAACCTGCAAGCAGGGTGGGGGCCCCGGAGCTTGCACCCGGCCGATTCTTCGCGCTTGCCGGCATGAGGTTTATCGATTCCGATGGCGCCATCGATGCCCGGTTCCCGCACGGCGTTGGTTGGGGAGTACGCCGAACCGTGCTTCACCAATTGCTGGTTGATCGGGCTGCCGAAACCGGGGTCGACTTGCTCTGGGGAACTCGCGTTACCTTCCACCCCAACATGCATCGCAACCGCGCACGTCGGGGACGGCGGAACCTCAGTCAAGAAGGCGTCATCGTAAACGGTCGTACGCTCCGCTGCCGGTGGCTGATTGGCGCGGATGGGCAGAATTCGCGTCTGCGAACGCAGGCCGGGCTAGGCCCTTTGCGCACGACGCGGCGGCGTTTCGGATTTCGCTGCCACTATGGCTTGGCGCCTTGGTCGGAATTCGTTGAGGTTCACTGGAGCGAGCGTGGTCAAATGTACATCACTCCGGTTGCCTCCGACCAGATTTGCGTGGCCTTTATTACCGAACAGCGTCTGAGTTTCGACGAGGCCCTGCCGCATTTCCCCTTGGTTGCCGAACGCCTGCGCGGCGCAAAACGGCTCGCCAGGATACTCGGTGCGGTCAGCACGACACAAAAGCTGCCGTTGGTGTGGCGGGAAAACGTGGCACTGATCGGCGAAGCCTCCGGTTCGGTCGACGCCATCACCGGTGAAGGTCTGACGATGGCCTTTCAGCAGGGGCTGGCGCTGGCTGAGGCGCTGCGAGCGGGAAACTTGCAGCTCTATCAGGCGGCCCATCGCCGCATCATCAGGCTTCCACATTTCATGACCCAGCTCATGCTGAGCATGGACCGGCATGCCAATTTCCGGCAGCGTGTCTTTCGCGCCTTATCCGCCGAACCAAGCTTATTCAGCCGCTTGCTTGCCATACACGTCGGCGCCTTGCATCCGCTCTCTTTCGGAGTGCGCGGAACGGCTTCGCTGGGATGGCACCTGCTGACCGGGTAAGCCGATCACAACCCGTACGGACCGAAGTGCCCAAATCCCCCAAACGAACCGCCGCGCTCCTTCGGTTCAAACAAGGTGAGGGCCAACGCGATTAGGAATGGACTCATCAGACCGTGTCAGACGCAATCAAGCCGTACCCGGATAGCGTGCGAATTGCCGCGGCTTGGCAGTGCGAGGAAGGAGCTCTCGATGAAGAAAAAACTACTTGCTGTTGCCATAGCCGGCCTGTTTGCAAGCGGCATCGCGATTGCCCAGACCAGCACCA
>JBEKCU010000472.1:0-1063 GCA_050014735.1 Candidatus Acidiferrales bacterium | reverse complement strand
CGAGCCAAGGTCACACCGGAGCTGCCGGAACGAATGGCCAGTCCGATGCCATGGGCAGCTCGACCAGCGATCAAAGCGGCGCGACTGATCAAACCACCCGAGGCAAAAAGAAAAAGAAGAAGAACCAGGGCCAGCAACCAGTCCAGAGCGGCAGCACGAATGAAACTCCGGCCGATAATTCGAGCACACCAAGCCAGAGCGCCCCGGATTCGACGCATTCTAGCTGGTGAGAAAACTTCGCGACGCTTGACCCCGGCCTGTTTTCCAACACGGCAGGTTCGTGGGCCAATCTGACCTTCCGGCTGCTTTACCGGATATGCCTCGCACAAGACCTGTCTACGGCAAAACCAGGGATGCTATGCCCTATTCATTTCCTCCAAGGTCGCCGCTCCTCGGGGTCCCCGACAGACGCCGTCTCAGCGTCTGTTGGGGTGTGCTGATGGTCGCGCCGCCTGCGGGGCTCTGGCTCCGGAATACATCCTCCCTGGTTTTGCTATAGCCAATCGCTCGCGAAAGACACTGGAAAACACTGGCGCATCGGCGTACTCTCGAATTTTAGGCGCCACCATCCGATGCGAAGCGAGGTGCAGGTGAGCGAGGGGATGCGAGTCATTGATGCCAGTGACTCTTCCATATTGGTGGTCTTCGGCGACGAAATTTCGCGGGAGTTGAACCGCCGCGTCATTCAGCTCTTCCACGACTTACAAAAAAGCGACTTACAAAAGAGCGCCGGCTCGCCGATACGCAACCTGCATCCCGCATACGCCTCTTTGCTGATCGACTTCAATCCGCTGCTGCTGCCGCCGGCGGAGTTGCGCACGCGCATCTTGGAACTGACGGAACAGAGCAACACGACGTCGGCGGACGCCGCGCGGCGGGCGATCGAAATTCCGGTCTGCTACGGCGGAGAACTGGGCCCCGACCTGCCCGATGTCGCCCAACACACCGGATTCTCGCCGGAAGAAGTGATCGCGCGGCACAGCTCGGTCGAGTACACCGTTTATTTCATCGGCTTTTCGCCCGGATTTCCCTACATGGGAGGTTTGCCCGAGTCGTTGGCGAC
>JBEKCU010000471.1:0-3588 GCA_050014735.1 Candidatus Acidiferrales bacterium | reverse complement strand
TCTTCTCGCCACAAAGCGGCGAGAAGGGTGGGGCACCCGAGCTAATCAAGTGAGCGTCAGTATGGAGGGAAAGGACGGGCCACCCGCCACTAACCGAACCACGCAGTCCGAAATCTCCAACCTCCTGCGGCATAGTTTCCCGGGGCGGGTCAATCGGCGGAGAAGTAAGATTTACAATGGACTATTTTTTGGGGGGCGGGTCGCCACCTGTCTCGCTTGGGACGCTCTCGATTGACCAGAGTGTCTGCGGTTCCTTGAAGCCCTTCAGCTCAATGTGAGGATGTTTTCTCCATATGATTTGAGCGTGCGCCTTCGACTTTTCTGTTTCGATGTCGGAATGTGCTCGATCG
Source organism: Candidatus Acidiferrales bacterium (assembly GCA_050014735.1). GTDB lineage: Bacteria > Acidobacteriota > Terriglobia > Acidiferrales > UBA7541 > Palsa-360. The sequence goes on along the minus strand of JBEKCU010000471.1, from coordinate 3,238 downwards.
CTAAGCCAAATTTCCGCATTTGCCGCACAATGCTGAATCCTCGCCGTAAAGTCCACCATACTGCCAAATGCATCTTTTGCTTCAATGCGAACTGCGCCTACATGTATGCCCGCCCTGATCGCTACTCGGGGATGCCCTGTACTCTTCTGGAGTTTCAACGCAAAATTCAGAGCGTGTACAGCTGTCCGAAATGCCACCATGAAGGAGTCGCCTATCGTCTTGATCTCATATCCGTCGCACTCCTTCAGCATCGTCCTTGCCTGATGGTAGTGAGCTTCTCTAACGTCCCGCATTGCCTCGTCGCCAATCTCGGTTCCAAGACTAGTCGAGCCAACGATGTCGGTAAAAACAAGGGCTAACGTCGTCTGATCTGCGCCTGCCCAAGTACGAAAACTGGAAAGCTCCATCTCCGCGGATGCGGAAACCAGACCAGCATCAACCAACTTGCGGCGGGTCGCCGCCGAATCAATTTCACGCGTAGTCACGCTCGCCGCCGATGGCACATGGTCGTCCGTCACAACTAAAGCGATATTCGTATCGCAGACATTGCAGGTGACAAAGTCGTAGCCCCGAGCTAGTCTCTTGCTGATCACCTCTTCACTAACGGACGTAGCGCAGCCAGTATTTGGACACTTCAGGATGCGACGGCGGACAAGTGTGTTTGGCAACGACCGCCTCTTTAAATGAGTGTATACATAGTCTTCAAACTGAAACCGGGTATCAGGCTTGGCCATCTCGTCATAAAAAAGTGTGATCTTTGCACGCCCCTCATCAATCTCTGTGAGATACAGGCCGCAGGCACCGCCGATTTTTGCCGAAAAAACGACCGCATTCTTCCACATGTCCTTGGTTTTAAATAGAGTGCCGTGAGCTAGGCGGACGACCAAAGCGGCATATATATTTAATATCGGCCCCTCGAACTCGAATACTACTTCCTTGCCCGGAGGGTCGGGGAGCTCCGGGTTCTCTCGCGTCAGCTGAGAGGGAAATACTAACAATGTCCCATCCTCCGCTGGTTCGCGTAGCGCGATCTCATGTGACAAGAGATCCTCGATCGTCGCCAGAAGTAGCAATTTCTCTTGACCTTCATCTCCCATTTTCCGGTCTCGTTGCATCGCAAATGTGCCACTCCGCACCTGCTCTTCTAGAATGCTGCCCATTCCATCCGGCTCGCTCTTAGCAGCAAAAACAATCGACGAAGCGTAGGAATCCAATATTTCTGGCTGCAACAGGGTCAGGTTTCCAAAACTGAACTGTCTAAGCAGGCCTAATGTCTGCAATCTTCCTAGACACGCAGAGAATTGCTGGCGAAACGTAGGCGAGTCCGAGCGGGAGAGACGCTGATCCCGCACAAATTTTTTGCGTAACTCCTCTAGACTTGCAAGTACGCGCCCACCTTTGCGCTCATTATTAAGGAATAGCTTTATATTCTGAAACAGTGCATTGGAAGTGATTCGCGGAAGGGAGTCCCAGTCAATGGCTTCGGCGATTTCTTCCCGCAACTTATCGATGCCGACGCCTAACTTTGCGCTGGTTTCGACATAACTGCTAATCCCAAGCTGGGTGAGTAGACTCTCAATTCTAGCTTTACTAACGCCTAATACTCCAACGTCAATTCGCGCTGCTACTAATATTCGTGGAATAGCACCCGCAGAGGCCGTGGGGCCAGAACACTGCAGAAGAGCTTTGTTCCAGTGAATAATGCCGGAAAACGGATGAAGTTCATTTCGAGAATCGAACACAAGCAACGCGACATTCACGTCCTCCAGGTGCAACTGATGAATCAGCCTGTACCCCGGTTGCCCGGCAAAATCCCACAAGAGGATGTCGCGAACCTCTTGAATACCGGGCCCGAGACTTACCTTTCGCTGTTTCAGCGGCATTATCTTTCGGGCGTGAGTAGACTCTGTTGCCACGAAGGGCTTCCCGGTTAAAACTAGGTGCAGCCCTGACTTGCCAACGCCTGTACACGTACCAAGCCATTTTCCTTTTAATGTAACCGCAGCACGTCCATGCATCGGTTCGCCACAGTAGTGTCCGATCGTCGCCAATGCGCTTACCTTTAACTCGGTAGGTATTAGCGGAAGAAGCTAGCAAAGCGCCGTCATTTGAGAAGGACACGGCTCGCGGGGTAACCGTGTGACCCTCAAGTACGCGTAAAAGCTTCCCCGAAGCAGAATTCCAGACATAGATGTCGTTTTCGAACGCAGAGACAAGCATGGTACCGTCCGGGGACCACGCCAAAGCTGCATGGGAGCCGGGAACCCGATAGAGTAGAGAATTGTTTACGACATCGAACACGCAGACGCGATCCCGATACGACGAAGCAGCCAATCGTTGCTCATTGGGAGACCATGCGACGCTGATTACTTGAAGTTGCTCGCGAAAGGCGATCTTCAAATTCCAGGATGAGACGTCCCAGACCTGCACCCCGCCATCATGACCGGTAGCGAAGAGACGTCCCGTCGGGGACCATGCAGCCGCACGAATTTCGTCCCATTGGTTTTGAGAGTATTCTGGCACCGGAAGAGCGGGTGGGAGATTCAGAGGTCCTTGGTGTCGCCAGCTACTGGACGGTCTGTTCCGCTGGATATGCGCAGTCCGTTCTATGAATCGGACTTTACTTGTATACGCTTCCCTTCTTGCTTCGGATTCCTCGATGCTGTAGACAGGAGTTTCGCGAATCAGCTTGCCCGTATCCCGATCCCAAAACCGAACAAAGCGATCATTCTGCGTCGTCGCGATTTCTGCTCCTTCCGGAGACCAAGCTACCGAGAAGATGTGATATACCTGTAAGTCGATCTGCTTGTAAAGCTTGGCCCTTTCAACGTCCCAAATTTCCAAGAGTCCCCCCTGATACGGGATCGCGAGCCATCTTCCATCAGGAGAAAATTTCAAGCGCGAGACCCACTCGCCATGGCCGGGCACGGTCTGCAGCAGCTCTATTCCGGAGGTCTTCGAAACTTTAGGAGTGGAGGAGTTTCTCCTCGGAAGTTTGGATTTCTTCATCGCCATGACTCTATCGCGATTCTCGGTCCGAATCAAAGGGCTGGGCACCCGCATATTCCTTGACTGGGTCACCACTGTGATACGCCGACCATTCTCAAAATGGGAATCGATGGTTACTTTAGTTTTTTCGAATGTCGTTTTTCGTCCGTGTCGCAGAGGGCGGTGAAGTAGCTTTGTAGGTTGGGCCGCATCGGCCCATTCGCCGTCGTAAGATGTGGCGGCGGGATTC
>JBEKCU010000470.1:0-2509 GCA_050014735.1 Candidatus Acidiferrales bacterium | reverse complement strand
GAAACCTTGCATTCCTGGCGGGAAGAGATCGTCACTATGTGGCGCTTCACCCGCAGCAACGGCATCACGGACGGCTTCCACAACAAAATGGAGTTGATCAATCGGCAAGCCTACGGCTTCCGCAACTTCGAAAACTACAGACTCCGGGTGAAGGTGTCATGTTCTTAGAAAGGTTTGGGGTCTGGATTTGCCCCCGTTGTTGGCGTAGAGCCGGTGGTCGGCCGGAATTTCGCGGCGCGACTTTGGTGGTCTGTCGTGGTCTGACGGCGCCTGTAAGTCTATGAAAACTTGGTAGCGCTAACGGGAATCGAAAGCGTTGAGGGTAGTTTCAGTGGATAACATCCAATGATAAGCCATTGATACTACGCACATCCCGTTCTTGAAATGCCATCCTGTTCTATCGTGTACCTGCATGGCGTGACATGGCCGTGACATGGCGGTGAGGCTGTATCGGTATATCGTAGAGGGGGCACCCAGTGGTCCGAATTATGCAAGCCGAACGCCCGGCCCAAATATCGGCGGGCTTTCATGCCCTAAGGCCTCGTCTTGTATGCCTTCATTGACCGCATCCGAAACGCCGGGAGCCACAGGTTGTATTCTCCGATGCTTCCCTCGGGGCAACGATGGCGCAGCCGAGAAAATGATATAGTTCCTGGGCTACAATCGTCCTTCGACAAACAAGCCATGTCTTTTATCCAAGCAGTCGCCCGCTTCACGAGTTTGGTTGAAAAAGTCGCGATGGGGACTACCGCCCGGAGCGAAAACGATCTTTCCTCAAATCTCGCTGCCCTGTTGAAGTCCCTCGGCCTCGCCACGGTTATTGACACAAGCGTCACAGCGACGGGACGCAAGAGGCCCGACATTCTCGCGTACGTCTCTCCTGAAGACGCGGATCTTGTTCTGCCAGCAGAAATCGTCTTTGAAGCAAAGCGGCCTGAAGAGGTTACAAACTTCTCGGACCTGTCAGAAGCCATGGCGAGTGGATGGATTTGGGAGGAGAAGACTCTCCCCTACGTTAGGGGAAATATTGCCAGAATCCACTACTTTGTACTGACAACGTTTGTAGACTTTGCGATTCTTCCGATTACCGCAGACCTCCGACGCGAATTCGTTGCTGTCTTGGGCGGTAAGGATGATGCAGCGCTCCGAAAACAAGTACAAAACCGTGCAGTGCTATTTCAGCTTGCGCCGCCTCTTCCACCTGTTGATTCGCGATCACTGACATCCTGGCAACAATGGATTGCGACGCACTTCCTGCCGCAGGCCTTGCAGCCCGCTTCGATATCGGACATTCACAATGTTCTGGCGATACGGACCCGAACCGATCTTGAGAACTTTGCGACCCGACTTGCAGAGTTTGCGGCGGGCGCGAGTGATGACCGATTAGCCAACGCCGGGCTGTATCATTCCATCCGTGCCAGCATCCCTTCAGACTACGATAGCCTTGACCCCCTAACCAAGCGGGACCTTCATCTCTTCTTGATGACCCAACACGCGGGCATGAGCCTTAGCGGAGTTGAGGCCCTAGCCAGGGAAAAGCCGACAGAAGTGGTCACAGAGTTTGTGGCAGCAAGCATTCATTCCTTTATCGGACGCATGTTTGCGTTTAAAGCAATCGAAGACATTTTCTGCATCCGCGAACCCGTCCCCCTCATCCCCAAGGACCATTGGGTTTTTTGCACGACGCGCTACAACGGCAAAGAACCGGAACAGATCCGCACTGAGGTTTTCGCTGCCCTACGGCAATTCAAGGAATCTGCTCCACCAGCAATTCGCCGGTTCGCGGTTTACGGGTTCTTCTTCGACTGGATTGAACGTTTTGTTGATGCGATCCTGTTTCGGAGCCTGCTGGAGATGTTTGCCAGCCATGATTTCGACGCAGTTGAAGGTGACTTGCTAGGCCGCTTCTTCGAGATTTATGCCCAGAAGATCAATCGGACAAAGCGAAAAGCCCTCGGCCAATACTACACCCCACAGCCAGTCGTCGATATGGTGTGGTTTCTCGCTCTGCGAATTGCTGAGGAACGGAACGCTGTGCGGGACTTAAACGTACTGGACCCAGGAATGGGGTCCGGCACATTTCTGACGCAGGGTGCGCGCCTTCTGGCAGGCTTCGGCATTGACCGCTTTTGGGAACGCCTCACGGGGTTCGACATATCAGCACAGGTCCTTGGCATAGCGTACGTAAACCTCTACATCGCGATTCTCTCGCAACTCGACCGCAAGACCGCAGAATTGGTAGGGGATCTACGGGTTTATGCCACCGATGCACTGGACCCACGAAACGGTCAGTTCTTGCGCCAGATTCTCCCACTGATTCCTGACGAAGACTATAAGGCATTCATTGAGCAACGTATTTCGCTTAGTGCTGAAGTCAAACGGACGGGTTCATTCACTCTCGTAATCGGCAATCCGCCTTACAAGAACAACAGCACACTGGTGCTAAGTCAAGTTGCAGCGATATTTCCGGCCCTTCTCGAATCCTCCGTACGTGAAGCTCGCGCCCAAG
>JBEKCU010000469.1:0-2527 GCA_050014735.1 Candidatus Acidiferrales bacterium | reverse complement strand
TCGAGAACTCACGTACTATACGTTCAGCAAGGTGATGCTTGGAAAATGTACCCTCCAAACGCGCCGACAATTCGAAACAAGATCAAGTTTTGGCCTTCGACGAAGAACTCCTCCGAGATCGAAGCGCAATCTGATCCTGTAATCGGCCATCCAAGTGCGTTCTCTTGGTCCCCTCAACTGCTAAATTCCAAGTAGGCTGCGGCTTCGTCATTTGAGGGATTCAGGCCAAGTCCTGGTAAGTCGTAGTGCTTTATCGGAAGCGCGCTGTCTCCGAAGTGGATGATGGACGCAGGTTATTCTGGCGCGCTTTCGATAAAGCACTACGACTTGCCGGTACTCATCCTTGGTATTATGCTGGCCCTTAGTTGTCGAGGTTGAAACTCTGAACGAAAAGGAGAAAACATGTTCAAGGTCATTGCGTTTGCTTCCGCAGCTCTCACAACTGCCCTTTTATGCTGTACGCCTATGGCACGGTCCCAGGTTTCCGTCGGCGTAAACATCGGACCGGCTCCGGTGTGTCCCTACGGGTACTTCGACTATGCCCCATATGACTGTGCTCCGTACGGCTACTATGGGCCCGATTGGTTTGTTGGCGGTGTGTTTATTGGAGCTGGCCCCTGGTTTCACGGCCGTCGCGGCTTTTTCGGCCATGTCGACAACCGCTATGATCCTCATCACGGTTACGTTGGACCGTTGCCGGAGCGCGGGGCGGAGCGCTTCAACCACTTCCAGGGAAACGAGGCGCGGGATGGGCGAGGCAACGTAGGCCAGGCTGGCCATGACGCGAAGGCTGAACACGCCCTCCCCGGATATCGGGGCGGTACGCGGGGCGGGGCGCGTCGCTAGAGCGCGATCCGGCTTTAACTGGCGGCACCGGACTATGCTGCACAGGCACATCCACCGCCTGGAGAATATCGTTTCCGATTGACGGTGGCCTGCTCGAATGGAAATAGCAGTTCGCGCGAGTTTATCGTCAACTCACCGAAGAATCCTGAAGCTCTGTCCGTGTGCTCTACACAGTCTTCGTTGGGCGGGTGGCAAGGCCTTTAAGCGGTTTTGAACTTTCGGGTGCCCGACCCTTTGGTTCGTAAGGGTCCGGGTTTAGAGTCAACTTCCTGCAAATCGCAACCTCGCGCACCGTTCAGAATCCGGATGGAATAATCTCAGGTGCTGAATTTTGGGATAGAGGGCGATTCGAGGAGAGCGGCAATCTAAACCCAGCCCCTTCGAAAACCGCGAAGGAGCTGCCACCCGAAAATTCAAGTTCGAAGGCTGGCCCACCCACGAAAGAACATCTCCGGAAGGCGTCGCCACCGCATTGAATAGAACTCTGCGATCTCGCGGAGTGTTCAGACTAAAATCTTGTACCTTCACTGCCTGTGCATGCGATGGAAGGGCAAGGCACAAAAGGACAGAGAACAGAAGCCAATAGCGAGGGTGCGCTTCCTTGAGCATCGACAGTCAACAACGCATCTGACAAGCAAACATCTGCGTAGAATAGCAGACCGATGAGCATTGTGCATGATAAGTCGCTTATCGTTAGGTGGGAGCTTTGACGAGAACGCCGTTTCTCCGGACTTGGAGAAACAGGCTGTAATAATGTCTAATCTTTCAGTGCTTTGTGTGGTTAGAGGTATTCGGAAGGCCGCTGCTGGACATGATTTTCGGCCTCGTGTTTGTCGCGACGGCGAAGGGTAAGGGCTATGAATTTTCGCAACCGCTATCTGATAATTGCTGTACGAATATTGCTTGGACTCATCATGTTCGCAAGCGGCATAAGCGGGCTGTTGATGGGTAATTCAACAAAAGGCGTACCCGCGCAAATGGTCACGGTTATGCAAGTATTCTTGGCTTCGGGCATTTTCCAGATGGTAAAGGTTACCGAGATCGTCGCGGGGTTCATGCTCCTATTTGGCATTTTCCCGGCGTTGGCAACATTATTCCTTGCGCCGGATGTTGTCGGAATAGTTGTCGTCAACTCCCGCTTGATGCCTTCATTCCTATGGATTGGTGTGGCTGTCTTTGTGCTGACCGCTTATTTGGGCTACGCCTACTGGGACAAATACAAGTTAATCTTCAGCCGCAATTAATACGGACAGAGCGTGCCTCACCGGGTAACGCCGTTTTTCAGGAATTGGATTGGCGAGTCCGAGGGCTTGATCTAGGAGCCCTCGACCCTGGGCGTCGACTGAGCTCCTGGTGGTTCGCGGAAAGGATCCATCGGAATCGGCGCGTACTCGACGTCGATGATCTCGAGATGTTCCGTCTTCGCTGGCGCGTGCAGATCCACGATGTCTCCGGAGCGCGCCTTTATTAGCGCAATGGCGAGAGGCGAGCGCCAGCTGATGTAGCCGCGGTCGAGGTTCACCTCGTCGGTGCCGACGATCGAGACGACGTGTTTGAGGCCGGAGGTGTCCTTGTAGGTCACGGTTGCGCCGAAGAAGACGCGCGCAGCGGCTGATCCTGGCCGCGGAGCGGCGGGGTCGACGACCACGGCGGCGTCAATGCGCTTCGTGAGAAAGCGAAT
>JBEKCU010000468.1:0-2541 GCA_050014735.1 Candidatus Acidiferrales bacterium | reverse complement strand
ATACCCTCGATGAGCGAGCTTTAAAGCGGCGCTCGCGTTCTGTTCCACCAGCACTACAGTCACGCCGGTGGCATTGATCTCTTTGATGGTTTGGAAAATGGCTCGAACCAGCAGCGGAGCAAGTCCCAAACTGGGTTCGTCCATGAGCAGCACCTTGGGTTCGCTCATCAGGCCGCGGCCGATGGCGAGCATTTGTTGTTCGCCGCCGCTCAGCGTTCCCGCAAGCTGCTGTCTCCTCTCCGCAAGTATAGGGAACAGCCCATAGATCCAATCCAGGTTCTTCTTGATCTTCTGCGGATCGTGTCGGGTAAATGCGCCGAGGCCGAGATTCTCCTGAGTCGTCAACGTGCCGAAGATGCGTCGTCCTTCGGGAACCTGCGCGATTCCCGCCTCGACGATTTCGTGGGCCCGCATCTTTCCCAGCGGGCGTCCTTCCAACAGGATAGTTCCCTTCGAGGGCTTCACCAAGCCGCTGATGGTCAGCAGAGTGGTTGATTTCCCAGCTCCGTTGGCGCCGACGATGGTGACAATCTCGCCTTGCCCCACCTGCAGGTTGATGCCGTGAAGCACCTCGATATTTCCGTATTTCACGTGAAGATCGGTTACTTGAAGAAGCATTCAATCCTCTTGCTCGGCGCCAAGATAAGCCCGGACCACTTCCTGGTGGTTTTTAATTTCCTGCGGGCTCCCCTCGGCGATCTTCGAGCCGTACTCGAGCACAACGATCTTTTCGCACACGCGCATCACCAGGCTCATGTCATGTTCGATCAGCAGAACGGTGACACCTTCATCCCTCATTTTGCGGATCAAGGAGATCAAAGCGGTGGTTTCCTGTTCATTCATGCCGCCGGCGGGCTCGTCCAGAATAACGAGCTGCGGCTTGGTCGCGAGGGCACGGGCAATTTCGAGCAGGCGCTGATTTCCGTAAGCAAGGTTTTTCGCCAGGTTCTGTGCTTCGCCGCGCAGCCGCACGAAATCCAGCGCCTGCACGGCCGCAACCAGCGCCGCTTTCTCCTCGCGGCGCTCACGCGGATGCCGTAGCATGGCGCCCAGCACTCCGGATTTCATCCGGCAATGGCGTCCGGCCAATACGTTGTCCAGTACTGAAAGGTTCTGAAAAAGCCGGATCGTCTGGAAGGTGCGCGCGATGCCGCCGGCGACGATACGGTGAGTCGTCAGGCCGGAAATCGACTTGTCCTTGAAGTTAATCCCGCCTTCATCGGGGCGATAGATCCCGGTGATGAGATTAAAGACCGTGGTTTTACCGGCTCCGTTGGGGCCAATCAAGCCGACAATCGACCCGGCTTCGACATCGAAGGAAACGTTCTTGACGGCTACCAGTCCACCAAAGCGCTTGGTGAGCGAACGAATGGCCAGGAGGCTCATCGAACCTCCTTTATAGGCTGCATTTTCTCGGCAGCGTCGGAACCAGCCGTTGGCGTCGGCATGGAGCTCTCCACCTCAGTGAGTTCGTCGATCGAATAAGGCCTCACATGTGCCGGCACAATCCCCTGATTGCGGAAAATCATCATCAGAATCATGGCCGCGCCGAAGATCAGCATGCGGGCATCGGCGAAGCCGCGAAACAGTTCGGGAAGCCCAATGATCAAGAACGAGCCCACCAGCACGCCCGGCACACTTCCGGAACCGCCCAAAATGACTACGGCGAACATCAGCACGGACTCCCAGAAACTGAACGATTCCGGTGCGATGATGGTCATCTTAGTGGCAAATATGTTTCCCGCCATTCCCGCCCAAGCCGCTCCCAGGACAAATGCCGCAGTCTTATAGTGGGCCGTGTTGACGCCGCTGCCTTCGGCCGCGACCTCGTCTTCCCGCAGATAGTTCAGGGCCCGCCCGAAGCGCGAATGCTCGAGACGGGAAAACAGGAATACGCTCAGCGCAACAAACGCCCAGATATAAAAGTAGAAATGCACAGGCCGGCGAATGATGAAGCCAAACAGGTGCGGACGCTGGATTCCAAGAATCCCGTTGGCCCCTCCCGTAAGCCCGAAAACATTATTGATCAGCGCAATCCGGACGATTTCTCCCACGCCGACCGTCACGATGCACAGATAATCACCGCGAAGGCGAATGATGGGACGTACCACGATGAGGCCAAACAACCCCGCCGCCACTGCCGCCACCGGAAGCAGCCACACCACGGGAATCTGGTAGCGCGTATTCAGGATGGCGGTGGTATAGGCCCCGACCGCATAGAACGCGGCATGGCCGAGGTTAAACAGGCCCGCGTCGCCCAGAATGATATTCAGACTGAGCCCCAGGATGGCGTAGAGGCCCACGCTGTTCAGCACGTCAAGCCAATAAACATTCAAAACGAAAGGCGAGGCGGCGAGCAGCAAGGTCAAAACTACATAAAAAATCCCCGTTCTGCTCAACCTCATACTTTCTCCGCTACGCGTTCGCCCAGGATTCCGGTGGGCCGCACGATCAGCACAATAATCAACACGCAAAAGGCAATGGCGTCCTTCCACGAAGTGGAAATGTAAGCCGCGCCCAAAGCCTCCAGAACCCCCAGCA
>JBEKCU010000467.1:0-2567 GCA_050014735.1 Candidatus Acidiferrales bacterium | reverse complement strand
CGTTTGCCTTCCAGACGGCAGCGCACAATTGGAGGCTGATTGGCCTTGAGATCACCCAAGCCCCCGGATTGCACGACTATGCCTTAATCGAGACGGACAATAGCGCGACCACCGTGGCCAATCTCGTAAGTTACCTCATCATTGACCGTTGCTATATCCATGGAACGGCGTCAGGGGCGGTCAGGCGCGGAGTGAGCTTTCAAGTCGCTAGCGGAGCCATTGTAGACAGCGATATTCGAGAAATGCACGATCAAACCGCATCCCCTGGTCAAGGGTCCGACTCTCAGGCCGTCGGTGTCTGGACTTCACCAGGACCGCTGCTGATACAAAATAACTTTTTGTCCGCCGCATCGGAAAACATGTTGTTCGGCGGCAACGATCCTTCAGTTGCCAATATGGTCCCATCTGACATCACTATCGTGGGGAACCACTATTGGAAGGACTTCACGGCTTGGTACGGAAATGGCTATGTGGTGAAGAATCTTCAGGAATTCAAGAACGCCCAAAGAGTTCTGCTCGACGGCAACGTAATTGAATACAGCTGGGGAGACGCACAGGTCGGCTTCGCCGTCCTGCTTACGGTTCGGAATCAAAATGGCGCCTGTACTTGGTGCGTGGTGCAGGATATGACCGTCACGCACAACCTGATCCAGCACGCGGCAAGCGGTATCGAGACGACGGGATCGGACGATGCGAACATTAGCCTGCCGGACAACCGCATTCTCATTCAGAATAATGTCCTTACGGACATAAATGGCACAACCTGGAACGGGGACGGGCGCGGGCTTCTTAGTCTTTCTGACGGCGGATTGGCTGGTCTTCACGCAGACAACATTACGGTTGACCACAACAGCATCTTTGCAAACGTCGCCTTTTTGTACTTCGGGGATTCCGGTAAAATTGCCAATTATCAGCTCACGAACAATCTAGGTGCCTACGGTAATTACGGTCTCATCGGCAATGCCGTGGGTAGCGGCTCAGCTGCGTTTAGCACATACGTAACAAACGCGGTCTACAACGACCTCGTCATGTTGACAGCGAACGGCGCAAATGACGGGAACACTTGGCCGAGCGGGACATTTTGGAATTCGACATCCGGAGCAGGGTTTCTCAATTACTCTGGCGGGAACTATCAGTTAACCAGCGGCAGCAAATATCACAACGCGGGCACCGATGGGAAAGATATCGGCGTGTGGGATTGGATTATGTTAAACGCCGAGACAAACAAGGCTCTGGACGGCACTTATCACTAACTAATATATATAACATACAGTAACTGTACTACGTTCTCTTCCCCCCTGACACCTTTCATCTTTGTAGCCCCAAACGATGAACTCTGGTTTCGCCACATGTTTGTCCACGAGAACGCTAACCCGGCGAAGTGCCCGGCGTACCGAGCCGACCCTTTGACACGAAAATGCCCCGCGACGGCTGCTGCTTCCTTCAAGATGCGAATCCCAGCGACGGAATGCTGGCCAAGAGCGGCTAACCCTGCGCAGTGGAGTTGCTGCAGTTGCGATTAATCCGTGTTACCCTCTTCGGCTAGAAGAAACGCTTGAGCCGCAGGAACGGGTCCTCCAGGTACTTCTTGGTGAGCATCGCAATACCAAAAGATGCCAAGATTATGAAGACTCCTCGAACGAGGATTTCCCCCACACTCCCGAACACAACGCTTGGTCGAAGGCCGAAATATCGCACTACGGCTTGGTAGCCGTCTCCGATGGCCAAGTGAATCAGATACACACTGTAGCTCAAGCTGCCGCTCAAGCGCGCTATAGGACTCCGGAGACCGGCGGTTAGCCGGGTTCCTTGTAGCACCAAAGCCACGAGCAGAAAGGAGGCAAAGGGAAACTGTGCCTGCGTAAAGCGCAAAGCGGTTCCCAAAACGCCTTGCGTACGGAGGATACCGAACGGCGCGCCGACGATCGTCATTACGACCGCCAAGCCCACCAAGAGACCCGCCAGGCGAAAAGAGCTGCGGGCGCAGGCGTAAGACGAGCGGACCCACACAGCCATCAAAGCCCCGAGCGCAAGACCGTCAAAACGAAACCAAGAGTAACTGTAAACTGCGTCATCAATCGACATGCCATGGGCGACAGCAACTCCACGGGCGACCGGAGTAAGAACGACGATGGAAATAGCGAGAATCGTGAGCTTTCTCCGATCCAGAAGGTACACGAGCAGCGGCCAAAGCATATAGAAGTGCTCCTCGACGGCCAGCGACCAGAGCACTCCTGGACCGTGAGGGACACTTATGTTGAATAAGTTGGCCAGATTGGCAGCGAAGAGAGTGCTGAGAATAAAGTAGTCCTTATGATGGTTATAGCAAACAAAAAAAACAAGCACCACGGCGAAATACAAAGGCATGATGCGCAGGAAGCGGCGCGCATAGAAATTACGAAAATAGTGGGGCCTTTCTTTTGAGTCCAGAAGTATCCCGGAGATGAGGAAGCCGGAAAGAATGAAAAACAGGTCGACACCCAGCCAGCCATGGCCGATCACGAACATCACGAAACTGGGGATTGGTGTGAAATTGTAGTTGGACGGAACCCAGCCGTAGAAAATGT
>JBEKCU010000466.1:0-2567 GCA_050014735.1 Candidatus Acidiferrales bacterium | reverse complement strand
GCCAGCAGTGGCTTGAGTTTCTCCCACTGCGCTGCGGTTAGGTCCATGCTCCTGATTTACTCTTGTTTGCATAACTCGCAAGCTCTGAAAGACTTAAATGTGTTTATGAGATAACTTCTAGATATTTTCGTTCCCGCTTTACAGAACGCGAGTGGTGGAAGTAGGTTTAGCAGCCTATGGGCGTTTCTTACAACCAGATTGCAGGGCAAAGTGTGGAGCGTCTCGCGGCTCTAAGTGACGGCATTTTCGCCGTGGCGATGACGTTGCTCGTGCTCGATCTGCGAGTGCCCGCGGCGGAAGCGGTTCATTCAGGGTCCGAGTTGCAGCACACGCTGATGTCGCTCGCGCCGCAAATCGTGATGTACATGATGAGTTTCCTGACACTGGGAATTTTCTGGGTCGGGCAACAAACTCAGCTCAATCACCTGGAGCGTTCTCATCGCAGTCTGGCGTGGATTCACATGGTCTTTTTGTTCGCGGTTTCCCTTATGCCATTTTCCACGCGCCTGCTCGCCGAGTTCATGATTTATCGGACAGCCCTGATCGTTTATTGGCTGAATATCCTGCTGCTCGGCGGCACCCTCTATTTCAGTTGGAATTGCGCGCAGGCGTTGGGACTGGTGAAGGCGGAGATTGCAGCGGAGGCCTCTCGCGCGATTCAGCGCCGGATTGTCATCGCCCAATCGCTTTACGCGTTCGGCGCGATGCTGTGCATTTTCAGCACATATTGGAGCATCGGTTTCATTGTGATCGTGCAGCTTTATTACGCGATTGCGCCGCGGTTAGGACGGCGTTACGAATAGCGCCCGTGCCAGGAAAGAATCGAGCGATTGCGGCGAATTTCGGGAGGCCAAGTTTTACATCAACATTCAGCCGTAGTTCCGGACGGCCTGGCGGACCGGGCTTCGGAATGAGCTGCATTCTCACGAGCAACGGACGATTTAGCCCGGGTGCGGGTCGTCATTTTGCATAGGAGATCGATCGACGGATGGAAATGCGCACTGCGACCCAAATTTGACCCGCAACCCGCCGAGTGTTATCTTGGCAATGTCTTCGTAGAGGTGCGGAAGCAAAAAGTAGCCGGGCGGATGTTCCGAGGAGCTTCGGAGGCCTGAGCGAAAGGTGCAGCGAAATTTCCGCCGAAGTCGCCGATGGCAGTCCCGCCAAGGCGGCTGGGGAGCGCGGTTAATACCGGCTCACTGTCATCCGAGGAATCGGATGGAGCGCTATCGAGGAGCGAGGCATTTGTCGGTTCCTCATGCCTTGTTTCTTTCCGCGCGCCCTTCATCCCTGGGATTACAATCAACGGTGATTTTTTTCTGGAACAGGCTTCGGAGCCTGTGTGGAAAGATAAGAATCTTTGTGGGTCGTGGCTTCAGCCACGACACGAGTCCTGCAAAATCAGTCCGGCTTCAGCCGCTGAGGTTTTAACTTTGCAGTTCTTACAAAGGCTCTTCAGCCTGTTTGCTCTTGTCTTGTGTGAATTTAAGCCGAACAGGCTGAAGCCTGTTCTACTGCGGCGGGTAGAATTGCATCCATTTGAAATGACACGCGCGCTGATCGACATCGAGTCGATCACCGAGAACGAAAAGCTGGTCGGAGAGCACTTGCTGCTCTATCTCTCCGGTCTGGCGGCAGGCTCGGACGGGAAAGTGGAAGCGATGGCCGTTTCGCCCGAGCGCTTCAACGTGTATGCGGAATGGGGCCATCCCACCGTGGTGCTCTCGACGCATATGGACACCGTGCCGCCTTTCATCGAATCCCGCGAAGACGCCGAGAACATCTATGGCCGCGGCGCGTGCGATGCAAAGGGCATTATCGCGGCGATGATCGCCGCCGCTGAAAAGCTGCTCGAAAGCGGGACGCGAAATTTTGGGCTTCTCTTTGTCGTGGGGGAAGAGCGCAACAGCGCAGGGGCGGAGGTCGCTTCGCGTTCGCCGCGCGGCGCACGCTACCTGATCAACGGCGAGCCGACCGAAAGCAAAGTCGCTCTGGGATCGAAGGGAATTTTGCGCTACGAAATCGTCGCGTCGGGTAAAATGGCTCATTCGGCTTATCCGGAGTTGGGTGAATCCGCCATCGAAAAGCTTCTCGACGCGCTGGACTCGGTCCGGCACATGCCGCTGCCGGTCGATCCGGTGCTGGGACAAACGACTTTGAATATCGGAACGATTTCAGGTGGGCGCGCGCCGAATATCATTCCGGACGCGGCGAAGGCGGAACTCGCGATCCGTTTGGTCGGCGATGGCGGTAAAATCGACTCGGATTTGCGGGCTGCCATCGGCCATCGTGCGGAGGTCAGGGAAGTTCTGACTCTTCCGCCGATGCGCTTCGCGGCGCTCGATGGATTTCCGACGTCGGTCGTGGCGTTTACCACCGATATTCCCGTGCTGACGCCGTCATGGGGGGAGCCGTTTCTGTTCGGTCCTGGAAGCATTCACGTAGCGCACACGACAAAGGAAAAAATCTCGAAACGCGAACTGCTCGACGCCGTCGATACATATGCACAAATGACTCGGATGCTGATTAGCCGGGCGGAAGAGCGAGGGCTCGCCTAGAGCCGTCTG
>JBEKCU010000465.1:0-2590 GCA_050014735.1 Candidatus Acidiferrales bacterium | reverse complement strand
CTGGCCAAGCCTTCCGACCTCCACAGCGCGGACAGCAGAATCCATCCGGCCAGCGAAGTTGAAACAAATACGCCCGGCAAGCCGCCTCGGTCGAGAAGCGCCGCTCCAGTTCCAACAGGTCTCGTGGATAATCTTCCACCGCCAGAAAAACTACAGGTTGTGGTCACCTGAGTCAAGTAAATACCCATCTCGATCCTATATAGGTGAGCGATTTGCCTGAGCCTGTGCCAGAGGTGACGACGAAGTCTCTGCCGGCGACGCCCAGTCGAATAGCGTCGAGTTGATGTCGGTAGAGAGAGTAGTCCTTAAAGATTTTGGGCATCGCGTGGTGGAGAAGGCCCGTTTGCGCGATGCTGTCTACACTGCCAGCCTGTTCATAGGCCGGATTAAATTGGAGGAGTGGGTCAGGCCAGAGCTTTCCATCTGACAATGCCGAGTGAACTCTCTTGCTGATCGCAGGATCTGCGATATTGATGAAGCTTTGGATGTAACTGGCATAATCGTTCACCACACGATCGCGCAGGTCAAAGACGTTCATAGGCGCCCGCTTTCCCTACCCGACTTCAGCTCACTTGAAACGTATTTCTCAACCGCGTCGCGTACTACCCATGCTAGTGAGACCTTTTTTTGTTGCGCGATCTCCTCAAGACTTTTGTAAAGGTGGGGCGGAAAACTGATTGACGCACGGACCGGCAACCGGGGTTGTCCCTTCGGCGGCATAGCACTCATCTAGAATGTCCCTCTTTGCTGTTCACCACTTTACACCAAAATGGTGCGTTTCAGAAGAAAACCTGCTCGATGAGCATTCGATTGAGGGGACTGGCCTTCGGAACTGCTTCCCTTAGTTAATTAACGGAACGGCTCGGTTCCCTCGTTGAGAATGTCCAGATAACGTCGGTAGACGAAAAGACGGTGCCGCTCGCGGCCGGTGGTCTCTTCGAGGATGCCGAGGTCGATCATGTGGCCCAGCGACTTTGCGACGGTCGGGGCGGAGATGCCAATCCGCTTTGCCGCAGATGGAATCGCAATGATTGGGTATCGCTGCATATGTTGAAAGACTCTCAGCACCGAGGCAGCTGGTCTGCCGAGTGTTTCGATCTGTTTATGGTTCTGGTTGAAGAGTTCCAGAATCTCGCGAGATGCTTTAGCCGCCTGTTCAGCAGTGTTTCGAACTCCTACTAAGAAGAAGTCAATCCAGGCTTCCCAATCGCCCTTCGTTCGTACGCGGTCAAGCAATTCGTAGTACGCTGCGCGGTTTGATTTGAAGTAGAGGCTGAGGTAAAGAATTGGCTCTCTCAATGCGCCTTGAGCGCAGAGCAGGAAGGTGATCAGAAGCCGGCCAAGCCGGCCGTTGCCGTCAAGGAACGGGTGTATCGTCTCAAACTGAACGTGGACCAGGCCGGCACGGATGAGCAAGGGCAGACCCGTTTGGTCATCGTGCAAGAAGAGCTCAAACTGGTTCAGGCATTGAGTTAGCTCTTCAGGTGGCGGGGGCACAAAGGCGGCGTTGCCGGGGCGGCTGCCACCAATCCAATTCTGACTTAGGCGGAATTCGCCGGGCTGCTTGCCGCTGCCACGTCCTTTGGAGAGCAGGACCTCGTGAATCTCCCGGATCAGACGCAGGCTCAGCGGGAAGCCCGAACGCATTCGCTCCAGTCCGTGGTTCATTGCCGCGACGTAGTTTGAGACTTCCTGGACGTCCTCGATCGGTGCGCCTGGCGCCTCATCGTTTTCAAAGAGCAGGAGATCAGAGAGCGACGACTGTGTGCCTTCGATCTGGGACGAGAGGACGGCCTCTTTTCGAACATAGGTATAAAGGAGCAGCGACACGTCGGGAAGGAGCGAGGTCAGGCCGTCGAGCCTACCGATGGCCTGATTTGCTTGTTCCAGCAGAATTTGGAACCGCGCAAGATCCACGGGAGGCACGGGCGGCAACGGTGGCGGAACAAATGCTCGAACAGTTTCGCCTTCAAACTGCTTGAGGATATAGCGGCCTTGTCTGGCTGAACGTTCAGTTTCTGGCACGGCATCCTTTCGTCGGTATTCCAGTAACGAAAGGATAATCAATTATCCTTTCGTTGACAAATGGGCAACGAAAGATAAGCTTCATCGATAGTACACAGAAGTGTGTTAACTCCCTTTAACCGCGGCCCCGGCCAGCACCTAATAAGCGCATTGGGCCGGAGTCAACAGCGGACAGCTTACGGACCAACACCGGGTACCCAAATCTGATGGTTGATTTGGAAAGTTCCGAGAAACGGGTCCGCCGCACATGGTCTACTCTTGCCCGAAGTGTTTTTCGCCGTTGGCCATGACGTACACGCACCACAAATCTGTAAACGAGGTCATTGGGGATTGCTATCCATAGGTGATCAGCCTAATCTTGAACCAAGAAAACAAGCGCAATCGCGAAGAAGAGGGAAGCGCAATGAGCTTTCGCGACAGGGAGAAGGCGCGGCAAACCGCTCTGAAGGGCAGGTTATTTTCAGTGGGAGCCGAGGCCCACGGCGAATATCTAGGCAGAAGCTATTCCTTTTGCATAGGGGGGCAAATTGCCGGGGAGAATTTGCACGCCGATCATAGGCTACAG
>JBEKCU010000464.1:0-2601 GCA_050014735.1 Candidatus Acidiferrales bacterium | reverse complement strand
TTTCCCTTTTTCCAGAAAGGTCAGAACTTTTAGTGTCTCCCCGTTTCGAATCACAGGCCGCAAGCCAACCGAGATGGCATTGGTCGCGGGCACCATGACTTTCAATCCACTTGCGTAGATCTTCAACATGTAATACTTTTCGGTGCGCCCGTTCAGAACCCCGAAATTGATTTGCTCGATAATCCCAACGCCGTGGTTCGGATAGACGACCTTGTCCCCTATCTTATAGTCCATGGTCGGAAGCCCCCTCAAGGTGAGCAGGACCAGTTTGAACCTTGAATATCCTCAAGTCAAGATATTTGTTCTAGAATCAGCAAGTTAAGAAAGATTTTGGTGTTCGAATGGTCATGGAATTGCAGATGAATGTTTACATGCTTTTTACATGTGGATTTCTGCGGAGAACTCCTGTTGAGCAAATGACGGCCAGATGACAGGCAGATTACGGAAGGCTTTTTGGAGAAGCGGCACTGTTTACGTTAGAATACTTTAAATGCTGATTCTGGCGATAGATACAAGCACACGCACCGGAAGTGTGGCCCTACTCCGCGATGATCTGGTCATCGATTCGGTCTCGGGTTACGAAGAAACTCCCCATTCCACCAGGCTTTTTCGCGATCTGGAGCTGCTGCAAAACAGAGCACAGTTCCGCCTGTACCAGATCGATGTATTTGCCGTGGCGGCAGGCCCTGGATCTTTTACGGGGTTGCGCGTGGGGCTTACGGCAGTTAAGGCCTGGGCCGAAATTCACGACAAACCTATTGCGGCAATCAGCGGGCTAGAGGCGATTGCCGCGCAATCCAAGTCATTGATCGGTGAATCTCGGGGCGCAGGGATTGTTGTCGCGCCATTTCTGGATGCCCGGCGGGGGCAGCTTTTCGGCTCGCTTTACCACAGCAAGCAGGGGAATCCTCGTCGCGCGACTCTGGAATTGATCAGTGACGAATCCATTCTCACTGCGGAAGAATTCGTCGATCTCGTGGGAGGGGAATCGGACTTTGCGACGTGTACTCTCGTCTCGCCGACTCCGGAAATACTTCCTGTGAGTCTTATCGATTCACGTCTTCCGGGAGTTCACATCGAAACCGTGTCAGCCGTTCTTGCGCCCATGATCGGGCAGCTAGGATTTGAACGGGCCACACGCGGTGAGTTGGTGGATGCGCTTCGCCTCGATGCGAATTACGTTCGCCGTTCTGACGCCGAGAAAGCCTGGAAGGACGCGGGATGATCTCCGGCGGGAAAGTCGCCAGCGATAGTGGAACTTTTACTGTTCGCCAAATGTCCCCTGCCGATGTGACCGATGTCCTGGTGATTCTTCACGAAAGCCCACAGGCGGCGATGTGGTCAGTCGAAAGCCTGATCGACGCGGCGTCCTCGGACGCGGCGTGGATCGCCGAAGCGAGTGGACAGAAGGTTGCGTTCATTATCGGCAGGGCTGTCGCGGACGAATTTGAAGTCCTGAATTTGGCTGTGGCCCCGGTCCACCGACGACGGGGGATCGCGCTGCGACTTATGCATGAGGCGCTTCGAGTTGCGCGTGTGGGAGGTGCGCGGCGCGCGTATCTGGAAGTGCGAGATTCGAACGAAGCCGCGATCGCGCTCTATTCCCACCTAGGTTTTACGGAATGCGGACGGCGGCCTCGGTACTACAAGTATCCCGTGGAGGATGCCGTTGTGCTGGCGCTTGACCTGAAATGAAACTTTAAACAAATTTTCACATTTCTGTTCAATTGTACTTGGCTGGCGATTTGCATTGTGCTAGTTTGGCGTTGTTATGTGACCCCATCCACAATTCGAACCATCAGGAGGCACCCAATGCCCACCTTGACACGGGAGATACGCGAGCAACTTCTGACATATGATCAGGAGTTCCAAAAGCTCGCACAGCAGCACGAGGAATACGAAGTCCAGCTAAGGCAACTATCGCAAGCCTCCTACCTGAATCTAGAAGACCTGCAACGCGAAATTACCCTCAAAAAATTAAAATTACACGTTAAAGACGCGATGGAGCGCCACATCGCTCAGCGATTGCATCACCGCGTCGAGCACTAGGCTCCGGTACGCCGCCAAATTGAGATAGAATGTCGGCGGACGAGCGGGAGTGTATCTTTTGCCTCCTCTCAAGGACCCTCATGGTGAAGGACGGTTACAAGTTTGCCGCCGCGCCGTTGTTGCTCGGCGTGATTGGATTTTTGTTTCATTGGAATTGGCTAGGCGGCGTTTTCATATTTCTAGGGCTCTTTGTTCTATTCTTTTTTCGCGATCCGGAACGGACGCCTCCCGCCGATCCGGACACAATTGTTTCCCCGGCGGATGGCCGAGTGATGGTTGTCGTCGATGAACCGCGAGATGGAAATCCTGGCCACAGGATCAGCGTGTTCCTTTCGATCTTCGATGTGCACGTAAACCGGTCGCCGGTGGCGGGACGTATTACCGCTATCGAGTATCGAAGCGGCAAGTTTTACGCGGCAATGCGTGGGAAGGCCTCAGAGGAAAACGAACAAAACGCCTTCCACGTGGCCACCGATCATGGAAATGTTGTGTTCAAGCAGATTGCGGGATGGGTGGCGCGGCGAATTTTGTGCTGGAAATCGGTCGGCGATT
>JBEKCU010000463.1:0-2617 GCA_050014735.1 Candidatus Acidiferrales bacterium | reverse complement strand
ATGTTGTTGGCGAACACCTGCCCGGTCAGGGGATTCTTAACGACCACCTGGGCGCCCGTCTTGGGGTCAATGATGCCATTGAAATTCCCCGTCAACTCCTGGGCGTTGGGCACGGTCAGCGACTGGGGAGTCGCAATCGTCTGCCTTCTGCCTTCGTAGTTGAAAAAGAACTGTGTCTTGTCCTTCTTGATGGGCCCCCCCACGCTGGCCCCGAACAGGTTGTAGTGGAGGATAGGGTTGGAGGTGGCGAACTCTGGCCGCGTCTGCAATGCCGTATTGCGGACGTATTCGTAGGCCGAGCCGTGGAACGAATTCGTGCCGGACTTGGTGGTCATCTGCACCACCCCGCCGCCAGAGCGTCCTAGTTCCGCCGCATAGTTGCTAATGGAGACGTTGAATTCCTGCACCGATTCGACCGGAGGATCAAAAACCAGCGTGGGCACGCCGATCAGCAGATTCTGCACCGTGCCGCCATCGACGGTATAATCAGCATTATTACTGCGTCCGCCGGCGATCGCGAACGTGGCGTTTGCGCCCGAGTTGGTCTGCACCACAAAACCATTCAGCCGCTGCAATTGCGCCGAGCGGCGATCGACCAGCGGGAGATCGGTGATGCTCTTGTTCTCCACTACCCCCGCGACAGCCGCTGTTTGGGTTTCGAGCAAGGGCAAGCTGGCCTCGACGTTTACGACCTGCGTTTCCAAACCGACCTGGAGGGTGACGTTAACTGCGGTGGTGTTGCCGGTCAGAACTTCAATCCCTGATTGAGTTTGAGACTGAAACCCCTGCTTCTCCACATGGAGGGTATAGTGACCCGGTAGCAGAAGCGGGAACGAATAATACCCTTCCGTCCCGGAGGTCTTCTCCCGTTTGTCGCCGCTTTCCACGCGCGTGAGAGTAACCTTCGCGCCCGGAACTCCGGCGTGGCTCGTATCGACGATCTGCCCTGAAACCTGGGAACTCTGCGCGTGCAGAGAAGTGGCTGCAGCAGCAACCACCCCCATGAATAATAAAACCTGCGGTAATCTTTTCATCGCGTTTTCTCCTTGGCAGTAGCTGCGGTTGTGAAACTTGATAGGCAAAAAAAAGCCCACGGCAAATTGCACGTGGGCTCATGACTTGACTGAACTCAGGCATCCGTCATTTCACGGCGCCGGTCCCTCCGTCCTCGGCCCACACAGACACATGGCCCTTTTACATTGCGCCGCGCTGCTACAACACCGTTGCTGGGTGGGTAAGATCAACATGAATTTGGTTCCCTGCTCCGACGCCTCAACGACGACTTACCGGAGCGCTGAAATCATCCAATGCCGGCTAGATCGGCGATTCGCGCTGAAGCCGCCGCGCCCTGCACCTGCAGGCAAGTGCCCGGGGCTTCCGCCTCTTAGAGAGACAGCAAGCCTCTTCCCATGCTTTCGTCCGTTTCATTCACAGCCCAAAGTCGGCAGGGCGAAACGTGGCACAAAACAAAAAAGCCCACGCGGACTTCTCGTGGGCTCCTGACTTGATTTAACGATGGCTTACGGTTCATTACCGTAACCCGTTCCCCAGTCCTCAGCCCACACTGATATTTAGCGCGAACAAGCTGCGTTTGCGCGGTGACAACACAAATCAGTGATGAGTAAGACGGACATGGTTAATTGCCGGAACGAGTCAATGACGACCTACCGAAGCAATACTATTATCCAATCATGCCCATTCTGTCAATAGGGGTGTGAATAAATTTTTTCTATTGGATGTATACGGGTCTCTGGAATTCCACGGATTGACTCGGCGGCATGGGGAGGATTGCTGCGCGAACGATCTATGTTCAAGCTGGTCCTTTAAATCAACCATCGCTGATGGCCGCACTAATCAGAGGTATTCAACCCACGATTCTCCTGCGGCCGCGTGGCCACAATGCGGCGGATTTGTTCCCCTCGCGGGTCCTTGGGGGCTTCCCGCAAAAACGCGCCGAACTCTTCCAATGCCTCCTGCCTGCGTTGCAGGCGCATTAGCACATTCCCGCGCACCAAATGGGCATCGGGGAAATCGATATTTGCCAGATCCAATTCGCACAAGGCCAGGACGAGCTTTCCGTGACCATAGAAACTCTTGGCCAATTCCAGCCGTCCCTGCCAGGAATCGGGGCGCAATCTGAGCGCTTGCCGAATGGTCTCTTCAGCCTTCTGAAAATCGTTCAGAGAGTTGTACACCATGGCCAGCGTGACAAGGGATTCCGCGTCGGCAGAATCAAGTGACGTAGCGCGCCTGGCATCATCGACCGCCCCGGCGGGATCCTTCTCCGCCAGTTTGATAATGGCACGCATGGAAAAAGCCTGCGCACAAGCAGGATCAGCTCGCAGCGCGCTGTCAACTTCTCGCGACGCTTCATCAAAATTCATCCTGCTGAATTCCCGATGAGCGGCAGCTAAGTGTGTCCATGCCTTTGCAGGAACACCGAGCCGCTTGGCGGAAACAGTGTAATGCGCGGGCGCTGCGTTCGCCAAATCGGTGGGCAATGCCAGGCTCGCCTCGAGATCAGGCTGGTCAAGCAGTATCCGCTCATCCCTGATCTGAAATGCCTTGGCAGCAATAAAGACATATTCGCCAGGTTCGGCCGTACCACGGATTTCGA
>JBEKCU010000462.1:0-2625 GCA_050014735.1 Candidatus Acidiferrales bacterium | reverse complement strand
GCTGCTCTTCCCGGCCGTACACACGAATTATCCCGGAGAGGTCTGCGAACCACCACTTCGGATTGCGAAAATCGGGCGGCGGATCGAGGCAACATTCTAATGCACGCGCAAGAACCGAAACAACCGCTTTATGGAGCCGGCGGACTTCCTTGGGCGTGAGACGATCGCTTCGATGCCGGGGACTGAGCCCCGCGAGCCATAGCGATTCGATGGCGTACATGTTTCCGATGCCCGCGATGCGCGTCTGATCCATTAGGAGCAGTTTCAAAGGGCGAGGACGGCTTTGGCATATTTCAAGAAGCCGGCCGGTTGTAAATTCATCGGAAAAGCAGTCGACGCCCAGCGCGCGTATTCCAGGCGAATCTTCAGGCTTCGCGAGCCATTGGACGCGGCCGAGATGACGCTGGTCGACAAAACCTAATGCACCCCTGTCGGTTTCAAACGCGACATCCACGTGTACCTGGGGCGCCAGCGCGTCTTTCGATTTGTCAAACCATAATACTTGTCCATCGAATTTGAAATGCATCGCGAGACATCCCCGGTCGAGGGTAAATAAAAGATATTTTCCGCGCCGCTCGACCCCGATGATGCTTGTGTCTGCGACGTTTTTCTTCAGCGTGGTTGGAAATTGCGGACGTATCGCGACCGAGTGCCGCACGTGGGCGCGACGAATTGTCCTGCCGCTCAGCAGAGGGCGCAACGTTCTTGCTACGGCTTCAACTTCGGGCGCTTCCGGCATGAATATGAATTTAGCATTTTATTTCGCGGAGTGAGGTAGCGCAAGGAAACGCAGTTGCGGGTGGTGCCGTAGCTCCGGTAGCGCCGGCTTCTTGCCGGCGGGTTTTTGGTCATCGAATAAGGCAAGAACCGCCGGCGGGAAGCCGGCGTTACCGGAAGCCATTCTCAGAATCAAGTTGCACAGAAAGGCATTCGCCATCGAATTGGGAGGTTGTAAACCACGCTTCCATTGACAACTAGAGGTAAAATGAGAAAAATTCATGCCGCGTGAATAAACGGAGTTGACATGCGAAGAACGAAGCTGAGAATGGCCCCAATCCTAGCGATTCTGACTCTGGTATTACCCGGCTATAGTCAGAATAAAGCTCCGGACGCTGACTCAAAGTCCACGCTTCAGGCCAACGCTGCGCCTAAACCGGAGACGGAAAAATTCTATTTTCATTCCTGGGGCAAGGGCGAATATAAAGTGTGCCAGACCTATTCAGGCGTTCCGAACGTCGTTCTATGCGATAGCGATGACGATATCGATTGGAAAAGTTCCTTTATGAATCTTCTCGCCGGCAACAGCCGTGAGGGCAAGACGGAAGAGCAGAGCTACCGTCTTGCGCTGAATTTTGCCTCCGAGCACGGGAAGTCATTTCTTACGAGATTCTCGGAAGACCCTTGGCCGAAACCTCAAACTGGATTTAAGCTGAGCGTCTGGAATTGCTCCAAGGACAAGAACAACACCATTTCGTGCGAGCTCGGTGGCCGCACAACGAAAACGACTACTGCGGAGTAGCGAGCCTATTTCGTTGGGCCGGTACCACCATCGAGGGGGCATAACCTTATTATTCAAGGAAGGCACAGCATGAGTTGCTGGTAGCCCAAATCCCGCATCGTCGGCGTCCTGCTCAGAATCCACAGATATATTGACTCTGTTGACATACTAACGTGCGAATGTCGATTGCTGTAGCCCTCGTCTATCGATGCGGGGATTTGTCGCATGATCCAAGGAAAAACCTTGGTCTCTGAAGAGGCGCGCTACGGCAATGACGCCGCCACAAAGAAAAAGTAGTGATATCTCAAAGGTTGTCAACAGAGCCAGATACTTTCAAGAGGGCTCACCGAGCCGCTTGGGCCAATGTGACGAGGCTGCTAGAATTGGGCGCCAGGAGATCCGATTGAATTGATCGCGCTGCGACTACTCGGTCTGTTCGCGCTCGTGACAGTGAATGGCTTTTTCGCCGCGGTTGAATTTTCGCTAGTTGCGGTGCGTCTGTCGCGTGTGCGGCAGTTGGTGGAAGCGGGACGCGGAAGCGCGAAAATCGTCCTGGACTTGATTGGCAGGCTGGATCGGGTGGTGTCGGGCGTTCAAGTCGGCATCACGCTAACCAGTCTGGGCCTGGGCGCGCTCGGGGAAGCCACGCTTTCTGAAATGTTGAGTCCGGTGGTTGCGAACATGCCGGGACAACACGCCGTGATCCTGGTTCATGCAATTTCTCTTGCGCTGGCATTTCTTCTGCTTACGATCTTGCACGTTGTTCTGGGGGAATTGGTCCCAAAGAGCATCAGCTTGCAGCGCGCGGAGCGCGTGGCCTTACTCGTGGCGCCCCCTTTCCAATGGTATCTCGGCGTGTTCAGCCCGGCAATTAACCTGCTCGATGGAACCAGTCGATGGATTTTGAGCGGATTGGGCTTGTCAGGGCGGCCAAGCCATACACAAGTCCATTCCGCGGAGGAGTTGCAAATCCAGATCCAGCAGGCGCGCGAACGAGGCTTGATCGGTCCCGAAGAGGAAAAAATTATTGTCGGCGCGATTGAGCTCGATCGCATGCAGGCCCGCGAGTTGATGGTCCCGCGTCCCGATGTGCACTCGGTGACGGCGGACGCCACGCTGGACGACGT
>JBEKCU010000461.1:0-2631 GCA_050014735.1 Candidatus Acidiferrales bacterium | reverse complement strand
TGCGTATAGAAGCCCGAGATGAATCTTCAAAACACGAACCAAAGACAACAGCAAATACAAAAAACAAAAACGCCACTAAGGAAAAAACAAATGCAAGAACAAAGACAAAAACCTTGACATTTACAGCCGTCTCATAGAAGCCGCCGAGGGAATTCAAACTCTCGAACTCCGTCCCTCCGAGGCTAAAGCCCGACCACCTCTTGGCTGAAATGTAAGGCCTGAAGCCCGTACCCTTCACCTCGAACCAAGCTGTTTAACAGATTCCGTGAAACCACGCTTTAAAAATATTCGCCGAATTCTGCAACGTTTTCGCTCCGGCCCCCACTATCCATTATTCGGAGGTTACGGTTCCGTCCGTGATTGCCGAACTTCCCCCAGAGCAAACGGAACCCGTTCTTCGGAGCGGGTTTCGCCTGCGCCCCCTCTTTTGATTGGAGAAGGAACGAAATGAACAAATTCAATCTTATCGGCCGCATCGTATTTTCCGTGTTTCTGATCCTTCCGGCCACGCGCCGCCTGACGGATTGGGTCTCCTGGATGAGCCTGTGCATCGCCCTGCCCCTGGCCATCTGGCTGGCAAGCGGGTGGATAGGATTGCTCTGCCACTGGCAGGTAGTTCCCCGCGTAGCTTCCGTGTTTGGAACTGCGCGTCCGAGCTCGCGAAGGGCATACAAAACAACCACCGCAATTTAGGAAATGTCTGAGGGAATCGATGAATTGTCCTGATCATGCGCGCAGCAGTTTATACGCGGCTGAATTGCCGGATGCCCTGAAGAGCCTAAGTCAATTCAGCCAGGCGGAAGCGCAGTTGCTCGGTTCGGTGAATTACTGCTTTTTCCCGTCTTCCCTTTTTCGGCCAGAGCAATTACAGAGCACTGAAAAAAATCAACCGCACTCGGCCCGCCCGTTCATCGGGATGTCCAGATGACCCTTTCATCTCTCCAGACAAAACCTTCTCCCCACGACTCCGGCACGCGACGGGCGGTACTTCCGTTTGCGCGGGAGCGGCGGTTTCATTCGTCGTCAACACCGCAAATGCTACACTTGTCACCTCTCAGGTTTGCGGAGTTGGGTTTGCAATTTCATTCTTTCGATGCGGATTACGTTCGAAGACTGTGCGCGGGTGACATCCAGACCCAAGAGCATTTCGTCGCATACTTTTCCAGCTTGCTTCGGCTAAAACTTCGCTCGCGACTCCAGTCCCCGCAGGCGATTGAAGACGTGTGCCAGGAAACATTCGCCCGCGTCTTCGCGGTATTGAGGAAAGATGGCGGCCTGCGCCAGCCCGAGCGCCTCGGCCCTTTTGTGAACACCGTCTGCAATCATGTGCTCATGGAACATTACCGCTCAACAGGCCGCAGCGACTCGCTCGATTCGGCCGGCAGCCCCGAGCCTGTAGCTCTGGGCGCCAATGCCCTCGACATCGTCTCTGCCCGCCAGATCAAGGAAAAGGTTCGCGAAATCCTGCTCGGTTTAGAGCCGCGCGACCGCTCGCTGCTTCATGCAGTTTTTCTGGATGAGCGCGACCGCGACGAAGTCTGCCGGGAATTTGGCGTGGATCGGGACTATTTGCGGGTGCTGCTGCACCGCGCCAAGCAGGAATTCAAAACCGAATACATCAAGCGGATTGGAAATCAGGCGCCCCTCGGCGCGAATGCATGAAAGTTGGAAACGGCCGGGCGGCCAGAGTCACTATCTGAAAGATGGAACCACATGGGGATGAGCTGATGGATCATAGCCAGGCAGTAGAACAGATGGCCGCGGAGCGCTACCTGTTGAACGAGTTGCCTCCCGAAGCTCGCGAGGCATTTGAAGAGCACGTATTCGATTGCCACGAGTGTGCCGTCGATATTCGCGCCGCGGCAGCATTTGTCGACGAGGCGAAGGCCCTGTTGCCTGCGTTGACTCAAGCCGTGCCTTCGCCCCCATCGGCGAGCCCCGCTAAGCCACGTGTGAAGCGGGATGGCTGGTTCATTTGGCTGCGTCCCGCCTTTGCGGTTCCGGTCTTTGCCACGTTGCTGCTGGTTCTCGGCTATCAGAATCTGGTCACATTCCCGGCACTGCGCACCGAGGCAAATGAACCGCGTTTGCTTCCATCGGCCCCGTTGCACGGGGCAACCAGGGGCGGGTCGGGATTGACGATTACCGCCGACCGCAAGCGCGGAGTCGCACTGCCATTGGAGATTTCCGAGGAGCCCGGCGTTGCGCCTGCAACGTCCTACTCCTTTGACCTTCTCGATTCTCAAGGGAAGCTGGTTTGGACCGGCATCATTGCCGCTCCTCCTTCAAGCGACAGTGGAGACCAGCGGATCACACTGGCGATTCCGGGGGCAATGCTGCAGAATGGCAGCTACACAGTTGCGGTTTCCAGTGTCGGCCCCCAAGCGGAACGCACACCAATCGAGCGCTATGTCTTCGCCGTTCGTTTTATCGACTAACAAAACTTCAAAAAAATGACATAGAATTGGCGCAACTGAATTACAGAAAGAGAGAGACTCCCCCATGTCTGAAACGAACGGCAGAACACACACATACCATGCGGAAGCGTCGGTCCTGGAGGGCCATCTTGAGCTTCCCCTCGTCCAAAAGATCCATCCCCAGGCTTACGCAAAGCTCCCCGACGAAGGCGGC
>JBEKCU010000460.1:0-2632 GCA_050014735.1 Candidatus Acidiferrales bacterium | reverse complement strand
ACACCTGCTTTTATTCAAGGATTTTGCGACAGCGGCGAGCAAACTATCAAGGGGGGGAGGGGACACCTCTTTCCGCTTTGCAGAGCCGATGACGTCTTCCTTCTCTAATGATCTGTTCAAAAAGCAAGGAGCATTCATGTCCGCGCTGCGCATGTTCATTCCGATAACCAAGGTCAACGCGGCGCGGCGCCTCGTCTACGGCCTCGCAACCGCTGAGACGGAAGATCGCGTTGGCGAAATATGCGACTACGCCTCGACCAAACCATTCTATGAAAAATGGTCAGAAGAGATCGCAAAAGCCACCGGCGGTAAGTCTTATGGCAACCTCCGTGCCATGCATGGGCCTGTCGCGGCCGGCAAGGTGACCGAAATCACGTTCAACGATCAAGCAAAACAGATCGAGATCTGCGCCAAAGTTGTCGATGACGCCGAATGGGCAAAAGTCCTGGAAGGAGTCTATACGGGTTTTTCGCAAGGTGGAGCGTATGAACGGCGGTGGACGGACGCGAATGGAAGTACCCGCTACACCGCATCGCCGAACGAAATCTCACTCGTTGATTTGCCATGCTTGCCGCAAGCGACTTTTGAGATGATCAAGGCCGATGGAACAAGCGAGCAGCGGCGCTTCGGCAAGGGATTAGTCAATGTTGCGCGGCTTGCGAACATCATCGAGGAATTGGACTGGTTGCAAAATGCCTCGTCGTCTGAAGAGATGACGGAGCAGGATGATTCCGATGTTCCCAGTGAATTGCGGGATCTGGTCACACGTGCTTCGGCTATTTTGCGGACCATGGTGAATGAAGAAACCGCGGAACTCGGGCAGGACGATGCTTTGCAATCCCCGATGACAATGTTCGCCGCGCCTCTAAAGACCGCCTCTCTCAAAACCACGAATCTTCTGAAAATCGGCGCCCGGAACAACGAAACAGATCAAGCCAGGATCCAGCACATGCACGATACTTCTGTCGAACTTGGAGCTGCCTGCGGGTCACAAAAAATAGCGCAAGGAGGCTTGGAAAAACGCTTTGATATGCTCGCCGAAACGCTAGCCGACGTATTGCGGCGCGTGAAGAACATCGAGGAGCAGCCCCTGCCTTTGCCACTTTTAGGCCAACCGCGCGCCATCTCAAAAGTCGAAGATTGCGGCGATGAATCTCACGACAACGTCGAGAAGTTACTTTCCAATCCAGATGTTTTGTCAGTTCTCGCCATTAAATTGGCACAGCGAAACGGCCATTCGCCGCTACGCTAAGCATCTTTCCCAGTTACTAAACCCGAGTGCCGCGGGGCACAATTTTTGACGAGTGCCTTCAGCGAGGGCGCGCGATCCTTGAAATCTGCCTATCTCGATGCGGAGCGGCGCGTATCGTGACAAGACCCTCTCACTAAATAATGTTTGCCACAAAAATCTCTTCGAATTTCACTGCGGCTAGGAGTAAGATATGACGACGCAGACCGGTGTTCAGGACGTTCTGGACAGGATTAAAACCGCGCAGCAGAAGCCGCTCGGCGACCCCCGATTCAAGGACCTTATGGGGCTTGAAAAGAGCACCTACTCGGAAAGCACGAGTGCTACTTCCGGGCTTACCTTCTACGATCTGGAGCTTGGTGCCAAATTCCTTTATCCGGTGCTAACGCCGTTACGCAACTCGATCCCTCGCGTTTCCGGAAAAGGCGGTATCCAGGCGGCGTGGCGAGCGATTACCGCAATCAATACCAGTGGCTTGCGTTTCGGCGTGTCGTCTGCAAATCGCGGCGGTGTCATGGCTGTCAACACGCAAAACTATACCGCGACCTATAAGGGCATTGGCATCGAGACGAGTGTCGATTTCGAGGCGCAATATGCCGGTCAGGGATTTGACGATATTCGTGCGATTGGCGCCAAAACAGGTCTCGAGGCCTTGATGCTTGGCGAAGAGGCCATGATCCTCGGCGGCTGCACGTCGACGCCGCTTGGTACAACGCCGACGCCGACGCTAAGCGCTTCGGCCACGGGCGGCACCCTTGCCGCACAGACCTGGTCGGTGATTTGCGCTGCGATGACGCTCGACGGCCTTATGAATGGAAGCATAGCGGGCGGTATTCAAGGGCAAATTACCCGCACAAATGCCGATGGAACGTTTGATACCTTCGGCGGCGGCGTGGCAAAAGTTAGCCAGAATGGAACTGTTTTTACGACGGGTGTTACAGGATCTATCAACGCAAGCGTAACGTTGGTCACCGGTGCTTTGGGCTATGCATGGTTCTGGGGACCTGTAGGTTCCGAAGTCCTCGGCGCGATTACGACGATTAATTCAGTCGTAATCAATTCTACTGCCAGCGGCACACAACTGGTCACTTCACTCCAGACCCCTGGAACGACCGTTTACAATGACAACTCCGCGAATGCGCTCGCGTTCGATGGGCTCATCTCTCAGGTAAACATACCGGGTTCGGGGTCTTACGTTTATAGGATGGCTTCCGGGACACCCGGAATCGGCACGCCGCTGACTTCGGACAGTGCAGGTGGCATTATCGAGATCGATACCGTACTAAAATATATGTGGGACAATTACCGGCTTTCTCCCGACACGATGTGGGTGAATTCCCAGGAGGCCTTGAATATTTCAAGGAAGATCCTGTCTGGCTCGCA
>JBEKCU010000459.1:0-2706 GCA_050014735.1 Candidatus Acidiferrales bacterium | reverse complement strand
TTCCTAAATTGCCCAAACTCGATCTTCATGTGGATTCAGTTTCGACAGAGCAACCTGGCATTTCTTTCGATAGTTTCTACACTGGGGGGCCGGCCAACAGGGGCCAATTCACCTATTGGAACCAGAGCTATCGCGATGGATACACGAACGGCGGTTTTCTACTTGGCAATTCTGTTGGCAGAGACGGACGGGCGTTTCAAGGCTGGCTGACGTATTGGCTTTCGCCGACCAATAGCCTGCAAGCATACTTCAAGAGCAGTTCGGTTGCCTCGGAATTCATTCCGGGAGGCGGGGTCTGGCAAGACTACGCTGTTCGCGCTGAGATACACCTTCGGTCGCGTGTTTATTTTAAAACTGATTTGCAGTACGAGCACATTTCTCGATATCCAGTGCTTTTCAACGGACCGCAAAATAATTTCACGGCAATCCTGGAAGTGGGAGTCTCTCCCAGAGAAAGAGAAAAGAAATGATCGACGACCGTACGTGCTCTGGGAACAGATCTCTGGGAATAGAAAGGGTAGGTCTGATTAATGGCTGACCGCCTGGTCAATCCGGAGGAGCTATCCATCGAACCCTCAGATGTCGGCCTGACTCAATTCGATCAGGCCGAGGAGGCGGCTGGTCGAGAAAGAGTCGTCCGAAAGCTGCGGCTTCTCTGGGATCGGCGTCGGCTCCTTTTGCGCTTCGCAGGCGTCGGTCTGGTTCTGTCTGTGCTCCTTGCTTTGGCAAGTCCGAACCAATATGTATCCTCAGCGCATTTAATGCCCCCGGATGAAGCTAATCCCGGCCTATCGCTGCTTGCAGCGGCCAGTCGAACCGGGGCTGCTCTGGGCGGCAGTCTCGGGTCAGTCGCCGGCGATTTACTCGGCACGAAAAGTTCTGGGGCGCTTTTTATCGGGATATTACAGGGGAGAACGGTGCAAGACGACCTAATCGACAAATTTAATCTCCGGAAGGTCTACGGAGCCCGGCTGATGGACGATGCGCGAGAGGATTTGGAAAGGAACACGAACGTTTCCGAGGATCGCAAGAGCGGAATTATCTCAATTCAAGTTACGGACAAGAATCCGAAACGTGCGGCTGCCATGGCTCAAGAGTACGTGGACGAATTAACACGCGTCGTCACCGATCTAAACACATCTTCGGCGCATCGCGAACGAATGTTTCTGGAAAAACGCCTCGCAGCCGTGAAGCAGGATTTGGAATCCGCGGAGAAAAGCTTTAGTGAATTCGCGAGTCAAAACAAGGCCCTGGACATCCAGGCGCAGGGCAAAGCCACTCTCGAGGCCGGGGCTACTCTCGAGGGGGAAATGATTGCCGCCGAAACTGAGTTACAGAGTCTGAAACAAATGTACTCCGACGGCAACGTTCGAGTACGAGCGATGCAGGCGCGAGTGGACGAACTCCGGCGACAGCTCGAGAAACTCGGGGGTCGATTCGATAACGAGGCCTCCGCGAACGGTCAACAAAACGACCAGGAACTCACTCCCTCGATACGGAGGCTTCCATTGCTTGGAGTGGGCTATGCGGACCTCTATCGAAATACGAAAGTGCAGGAAGCGATATTCGAGACGCTCACACAGGGATATGAACTCGCGAAAGTTCAGGAGGTAAAGGAAACTCCGAGCGTCGTGGTCATCGATCCTCCCAATGTGCCGGAAAGAAAGACTTCTCCTCATCGCACATATTTTGTTCTCGCGAGCATATTATTTTCACTCTTACTCGGTACGGGTTGGATCCTCGGCAACGAACACTGGATGAAAATCGATCGGCAGGACCCACGCAAAGTGTTTGCACTGGAAATCTTTCACACGATGGCGGCCCGTGTCCCGTCGATCCGCGCGCGTGGGAACGGTGCAAACGGGCTGGCGGAAAATTCCTTGAGCGATTTTCCTGGAAGAAACGGTTCGACGCAAGAAAACAGCGACCGCGGCAAGCTGGAGCAATGAGAGCGGCGATGCCCGTGGATGAAGACCGAATCGGGGAGCGAAGGGTAAGGATTTGTTGGGGATTCCGTTATTTGGGCGGGTGGTGATGTTTCCATGTCAAGACTGGCGCACGTAATGAGAAAGGCGGTCATTGCCCACTAATGATTTTTCGCGGCCAAGACGCTTGGATGCAGATGCCCCTCATGAGTCAAGCCGGGGTGGGTCGCGCAGCCGCGCCAACTGCCTCACCGGTGCCCCCGGTGAACGAACGAGTCCCGGGGACGGAATGGCTGGATCCGCATAACTCGAATGGCAAAAAGACCGGCAACGGCCGTGACACGAATTTTCGCGGCGGACGATGGGTCCAGGTTGCCTACGTTTTGATCGATATCTGCTGCATCGCGGTGAACGGTGCTCTCGCATATTCTCTTCGCTTTTCTCCCGGCCACTTGTATCAACGTTTTGCTCTTGGACGCTTCGGACTGGGAGTCAGCCATGCAACGTCTTCCTACGTGGGCTTTCTGTTTTTGTACATTACGATGATTCTGCTTTTCTGTGAAGGGCAGAATCTCTACAGGACGCTCCGGACGCGATCGTCACAGGAGGAGTCTGTTGCTGTGATCAAGGCCGTTTCCCTCGCGACATTGCTGCTGACGGCGTTTATCTATTTATCGGGTGTCAAGATCGTTTCGCGCGCGATCGTAGCGGCCAGTTTACTGCTGAATATCATGACAATGGCCGCGTGGCGCTATGTAAAACGGAGAATTGTGACACGCCG
>JBEKCU010000458.1:0-2742 GCA_050014735.1 Candidatus Acidiferrales bacterium | reverse complement strand
GTTGGATTCACAGGCTTCGTTCTCATGATTCCGCTTGCCATTACATCCACGGCGGGGTGGATCCGCCGCTTGGGCGGAAAGCGGTGGTCGATGCTGCACCGCGCCATCTACATTAGCGCCGTGGCGGGCGTGATTCATTTCTATTGGCTGGTGAAGTCGGATGTGCACTTACCCCTTGAATATGCGGCAGTTATCTCTGTTTTGTTGGCTTGGAGACTCTACGATTGGTATAGCAAGCCCGCGCGCCGTCCGGTGCCCAACAAAAGCGCCGCCCGAAAAGAATCGGCATCTGCAGCGGCGGAGTAGCGTCGCCTTCAATTTGCCTTTCCACAAGCCCGACGGCTAGAATTAAACCTCCTGGCGATCTCTCGGAAGGGCGTTGTCCTCGTGGCTCAAGCACATCCCATAAATCCGGAAAAGGTCGGACTCACATACTGGATGGACCGCGTTCTGGAGGAACATTCAAAACTGGGCGGCGACTTGCTCGCCGAGCCCGTGCATGATTTGCGTGTGGCCTTGCGGCGGTGCATCCTGATCGCCGACGTGATGAGAGATCTGGATGCTTCCGCCGACTGGAACTCAATGCGGAAAGCGGCACGGCGGATCTTTCACCGGCTCGGCGCTCTGCGTGACACACAAATTTTGGAGGAATGGATTGAGAAGCTTCGTTCGCCGGACGATCGTTCGACAGAATCGCTCCTGGAATCTCTAAAAGCGGAAAACGAGAGAGACCGATCCCTCGCGAAAGACGCCCTAAAAGATTTCGATCGGAAGCAATGGCGTGCCTGGATGAGAGATATGGCAAGTCATTACCGTCACGTTGCCGGCGACCGTCCTGCTTGCGAATCTATGGTGCTTGAGCTCTGGGAAACGGTTCGGCAGTTGCACCGCAGCGCACAGAAAACCCGCAGCCGTGTTGCCTACCACCGTTTGCGTGGGGCGTTGAAAAAGTTTCGATACGCCGTCGAGAATTTCCTGCCTTCGAGTTATCCGGCTTGGGAGGCCGATCTGAAATCCCTTCAGGATTTGCTTGGCGAGGCGCACGACCTTAGCGTCCTGGAACAAGCAATGGCAAATCTTACGAATTTCTCCGACGAAGAAACTCGCGGCTCGTGGCGGACGAAACTGGAGACGGAGCGGCTATCCCGAATTCAGCAGTTTCGCGCAAGGATGGCGGGGAAATCCTCGCCTCTCCTGATTTGGCGCGAAGGATTACCGGCCGAACGGGAGTTGCGATCCAAGGGTTTATCGCAGCTTGCCGAATGGGCTTACTTTCTAACTCCTGATTTTCCGCGCGTCCGCCGTGTCGCGCGTTTATCGTTGCAACTCTATGACGGTCTCGCGAATTGCGGGTTGGCAGTGCAGAATCCCAATATGGAAGGGCGATACATCCTACGTGCCGCGGCTTTGCTTCAGGAAGTGGGCCGTTTCAAGAAAGGCAAGGCTCACCATAAGGAATCGTATCGAATGATCCGAAAGATTGCGCCGCCGATGGGCTGGTCGAAGAGAGACATTGAAATTACGGCCTCGATTGCGCGTTTTCACCGGCGGGCGTTGCCTCGGCCCGATCATAAGATTTTGAGGATGTATGAGTTTCCGCTGCGAAATTCGCTGGTATTGTTAGCCGCTATTTTACGATTTGCGAATGCGTTCAACGCGAAGCCGTACCGCTCTGTTCGGCGCCTGGAGGTAGAGGGTGTCTCCGGCGTAATCGTAGTCCGCGCCGATGGATTTCCGGATCGAGAACCTCTTAGCTCAAAATTATCCGTTGCTAGGCGCCTGTTGGAATCCACGATCCAGCGGGCCGTGCACATTCTTCCTCCTGGCACACGTTTGATGTCGCCTCGTATCGTACAGCCCGCCAAACGCAGCGATGCTGCGTGAATTGCTTCGGAAAACACGTCCGGGCAATCCCGCGATGGCGGAATTGCCCGGATTTTTGCGCCGCTGATTTAGAACGCTAACCGCAGGGAAAACTGCATGTCCCGGGGATCCTGCGCGCTGGTAATCGCGCCGAAGCTCGCGGCCGTGCTGTATGTCCTCCCAGCCCCGACAGGCGGGTTGAAGTTTGGGTGATTAAAGAAATCGAACACGTCCCAACGGAACTGCAGGTTCATGTTCTCGCGAATCGGGAACAACTTCTGAAGCGTAAAGTCGAAGTCGTCCAGACCCGGACCGGTCACGATGTCGCGGCCAGCATTGCCGTAGGTGTATTGGGCCGGTACTGCGAAGCAGGCCGTATCGAACCACTCGGCTGTTGTTTTCGGTCCGGCGTTTGGGTTGCACGTCAGGTTCGGCCGCTGGGCCGCGTTTGAACCTGTGAGCTCCCCGTTATTGGCGGTATCGGTCGAGAGGTTCACAGTGAACGGTGATCCACTTTGCAACGTCCAAATTCCGCCGATCTGCCATCCTCCCAACGCGGTGTGGACCATGCCTTCCGAATTTTTAAAGATGGGAAGATTATAGAGGAAGTTAGTGACGAAACGATTTCGGTGGTCGAAATCGGACAGTCCCTTTTCCGCTGCCAGATTGGCTGGGTCCTGCGGGTAATTGGGCTCGGCATTGTCCGCGCCAGGATTGGACGCGTCATCCAGCGCTTTTGACCACGTATAGGCGGAATTAACCAGGAGACCGCGCCACAGATGTTGCACGAACGTAACGGTGAGGGCGTTATATTTCTCCCAGCCGTCCCAGGTCACGTCGGAGAAAGCACTCATCGCCGAAATCGGACGCACATGGCAG
>JBEKCU010000457.1:0-2765 GCA_050014735.1 Candidatus Acidiferrales bacterium | reverse complement strand
GCGGCGAAAAGCGATTTTTCCGCGGGGCTGGGACTGGCAACGTTCGTATTTCTCATGGTGGTCCGCGAGGGCGCCGAGCTCGCGCTGATTCTGCGAGCCGTGGAACTGTCCAGCGAGGGCCTCGCGGTTTGGATCGGAACGACTCTGGGCTTGTGTGTTGCGGTGGCTGTCGGGTGGTTCTTCTTCGAGGGGACGCTGAAAATTTCGCTCGGGAAGTTTTTCTCCGCCACGAGCACGATTCTCATTCTGGTTGCTGTCCAACTCGCGCTGACCGGTGTTCACGAATTGAGCGAAGCGATGTGGCTGCCATCGAGCAGGGTCGAGATGGCCT
Organism: Candidatus Acidiferrales bacterium; assembly: GCA_050014735.1. Taxonomy (GTDB): domain Bacteria; phylum Acidobacteriota; class Terriglobia; order Acidiferrales; family UBA7541; genus Palsa-360. Next base: position 2,434 of record JBEKCU010000457.1, on the reverse strand, counting down.
ACATCGGACCGATCGTGCGAAATGAAGTTTTCTTTTTCACCGTGATTCTTGGTACCGCGGCCCTGCTGGTCCTGCGGGAATTTATGGCTGCTCGCGGCCGGGGTACCGAAGAGATTTCCGACGCTGCCGAACGCCGCCGCCTTGAATGGGAACGGCGAAAACAGCGCAGGTGGGCTTTTGCTTCCGCGTTTACCTGCACGGCCGTCATTCTGATTCTTGCCGCGGAATTTGCCTATACACGCGTAACCGCCACCACCGAGGCTCGCTCGATCCAAGCCGACGGAGGATTGGTTCGTGTTCCGATCGCCGAGGTCAGCGATTCGAACCTGCACGTTTACAGCGTAGACGCGAATGGAACGAGCGTGCGGTTCATCGTGATTCGCAAACCGAACGGAAGCTGGGGCACCGCGCTGGATGCTTGCCTGATCTGCGGCACAGCCGGGTATCGTCAGGAAGGTTCGAACGTGATTTGCCGCAATTGCGCCTCCGCTATTTATATCCCGACGATTGGGGAGGCCGGAGGGTGCAATCCGGTCGGCGTGCCGTCGCATGCAGAAAACGGCTCGCTGATTGTTGATGTTTCGGCGCTTACGGAAGCTAGGAGCCGAGTCTCGCACTAGAGATGATTCCAGATTGCTTCTAGCAAGGACGCCGGATTATGTTTTTTCGGATCGTAAGCGATTCGTTTGCGCGAAAGCCGCGCCGCAAGGTGTTAACCGCGGCTGCGCTCGCGCTGGGAATTGCCGTGGCGACCGCGACGCTGGAAGTTGCCCTGGATGTTGGCGATCGTCTCGCCCAGGAGTTCCGCGCGCTCGGCGCGAATCTGCTCGTCACTCCCGCATCGGATACTCTCCCGCTTGAAATCGGAGGCGTCGATTACCGGCCGGTGGACGCCGGGGAATATTTGCCGGAAAGCGATCTCGGCAAATTGAAGACGATTTTTTGGCGCAACAACATCGTGGGATTTTCGCCGTTTCTCGATGTGCCCGTCGAAGTGGTTTCCGGAAATTCACGCGAAATGTCTCGAGAACAACTTATTGGAACCTGGTATCGCCATGCGGTCGATATTCCGGACGGCACCAAATTCGCGACGGGTGTTTCCGCCACCGACCCATGGTGGCATGTCGATGGCCGGTGGTTTTCCGACGGAGCGGATGAAGGCGTTGCGGGCGCTGGTCTCGCACAGCGTTTGGGCCTTCGCACCGGCAACGTGATTACCGTTACTGCGGACGGTCGCGTGCGCACCGTGACGATCACCGGGATCGTTTCAACGGGAGGCCGTGAAGACAACTCGATCCTTGTGCCCCTAAACGTCGCTCAGCTGTTCGCAGGACGCCCGGGCCGTTACAGGCGGCTGCTCGTCAGCGCGCTGACCAAGCCGGCGGATGCATTCTCGGAACGCGATCCCGCGACAATGACGCCCAGCGAATATGACCGCTGGTATTGCAGCCCGTACATCGCTTCGATCTCACGCCAGATGCAAGAAGAGTTGCCTGGAGTGGAGGTGCGCGCGATCCGGCAGGTCGCCGAAGGAGAAGGACGAATTCTGACTCGCGTCGGAGGCCTGATGTGGCTGGTCACGATTGCCGCATTATTCGCCGCTGCGCTGGCGGTAGGCGCGACGTCCGCAACCACGGTGCTCGAGCGCCGCTCGGAAATTGGCTTGATGAAAGCGCTGGGCGCGAGCCATCGCGCTGTCGTCGCATTTTTTGTTGCCGAGCAACTGCTGTTGGCGCTGGTGGGCGGCGCCGCCGGATACGTGCTCGGCATTGTGTTGGCGCGAATACTTGGAATTGGAATTTTCGGCATTGCTCCCGCCCTTCGCTTGATCCTTCTGCCCATTGTTCTGTTGCTGGCCGCAGTTGTAGCGCTTCTTGGCAGCCTCGTGCCGCTGGAACGCGCCTCGCGTGTCGATCCCGCCCCGGTCTTGCGGGGCGAGTGATCGCGTGACGAATCGTTCGATGTTCCTGCGAATTCTATGGAAATTGCTGGGTGCCAGCCTCGGCAGGCTTACGCTCGCGCTGGTTGCGCTATCCAGCGGAGCTGCAATTTGTTCCGCGTTGCTGAACGTGAATCTGGATGCGGGACGAAAATTGACACAAGAATTTCGCACGCTCGGAGCAAACGTCGTGGTGGCTCCGCCTTCGGCGAGCGGCGACGCCGCACTTGCGGATGCCGAAGTCTTGGATCGAATCTCCGGATTGCAGATTCCGCAAATTGTGGCTGCTGCGCCCTATTTATACGTGGCCGCGAAATCGGGAAGGCAGCCTGTGATTCTGGCGGGCACGGATTTCGGCCAGGTCGCGAAAATGAATTCCTGGTGGAAAGTGGAAGGGAACTGGGTTTCCTCGGAATCCAACGGTGACCGCGCCCAATGCCTGGTGGGCCGCGACGCTGCGCGTCATCTGGGCCTTACTCCGGGGAGCCGGATCGA
>JBEKCU010000456.1:0-2835 GCA_050014735.1 Candidatus Acidiferrales bacterium | reverse complement strand
AGTCAGGAGAACCGACTATGGCTATTATTCGCGATGTGATGCCGGCCTTCGAACTTTTCCAGCCAGGGTCGATTGACGACGCGGTTGGTTTGCTCTCGCAGTATCGCTCCGATGCGTGGATACTGGCCGGCGGTCTCGATAGCTTCGATTGGCTGAAGGATCGGATCAAGCGCCCGAAAGTGCTTGTCGATCTGAGCCAGATCAAGGAGCTGAGCGGAGTCCGTGACTGGAATGGCGGCCTCGAAATTGGAGCCATGACCACGCTGACCAATGTGGTTCGCCATCCCGCCGTGCTGGAAAAGTTCAAGATCCTCAGCGAAGCGGCCGAGGTGGCTGCGTCTCCCCAGATTCGGAACCAGGGCACCATTGGCGGCAATGTTTCTCAGGACACGCGCTGCTGGTATTACCGCAGCGGTTTTGACTGTTATCGTGCCAGCGGAAATGCCTGCTACGCGGATACGCCGACCGCAATCAACCGTGAACACGCCATCCTGGGCGCGGACCGGTGCGTCGCCGTTAGCCCGTCGGATTCGGCTCCCGCTATGGTGGCGCTGGACGCCAAGATGGTGATCCGCAGCGCGCGCGGCGAGCGCATTGTCGATGCGGAGAATTTTTTTATCGGGCCAGCCTACGATATCACTCGCATGACGACCGTGCAGCCGGGGGAACTCCTCACTGCGATTCGCATTCCCGCCACTTGGGCCAATACTGGGTTCTATTTTGAGAAGGTTCGCGACCGGCCCGTATGGGACTTTCCGCTCGTCAACATTGCGTGTGCGAAGGTTGTCACCGGCGGTAAGATCGACCGCATTCGCATCGCGGTGAACGGCGTAGCCGCGCATCCCTGGCGCCTCTCGCAAGTGGAAGAATTTGTTACCGGAAAGCCCGCCAATGAAGAAACCGCGGACATGGCAGGGAAAATGGCCATCGAAGGCGCTGTGCCGTTGCGTTATAACGGCTTCAAGGTGCCCTTGATGAGGAATCTCGTAAAGCGCGCCATTCGCGGTACGGATACGAAGGAGGCCGTGTGAATTTCATACAGTGGGCAATGAGTCCCTGGGGCCAGCGAGTGCCCGTTCACATCGCGTGGGATCTGTTGTGGGTGGCGATGATCGCGGGCGTCTTGTTTTTGATCGTCCACTCGCTTTACGTTGGTTATTGGGCTAAGCCGGAAACCGAACCCTCGGTGGAAACCGATTCCAAACTGGCCGCCGCTGCTGCGCGCCTTCCCGAGCATATTGCGCGTCATTCGTTCGGTGCCAGGGCGTTTCACTGGATCATGGCGGGCTCGATGCTGGTGCTGCTCTTCACCGCGTTTCTTCCGAAAGTGGGCGTCAAATTTGCCTGGGTGAAGATTCACTGGATCGCGGGCATCGTCCTGATCGTTTCCGTTTTGTACCATATCTTTCACGCTTCGTTCGTGCTGGATTTCTGGTCGATCTGGCCAAACAAAGAGGACATCGATGACGCGGTGCTCCGAGTTCGCCGGGCAATGGGGGAGCCTGCGGACCGTCCGCGAAAGTTCGGCAAGTATCCGCTTGAGAATAAGCTGTATCACCTGGCTGTGCTTTGTGCCGGGCTTTCGGCGATCCTGACGGGAATATTCATGATGTCCCGGGTGCGGACGCCGTTTTTCACGCGCAATCCGTACCTGTTTGGCGACGCGACGTGGGGCTATATGTACGTGCTGCATGGCTTAGCCGGGGTTGGATTTGTCGCGCTGATCATCACGCACATCTACTTCGCAATCAGGCCAGAGAAGCTGTTCATCACCAAGTCGATGATCTTCGGTTGGATGACTCGCCAGAAGTATCTCGAACACTACGATCCGGAACGATGGCCTGTCGGCGAAGACGCCTCGAAGCCCGCCCCCGCGAGAAGACCGGAAGTGGTGACCTGAGGCGATGCGGGAAAAACTGGAGGCAAGCTGCGACGCGATTGAGGGCTGCTACGAGTTTATGCTGGCCTACGCCGCCCAGGGATTATCGGGCGACGAGGGGAGCCAGTCGAGCGGGCAACTTCGTGAGTATCTAACCCGCGCGGCATCGGCGATTTCAGACCTTGCCGATACTTTCGATGCGCTTGTAAAGCAGGAGAATTTGCAGCCTGCGGAAAAATATCGCAAGTTTATCGTTGTGCTGGAGCGCGACGCGCAGGACGCCCTTGCCGCCGTCGAATTGGTTTTAGCCCAGCCCAGTCCTAGTTCTCAATTGATTGACAATTTAAATGCTTCCATCCACGTCCGCGCACTGCTCACCGATTTGTTCTTGATTGACGAAATTTCTAAATCCAGACACGCCGCTATTCCAACGGAATAGCTCCGCTGGGATTGAATAGCGTATGGACTTCTAGTTCGCACTCATGACTTGGTTTGCCCAGTCCAGCGATTTCAAGAATAGCTCCGGAACGACTTCTTCGCTGACCCGAGTTCGTCCCACGGCCTCGAGCATCGGTTCCCATGTCCCGGTCTCGTAGTTCGAGACGATTTCATAAACATCGCGAAACTGGCCGCCCTTGTGTAGCAATGCTTCTCGGATTTCTTGGGAGACAGGGATCCCATCCAATAGGGCGGTCATGGGGGTTTCGAGAATCGCATCCATGCCGGAGAGCAGACCCATCAGGAACAGTTCGTGTGCCCTAGCCCGAAGACTCGTGATCGCGGCAATCAGCTCACAGAATCGTGCTCTCACCAGAGGAACGGTGACGAGCTCAGACGATTTGTCCTCTCCCATTACGGCAAGTGAAGACAGCGAGATCCATTTCCGTATTCCGTTCTCGCCAAGCAGGGAAAGTGCGTGCGCAATCGAGCCTACTGTTGTGCGGAGACCGAATACC
>JBEKCU010000455.1:0-3743 GCA_050014735.1 Candidatus Acidiferrales bacterium | reverse complement strand
GCGTTCGGCAGTCGCTTCAAAGTGCTTTTGCCGGGCCTGGAGGCGCTTGGCTTCCGCCTTCGCCAGTTCCGCCATCCCTTCGCAGAAATGGATGAACTCCGCCACATTGTCGCGTTTCTCCACCGCTCCCTCGAGATAGGCGGTCAATGCCCCTGCGATCTCTGGGGTCAGCCCTTCCTCCTCGGCTGACTCTGCCAACAGCACCAGGCTCTCTTCGATTTGAAACAGCGTGAGCGTCTTCGCGAGATCCGTTGCATCCGCGACCTCGGCCACAGACGTTCCGGTCCCGCCATTACTGTCTGGCATTGAGGGTTTCCTCCATCTGATTGAAGACCCGTACCGCCTGCTCGGGATTCAGCTTCGCCTTCGGGTTCAAGCGCAGCTGCCGCAAGATGGTCGCGTACTCGCCGGCGCCCATCGCCCTCTTGGCCTCGCCAAACCGGGCTCGAAACGCATCCAGCAGCACCCGATAGACCTCGCGGGCCTTCTCAAGGCTGGGAATGCTCGTCACCTCGCGATAACCATGCCGGCCGAGAATTTCGCTGTATTCGCGCGCGCCCAAAACGGTTCGCATGCTGCTGAAGCGCCCGGCCATGTTCCGGCTCGTCAAGCCAGTTGGAGACGCGCCGTTTCCGTGCGCACCGTTCTGTGGGGACGTTGCCCTTGGCGCCGGCTTCGGTGTTCCGGGCCTCGCGCCGTTCTGCCCACCAGCGCCGGCATCTCGCGGCCCCTGTTCATACAATCCCTTGTACACGTCCATGCCGATCCCGAGATAGCTGGCGCATTTCGAGAGCGCATCGGTACAGGCGCCCTTGTACGCATCGCCACGGTCGGGGTTGTCATTTCCGCCGAACTGCTCAATCGCGATGGCATACCGCGAAACCGCCTCGCGCGGAAGCGGCTCCTTCAGCTTGGCCATTACATCCTGAGGAAGCTGACTCGTATCGATGGAGTTCTCCGTGGATTGCGGCGGTACCGGCGCGCTGGAATCGGCGTGCTCGACACCATTTACTGGTTGCATGTCTCCTCCCTTCCCAATCGGACCTCGGATCGATTGCCACGCTGACGTCAGAGCCAGTAAGCCATTACTCCTCATGGATATACGCCCGGCTTTGGCTCGATTCGGCCTTTGTTTGCGCGCCTCTGGAATCCGGGCTAAGCTCAGGCAGCATGAGTTCGATGATGGAAACGGCCGTGGCTGCCCCTGCCAAGCCTGCAGCGCCGGTGCTGGCGCGGGTGCAGGAACTGAAACCCCAAGACTCAAAACTCGCCTGCGCGACCGCCGACGGACGCGAATTCATGCTCACGCGCCTCATTGGTTCGAACTTACGAATCGGCGATGAAGTGGCCGTAGCCGATTCCTCGGGCACCGCGACCGCCAATACAGAGGTCTACATCCGCAAGCCTTCCGTCCGGGGAACCGACGTCTATCAGCTCAAGGCCGGCTATGCTGCGTTGCCGAAGCAGGATAAACGAGAAGAGTCATTCGTGCGTGTTCAGGTCCCGGCCGGCCAATTCGGAATCGACGCCGTACACATTTCGTGCTCCGTGATTCGCGACTACTTCTTTGCTGTCGACCGACGGGCATCCTGGGCAAAACAACCGACCTTCTACTATCTGCTTCGCCTCCCACGGGACGTGACATTCAAGGAATTGCGCCTGGCCTATCGCCTCCGCCGCATGGAACTGCAGAAGGAGAACGCATCTACCGCCGAGCTCGCCACGCTCGAACGCGCATATAACCTGCTGGCGGACCCGGTCATCCGCGCCCAGTATGACGACTTGCTTAGGGATGCCACGACCCCTGTTGCATTCCCTTATTCGGGATTTGGGTCTCTCATCGTACGGGGAGAGCGATCGGCGGACAGTGGCGTCTTTTTCGCAAACCGGATTCTGGCCTTCTTGCCTGAGCGCCGCCACAGGACCGTTCCTGTGCCTCTCCGCAAACTCGATTATTTCGAGGACTACGCCATTCTCCGAGACCACAATCGCAAGATCGAGGTTCTCATCGACCATCAGTTGCTGCCGCTCCGATGGGACCCGACCTGGAGTCGATGGCGCAACCTCATTTCCGCGACCGTGCAAATCTCGGCGGACTTCGTTCACACGGGCCACTATCGAAAACGCGGCGGCGAGTGGAAGCTGATCGAATCCGAGACCGCCCTGCCCAGCCGGACAGAACTCACCGTGCCCGATGGTCTCGAAGAGGAAATCTTGAAAGCGCGCACGGCGCACACGCGCTTTGGACAATACTGGAAACAGATTGACCGTCTGCGCGCCCACGTCGAGGAAATTCCTACCGAACGTGATGAACTGCGGCGGCTCTGCTGGAATCAAGGTCTGCCAGGCGATTTTGATGTCTCACAGATCAACTGGCGTCCCGATTACGACTCGTACTACCACGAGCATCTCAACAAACGTGCGCGGACCATGTACGTCTTTCGGGATGAGTACATTTTCGATCTGGAGAAGTCCGTGGTCGTTGAGGTGCCGCAAGCCGGCCACGCCACCTACGTTTTCAGCAAGCCGCCAGATGTTAAGCACTGGGTTTGGCAGTACGCAAAGACCACCCGGCAGGACATTCGCAACAACCGCAACAACATTGCTGAATCGCTCGGCTTCCAAGGCCGCGTCGTTCACGGCAAAAACAAATCCGAATGGCTTCGAGAGCTCCTGATGCGTGCCGGCGAGCCGCCCGATCTCGCGATGCAGCAGCAGACTTCCTGAGCCCCAAAAACAGGCGGGCGGGAAGTTTGGGCGATGCCGTGGCCTGGGATCGTCCTGCGTGCGTCCGGCTGTGCAGCGTCGCACCAGGTGCGCGGCTTGTGCGCCTGCTAATTGCATTGATCGCCACTTCTCGGTCCAGATCGTTGCTCGTGTATGTCGCGGAACTGCGCGGCGACCTCCACGGCGTGGCCCAGCATCCAGCCTCGATTCGGGAATGCGATACCGTGTAAAGAGAAAGCAGATATGCCACCAAAACTCACTCACGAAATTATCACTGCTGCCATCGAAGGCTTTGAGACTCAGAAAAAACGCATAGACGATCAGATTGCTGAACTCCGAACGCTGCTGGCTGGTGGCTCCTCCGAACCAGCCGCCGCGCCGGCGCCGCCAAAGCAAAAGCGCCGGAAGATGAGTGCCGCTGGAAGAAAGGCGATCGCTGAAGCGCAGCGAAAGCGATGGGCAGCTTCCAAAAAAGCTGCTGAAGGGCCAGCTCCGGAAGTGGCTTCCAAACCGAAACGGAAGCTTTCGGCGGCCGGTAGAAAAGCGATAATCGCCGCCACGAAGAAGCGGTGGGCATTGAAACGTTCCGAAGCTGCGAAGGCTACATAGGAGTGCGAGTGGGTCAGCTTGATTTTCTTGTCAACGCTACCAATGCTGATTCGATTTCCCCAGACCTTCCCTCCAAATAGGATACTTCATTCATGCTGAGCCCACGCGCGGTAGGCTTCACCAGGCTGCGCTGTATTTCCGCAAGGGCCTTGCGCGCATTTTCGACAGAGTTGGCAAATTCTCCGGGATTAGTGCGAAGTCTCGCGCAGTCGATAAAGGTCATCGCGAGATCAGCTTCCAGTGCCAGAAATCCAAACCAACTTGGCATCGCATGTGCCATTTTGATGTGCCGTAGCAATCGTACCAGTCACCAAACCGGTTGCGGAACCGCGCAACCGGGAGCGGGAGGCGAAGCGGGTCCCGACGAAGAAGCGCGGCTAACAGCCGTGCTCGGCGATGTGGCGCTT
>JBEKCU010000454.1:0-2882 GCA_050014735.1 Candidatus Acidiferrales bacterium | reverse complement strand
AACCCCGGGAACGCCAATCTCCCGATTGGCGTTCTGTGCTTCGGTACCGTCGCCAATCGGGAGATTGGCGTTCCCAGGGAAAGACTCCGAAGTCGCAGCCTCACATTTCTTCGAACGCAGTTGCGACCCCGACCATTCCATCGAGGAACAGCGGTTCATCATTGTTGGGATGTCCAAACCTGAAAGGCTCTTGATCGTGGCTCATGCCGACCGTAATGATAGAATTAGAGTCATAAGCGCCCGAATCACAACCAAGCGTGAAAAAAAATTATGAGCAAGAGAACTGAGAAACGAAACCAACGGGATGAACTACGCCGAGAGTACGATCTGGCAAAGCTCGGCCGGGGCAATCGGGGAGAGTATGCCTCGGATGACGAAGCCGGCACAAACCTCGTCCTCCTTTCGCCGGACGTGGCCGAGCATTTCCCGGACGATCGGTCCGTCAATACGGCGCTGCGCAAGCTGATTCGATCTGCAAAGAGACCCGTTCGCGGAACTCGCTGAAGACCGAATCGCAGGCTCATTGCCCTTCAGAACGACCGCGTTCAAGCACGGACAGCGTCTCAACCACCCTACTATCAATTAGGGACTCGGCGTTCCGAGGTTTCCTATCTCGATACGATACTGTTGTCAAATCGCTTTGCTCCCCCAGAAATTGGCGATAAGATTCGATGTGGGCCGGGACCTTGCCTGCAAACTTTTCGGCATATAATTGTTTGCCGGACTCGCCGGTTGACCGCCCAACATACTTGAGTCCCCAGGTGAACTTCGCAGGCGCTTACGGGAAACCACTGACGGCGTCTCTGCGTAATACAGTAAGGCAATCGGAGGGAATTGTTCAGTCGCAGGCGACGAAAACCCAACACAAATGAATCTCTGGCAAAAAATCGGAATTGGCGTGGGTGCGGCCGCGGTTTTGGCCGGCGGGACTTGGCTTGCCATCTGGGAAATCAATAAAGGTGTCGTGCCCGTTCAGACGGCGCCCGTCGTAAGGCAGGACCTGACTTCGGTCGTTACGGCCTCTGGCGAAGTGAAGCCACTGACATACACGAACGTGCTCGGCGAGGGAATCGGGAAAATCACCGAAATCGCCGTGAAAGAGGGCGATCACGTCAAGAAGGGGAGTGTTCTGCTGCGCCTGGAAAGCGTGCAACCCGCGGCGGACGTCAATGCGCAGCGCGCCAACATCGAGTCCGCCGAAGCGGGAATAAAATCGGCGGCTGCGAACGATGTGTCAGCCCAGGCGGACATTAAATCGCGCGCCGCGGACTTGGAGCACGCGAAACTCGACTGGGACCGCGGCCAGCAACTATTCGCGAAGGGCTTAATTCCCAAACAGGATTACGATACCGATAAGGCCACCTATGATAGCGCCGTGGCAGCCTTGGCGTCCGCGCAAGCCCGCGCTGAGCAAGCCCGTGCCCAGCTGGCTCAGGCGCGTTCCGGATTGTCACAAAATAATGCCATGCTCAACCGCTTGACCGATGTCCTGCGCAAGACCACATACACTGCTCCGATCGACGGCGTGGTAACCTACATTGCTGTTCGCGTTGGAGAAAACGTGGTTCCCGGGATTCAGAACGCGACCGGCAGCTATTTGATGACGATTTCCGATATGTCCGTCGTCACCTCGGAAGTCATGGTGGACGAGACCGACATTGTGGCCGTAAAACTTGGGCAGGAAGCGGAAGTGACAATCGATGCGCTTCCTGGCCGATTCTTCAAAGGCACGGTCACCGAAGTTGGCACGCAAGCCGTGCTTCGCAGTTCGGGCCTGGCGTCAACGCAGTCCACCACGGGTAACCAGGAAGCCAAGGATTTCAAAGTCGTTGTAACGTTACAGAATCCGCCAGCGACGCTGCGCCCCGGTCTTTCATCAACCGCCAAGATCACCACGGACCAAAAGAAAAACGTGCTGACGATTCCGATCCAGGCGCTGGCAGTGCGCACGCAAAAGGACCTGGACGAGGCAGCAAAGCAATCGGGACACGAATCCGTCACGCTTGCCGCGAATCGGCCGTCGATCGATCCTAACTCAGGTGCGGCATCGTCTTCGTTTACGACAAAGAATCCGGAGATACAAGGAGTGTTCGTGATCCGGAATCGCAAGGCCGAGTTCGTTCCCGTGACAACGGGGATCATTGGTGTAACCGAGATCGAGGTCCTCAACGGTTTACAGGAGGGCGATCAGATCGTCACGGGAAGCTATAAGACTCTGCGCACGCTCAAGCCGGACGCCCGCGTGAAAGTGGACAACTCGACACCCAAAGCCGCGGCTGACGCTCAAAGTTGATGCGCAACAAATTGAACTTCTAGCGGTTGTGAGGAACAGACGGATGCCCGTGCCAGCCATCTCGCCCGATTCTTTCCGCCAAGACCTGGTGGATCGGAGGATTGCTATCCAGGCTGAAGCGCTCTGGAAAACGTACGAAATGGGTTTAGAAAAGCTGCATGCCCTGCGCGGCATCGATCTTGTGATCCGACGTGGCGAGTATGTCGCAATCATGGGCCCGTCCGGTTCCGGCAAATCCACACTGATGAATCTGATTGGGTGCCTGGATACGCCAACGTCCGGAAAATATTGGCTGGCGGGCCGCCTGGTGAGCGATCTGGACGACGACGAGCTTGCCTATATCCGAAATAAGGAAATCGGGTTTGTGTTTCAGACTTTCAATCTGTTGCCTCGAGCCACCGCCTTGCACAACGTGGAACTTCCGTTGATCTACAACGGCACGCCCGCTGAGGAACGTATTGCCAAGGCGAAACATGCGCTTGCAGCAGTGGATCTGAGCGAAAGAATGCTCCACAAACCCAATGAACTTTCCGGTGGACAAAGGCAGCGCGTGGCGATTGCGCGCGCCCTGGTAAATTCCCCGTCCATT
>JBEKCU010000453.1:0-3295 GCA_050014735.1 Candidatus Acidiferrales bacterium | reverse complement strand
TGACCGCATTGAAGGCGCTCGGAACGAGTCTGAAAAAGACGCTTCCTGAGTTGTGTAATGATCTTCATTTTTCGGAGGAACTGTTTGCGGAAATCACAGGTGTTATTGTTCCGCAAACTGTTCCTGTGCGAGCACGGGTAATCGAGTTTGCGAAATGAGTTCTGAACTGGACACTGCTTGTCGGTAACCGGCAACGCCAGCCTGCTCTAAAATCTTTGACGCAGGGGCCACTCATCTCGTCCTTCTCCTTCTTGTCTGGCTGCGAAGTGAGGTCGAAGCATAGCTGCCCAACTGCCGGAGGTGACGCACCGTGAAGTAATTGGGGATTCCTGGTTAGCCCTGTTCGACGAGCTGGTGACGGGTGTCCGGGTTGTGTCTCCCCAGCGGACTCTGCATCAAACCGCGGGATTCGACGGGCCTCCCACCGCCCACCGTCATTTGCAGGAAGTCACGACTTGCACTAAATTAATGCAGGCCTCGTAATTTCCTGCTCAGCAAACTCCGAAGCGACCATATAGACGAACTGTAGTGGTTGGACACTCACAAACTCTTCGATCCTTGGTCCAAATGAGTCGGCGAGAAGTGTATCAAAAAGCTGTGGCCTGTAACGCGTTATTGAGCCGAGATAGTATGCAATCGCGTAGATCGAGAGCAACTGAGGCAACAACGCATTTTGTTCCGTACTTGGTGCAAGGTATGCGTAATACCGTCGATACGGTTGCGCGCCGTTTATCGTAACCCAAATTCGACGCTTGAAAGGATCAACGAGCGATTGCACCTGGTCCGATGGCCTCGCCCCAAATCGCGATTTGACGCTTTGTTCAAAGCAGAGGAGTCGGCGGTGACCATCAACTGATTCAGAACACTTGACCTCGTGGAACGACGGGAAGAGCTGCGACTCCTCAAGGAATTGTTTGTGGGTGATCGCAAGACGGCTAAGGTCATCTTCAATCACCAGAACGTTCAGCCAAAGTTGGTTACTTGGGTCTTGCATAAACCTGATCTCGTTTATTGCAATGAACCGTTCCTGTTTATTAGCGGCCCGGGACCAGAGCCGATGGCCAGGCAAGATTTGCGGCATCAGGGCGGAGAGATTGTATTGGGTGCCTCCTGCTACATTCTGACCGACGATCAGTTTGTACAGCTCCGAGAACACTTGAGGCTTTCCAAACCTGCCAGGAGAAGGGAAGGCTTCCAGGTAGGCATCCTTAAGCTCCTTACCTCCAGGCGCAAGCTTTTCGCTTAGCCCGTGCGACGCTTGGTCGAAATTCGGAACGCCTCCCTTACTCAGTACGAGTGCTTTTGCCAGATTCATGAAACAGTAGTAGATTTGCAACGGCCGCGCTGCTGTGATCTCTGAGGCTTGCGACGACTTGAAGAAGTCGCTCGCCTGCTCGACGCACGCCGTTGCCTCTGGTCGAGCCGAGACTGGGCATTGCGTACGGATTCTGTCACGAATGATCGTCCAAGGATCAACCGCAAACAGATTCGATTGCAGTCCGTACCTTCGACTCCCTTTTCGCATCGGCCAAAAGGAGAAGTGGAGCGGCCGCCCAAGTATGGACACCTGATCTCCGGGCGTAGCATCGGGCAACTTTGACATGGTGCAGATTGCGTCAAGTTTACACCGGGCGGTGGTTGCGCCTCGATTGCAGATTCCGCCGCAATTTGCGGGATCTCGACGAGCCAAACTGGTGATCCTTTTTAGAATCAGTGACTTCAATAGAACTCTTGATTTGGACTCCACGCCGGAAATGGTGGGCTATCGTGAAGCGGCAAAGCGAACGGTCGTATTCTTGGCTCGAGCACGATCCGCGAGGAGAATTGATCGAATGCCAGAACCAGACCAAATCCGTTGTGTCCACTGTGGCCAAACCACCGATGACGTAACGGCCGACCACGTGTTTCCGAAGTCTTGGTATCCTTCTACCACTGCACCGGAGGTCCAGCGATGGACTGTACCAAGCTGTGGCAACTGCAACAAGAAGCTAGGTGCAATTGAGAACAAGGTGTTTAACCGGCTTGCACTATGCGCGGACCCACGAAAGGTTGAGGCAGCAGGATTATCCGCCAAAGTAATGCGCTCGCTCGGAATCGGCGTGGAAGGATTGAATGTTCAGGAGGCCGAGCATCGGCGAGCGCAGAAGCGTAAGATCTTTGAAGCGATTGAACCTTACAGGCCTGGAATCAGCATCCTTCCTGGGTTTGGGCCGCATCCTGGTTTTGGCGATATAGAGCAGTTCACAATACGAATTCCAGCTGATCTGCTGCATATCGTTGCCGAGAAGATCGTTCGCGGGTGCGAGTTCGTCCTGGCCGAACGAATCGTCGAGAAACCCTTCGAGCTACAGATCTATTTCGCGCACGAGCGCGAAATCCCCGATCTTCTTGTTCAGGTGCTGACACACCCAAGTGCGAAGACAGCCGAGGTGGGGCCGGGCTTCAGCGTGATCCGTGCGGAAGCCCAGGACGAGCCTGGCAATGCGGTTTACAAGATTAACGTTTGGGATACACTCGTCATTTACGCAAGCATTCTTTCCCCACCGGATGTGGGTGAATCACAAACCCCCGGTCCGGAAAATCCTGTGTAGATTTAACTTGCTGGTTCAATCGCCGACCTCTGCTTTTTCGTTCTGGCGAGGGTTCGATTGGGGTGCTAAAGCTTCAAAAATGGGTGCTTTTGAGCGCTTTCGGAACAGAATTACGACTACTGATCCGGCATCAGCCAGCCCGGACCGTATCAACGCGTGTTTCGCGATTCGCGCGTTTGCCGGTGTGCGAACAGTGTGCCGGCAAAGTCGAGGGAAACTCAGTTGGAACGAGATCGGGAAGGTCGCCGCCCGTCCTGCGAATGACCGCCACAATTCCCTAACTAACCCTTCGGGGCGAGCACACTTCTCGCACACGAAATGCAGTCCAAATGCGAATCTGCCCGACGTACTGGAAGAAATGTCATTGATCAGCAAATCAGTTACGACCGATTCGGATAGGCCCCAACACCCGGGAACATGATTGTTCCGGGTACAGGCAAGCGGTAGGGGGTGCAAATCGTCTGAGGAAGGCGCTCTATCGCTATAAGCTCAATCCCGGACCCTGCGGCGTTTGCCATTACCAATCCATTGGGCTCGCGCCAAACCCCTTCGATCTTGAAGCGGAGCCGCAAATCTCAGTCAACTAAATCGGGCGAACCGAACGGTTGAAGGATGGTAACGAGGTGACGCGCACGTGTTATTCCGACCCGGAGTAGCCGGCGACTTGGGAGGTAAGGCTGCGTCTCCCTTCTGGTGTTCAGGAA
>JBEKCU010000452.1:0-2940 GCA_050014735.1 Candidatus Acidiferrales bacterium | reverse complement strand
GACGGCGTGCAGATAAAAGTCGAGGTCACGCCCGTTCTACGGGGATGCGTGTATGAGCCGTCCACGCGGTCGGTTTCCACGCGGGTGGAGGATCAGTTCGGCTTCGCGGAGATCCAGGTCGTCAGTTTCCCGGATCTTTATGCAGGCAAGATTGTGGCAGCCTTGGACCGCCAGCACCCGCGCGACCTGTTCGACGTCCGGGATTTGCTGGCGAACGAGGGCATCAACGACGAACTGCGGAAAGCCTTCATTGTCTATCTTCTGAGCCACAATCGGCCGATGGCGGAAGTCCTTGCCCCGATGCGCCTCGACATTTCGGCGGAGTTCGCCAGAGGCTTCGCCGGCATGACGGAGACGCCGGTGATGCTCGACGAGTTGCTGCAAGCCCGCGAAGACGTGATCGCCAGCATTATCGGCAACATGCCTGCGGACCACCGCCGCTTCCTAATTTCCATCAAGCGCGGCGAACCCGATTGGGCTTTGCTGGACTTGCCCGGAGCGGAGGCGCTGCCAGCAGTCCGCTGGCGTCTTGAGAACCTCGCACGTTTGGATGCTACAAAGCGCGCCACCCTACTCGCACGATTGGGTGCAGTGCTTGGGATTCCCGACTAATAACGCTGCCACCGCCGATTCCGCGGTCCAAAACCGTCGACAATGCCGAACACCAGTGTGGCTAGAACCAGAGCATCGTCGCAAATTGCCGATTCCGCCGCTCATTCGTGTATGCGTCATTTCCGAATGACGCAGCGCACGCAATTCTGGGAGATTCAATCCGCGTGGACTTCCTGCACACGTTCCAGTTTGTCCTCGCCATCGGCAGTGACGACAATCCCTATTTGCCAGTTACCGAAAGACAGCCGCATATCGTCGTCCAGATTTACGGTCCAGTCCGCAATCGGAACCGGTTCAAGGGCTGGTCCCGGCGCAACAAATCGGTAGTGCCCGTTCTTGAGATTACTAATCACGTACAGGATGAGCCAAGTCAGTCTTCGATCTTTTGAATCCAGGGTTAGCGATTGGATAGGTTTGTCAACTATCTTTCCGTTGCCAATTGAGGCGAACCATCCTGGTATCGTGAAAGTTTCTTTCGTGTGGCTGTGTGTAAAGGTCAGTTCTGCCCGCACATTATGACACTTGTACCAGAACTCAAGCTCAATGTTGTGAATGCCAATGACAATTACCCTGTTTCCAATTCCAGGACCGATGTCAACTCGATTGAGTTCGCCAAATTGCAGGCGACTGGCAGACGTCTTCGGACTCTCCGGCGTTAAAACAGTAGTTGAGCGAACCACTGAGATGATCTCTGACTTTAGAGCGTCGGACGGCAGCTCCGCGATCTTCTTATCGAGTTGCCGCCTCGGCGCGATTGCCACGATCTTGTAACGAGTTCCTGCCGGACTCTTCGCATCGCCGAATTGACACTTCCCGCGCCAGCGATTGCCTTGCACCTTCACAGGCAATTGACGATGCCACACGTTACCGGCGTAGACCAGCACCTCAATCGGTGCTTTACTATCGGCCAAAACCCCGGAGACTTCCTGCTGATAAGCGACCTGATCTTCATTCCAGACACTTACGATCTCCAATTGGGGCTTTCCATTCGATGAAGACTGTGCCCACAGTATCACGGCAAGGCAGTACGACACGGCCAAGACAACAGCGAAAAGAACCGGGTTGGACCCTGCCCAGTTTACAGCTAAGGTCATTTCCTTCACCAAGAATGGGATTGGGTTATACGCCTGATTTATGTATGCGAAAAAACTATGTTCAGTGCTGCCTACGACGAGGAACCAAATCACGCTCAAGAGCACCAAACACCAGCGCCACTTTTTGCTTGTAACTCTCTTTTTGAGCCGTTCCGGGAGTGGGAAGTGCATCCCGTCAGCATAGCACTTGGCGGGTGCGCTATTGCAGATTGCAATCACAAATACTCAGCATAGTACTTGACGTCAAGGTCATACCGTGTGAGCAGCATGCCCAACTATCATCGTCCTCGATCGCGGCTGTCGATCGATGCACGGCCTTGGTAGAAGCGCAGAGATAATCGGGCGCCGATTTGTACATCGCCGTCTAGAGACGTTGACGGTAGGACGAAGAAGCTGTTAGCCGCGGTTGCGAACGCAACGTGCGCCTCATCCTTGGCAACAGCCCTGCCAGTAACCGGACCCGTTTGCGGCGGGGTGCGCTCGACGATGGGCATTTCCCGAATAGCGGTTCCCGACGTCCGCATGTATGCTTCGGCCATTTTCGCAACCTCCTCACGGTCTCGTGGTGCTGAGGGTGCTCTCCGCCCCATATCCGGCTCGTCCTTGAGGTCCGGGGCCGAGTCGGCTCCCTGTTGGTCGCCTTTGTCGAGGTCCAACAACGAATCGATCTCAGCCTGGCGGGCGAGCAACTGCCTCAATCGCTCCTCGTGCTCAAACGGGCGGTCCGCCTGCAACTGGTAGTCCGCGAGTTCTTTCTCGATGCGGGCCACGCGGTTCCCCTGGTCCGCCGCGAGCTTGTCCAGGCTTCTCAGCGTGTGTTCGATGCTCTGCACGGTGCCAACCGGATTCGTGGCATTCAGGTTTGCGGAATACGTTGCGTGTCCGCGAACGAAGAGGTCCGGGATGCGCTCGTCCTCTTTGACCGTTCCCAATCCGCCGGTCTTCCCCCTGCTCAGGATCTCGAAGCCCCGGAAAGTGCCGCGCGACTGCATCGTTTGATCGTCGCGCCATGAGAGGATCGCAAACGTTAGGGCTTTTGCCGCTTCCTCCCGCGCGCCTTTGCCGGAGAAGACCCGATTGCCTACCTTCATGCTGAACTCGGCGGAATCGTTCGCGTTTCTATTCGCAAGGTCCGCTTCGATATGCGCCAAGTGCTGCTTGGCTTCCGTGACTTGCCGCGGCAGATCCCGAATCTCCCAGCGGATATGACGTTGCTGATTGGCGTGAATGGCGC
>JBEKCU010000451.1:0-2951 GCA_050014735.1 Candidatus Acidiferrales bacterium | reverse complement strand
GCTGCGATCAGCAGCCCGTGATAGCGGCGCGTGATAGGACCAAGGACGGTTCCTGAAGCGTATCCGCCAATTCCGTTGGTGACCAGCCATTCCTGCCTTAGATGCGGGTCAATGCGGGGATCTGCACCGGCGAGGATAGTAAGCACCCGTCGAGGGTCGGCGGACGGTTTATTCACTTACCGCCTCCGAGCTGAAAGCGACAGCCGCATTGCCGGGAATCCGCCAGTTATCGTCCGTAGCCGGGGGAAAAGTTCCGAGGCCGTCATATTTCGGATTTTCGCTCGACCAGATCACCTTCCACGATTTCCCGGCGGGAGGTGCAAGCAACGGTTCCGGGTTGGGATTGAGGTAGAGATCCGTTCCCAGGTTGACGACCAGCAGGCGATCTCCGTCCGACTCCGAAAAATAGCGCAGCACGAACGCGTCCTGACCCAGGATCGCGCCGTCGGTAGCCCGGCGCCGGGGATTGGAGAAAACCCGGTCCGTTCGTCGAAGCGCGATCAGATCTTTATGAAGCTGATAGCTGCCGGCATTCTTCTCTCTTTCGGAAAAATCGAGTTTGGATATTTCAAAGGTATGAGGATTTCCGGGATCGTTGAATACCGCCTGCATTTCAGGAAGTGAGAGACTGCGGAACTGACCGAGGAACTGGGCGCGGCCTTCTCGCACCTGCTTGCTAATTTCCGCTTTATGGTCGCAGAAATAGAGGAACGGGGTGGTGGCGCCAAATTCCTGCCCCTGAAATAACATCGGGGTTCCCGGCATGAGCATCAGCAGTGCCGTTATGGCGCGGTACTTGCCGCCTGTCGCAACCATGTTGGGACGTTCGCCACGCGCGGTGTTCGCCACTTGATCGTGATTCTGAATGAAGTTAACGAATGCCGTAGGCGGCAAATCGAGACTTGGCGTGCCCCGGGGTTGACCCTGCCATCGGTACCACTGACCTTGATACAGATAGCCGTACTTCGCAACCGAAACGAACTCCTGCGGGTTGCCCAGATAATCCGAGTAATAAGCTTCATTGCGCCCGGTAAGGGCCACCAGCGCGCTGTGATGAAAATCGTCATTCCACAGCGCATCCAGACCATATCCGCCTTCATTCTCAGGGCGGACGAGAAGGGTCTTCTGCGACTCGTTCTCGGCAATCAGAACCACCCTACGATTTGCCGCGGTACTACGAACCGATCGTGCAATCTCGCAGAGGATGTGCTGCGGCGAGTCATCGTGGATTTCCTGCGTTGCGTCCAGACGCAGGCCGTCCAGATGAAACTCGCTAATCCAATAGTTGGCATTGGCCGTGAAAAACTCACGGACCGGCTGGCAGTGCTCGCCATCAAAATTGATCCCGTCGCCCCAATCGTTCTTGTGTTTTTGGCTGAAATACCACGGCGAGAACGCGCCGAGATAGTTGCCGTCCGGACCCACATGGTTATAGACGACATCGAGGATCACGGCAATTCCCTGAGCGTGCGCTTCGTTCACGAACGAACGCATGGCGTCCGGCTCACCATAAAGCCACGTCGGTGCAAACAATCCAACGCCGTCATAACCCCAGCCGAAGCGTCCCGGAAAATCGGACACGGGCATAACTTCCACCATGGTGACGCCAATCTTGGCCAACTCCGCTAGCTCGCGCTGTGCGCCCTGCCAATTCCCCTCCCTGGTGAACGTTCCGATATGCATCTCATAGATGATCTGGCCTTCTCGCGTCGCGCCCCGCCAATTCTGATCGGTCCAGGAGAAGGCACGCGGATCGACGATCTGCGACGGACCATGGGGACCGTCGGGCTGATAGCGCGAGGCCGGATCCGGATAATGGAGTGAATCGTTATCGAGTTCGTACCGGTAGATTGTCCCGGCTGATGCCTGGGGGGAAAACGCAGAATGGTAACCTTCATCGCCGGGCTCCCGCTCCAGGGATACGACGGCGGGTGAGCCGGGTCCGGACTCCAGCATCGCGCGCACCTGGCCGCGCTGAGGGGCCCAAACGCGGAAGTGAACGCCGCCTTCCACCCCCGTTTCCGCCCCGATCGGTAGCTGACGTTTTGACGTTTCGGGGTAATTCAACGGGCCTGCCGCCACTTCGCACCTCATTTGAGCTTAGTACTGGCTATTTGTGGAGAGACTTGGTGCTGGCGGCCCGTTCTCCCCGCCTGGAGGAGGCGGATTTACGCGAACCACGCCGAGTCTTCTTCGCCAACCTGCTTCGCGTGGGTGCCTCTAGGGTTGAGTTTATGGTATGGCGTCGATGCTTACTGGCCTCCCCCACGAGCCGACTCGCCCTGGGCCTCGCGGAAGGCGTTCACGGATCTCGCGCCAGAGCTTCCACCACATGGGCCTTCGCAGCGATCGTGCCCAGCGCGGATCCGATCGACTCCGCCACACTCAGCAGCAGCGATTTGTCTTTTCTAAGAGTTGTCGCCCGTGCTTTCATCGATTGCTCCTCTCACGTTAAGAACAACCTTAGTCTCGGAGCAATGCCATTTGAAAGCGCTTGCGTCCAAGCCCAGTTCCTAAGCCCGAATTGGCGAATTTAAGAGCTCTTCGCCTGCTGATAGGCATCTTGTCCGGCTTCGACTGCATCCTGTACGCGATCTTGCGCTTGAGCCACGACTTTCTCAATGCGCTGCTTCATCTCTCTGCCGCTGGCACCTATTTTTCCGGCACTTTCGGTGACCCGTTCACCGATCTCACTTCGCAGGTCCTCGCCAGTTTTGGGCGCCAGGAGTAATGCAGCCACGGCACCCAAGCCAATTCCTACCACGAAAGATACGACCGATCCAGTCCGAAAATCTGTGCGCATATCAAGCCTCCTCGTTCAGACTATCGATTTGCACGCTCTACTTATAGCTTCACCAACAACAACCGAGTCATTCGGACCGAGCTACTTGGACGGTGCAACTTGCAGCTGGTTGACAACGTTTTCTTGGCTGACCACGGACACGGCCTTA
>JBEKCU010000450.1:0-2976 GCA_050014735.1 Candidatus Acidiferrales bacterium | reverse complement strand
GACAGCCGTCGCGATCTCCGGATACGTCGCCGAAAATGCAGTGCGGACTTCCTCTACGGTGAGCCTCGCATCAGGATCTGGGAGTCGGACGGAATCGTAGCGGAATTCTCGAGCCATAGTTTCGATGGTCATTGATTTTCAAATCTCCTTCTTTGTGGGCTGACAGAATTAATGCTGATCGTCTTCCCGTTCCAAGTGTCGGCTGCCACGAAAGTGAACGCTACGGCGTCAGGGAGGATCTTGAACCCCGCTGTGCCCAGCAGATGTCAGCAACGCCCGTTTCTCGCCAAGTTGACGTCCACCGGGAACACTTGATCCGCGCATGAGCGTCGGAGGTGGCGCGCCGGGGGGGAGGTATGGCGGGCAGCGCGCCAGGGGTGCAGCCTGCCTATTACGTCAAACGCCGAATACGATCATGCTTGAAAGCTCGATGCATCGGGAGCAGCGCCCCCTGCCGCTCACGTGCTACTATCTCGCTGTGTGATGCTACTCAACCGCGTTTGGATTGTGCACTCGCTGGTGGCCGCTGTCTTGATGGCGGTATCGGGCGCGGCGGGCATTTTCCTGCCGAGCACGTACGCGCGGAGCATCCGGTCATCCCCTGATTGCGGCGCTGGCCGCCAACCCGCAATCTTCGAATGCTATTTATCAAAATAAGGAGGGCATTGGCAGCGTGGACATAGATGGTATTTCAAGCATCGAAATGGCCCCTGACTGGAATGCGCGAGACGTCCGAGCGCGGATCGCGAGTTGTATCGCGAGGGCCCACACCTTGCGTTCGTCAATCGCGTACTGGACCGTTCCTCCAGATTTTGTTAGCCCACTCCTCGCCAGTAGAATGACCGAGCCGGACGGATTTTTGTGTGTGGACGGTCATCTGCCAACGGATATCGATCAACTCGCGGCGCTGGTTCGCCTGGGTGCCTCAGTTAGAATTCGCTGTGAGGATATTGCGACGTATCGGGAGGATAATAAGAGACAAGAGCCGCTCTATCTCATACATGCGAAGATCCTGCTGTTCTGGATGCGCGACCGTACAGCAGAGCTATGGGTCGGCAGCCATAATTGGACGCGCCGTGGAATAGCGGGTCTTAATGTAGAGTCCTCATTGATAGTGCGTATGTCCGATTCCTCTAACCTGTTCACTCAGGCTATTGAGTATTTGGAGAGAATCAAACGAGTCTGCGACACCTTCGATCTTGCTGACATCGACGATTATAAGGAGTTTCAGCGTAAACAGCAATGGCAGACCCCGCTCAAGAAAACCATTGAGATTGAGGCGACCGATGCTGATACCCTTGACGGATTAGTAATCAATTTGTTTGGCTCGGACCCTGGCGATATCAAGGGTGTAGCTCCATTCGGCGGTGTCTACGTTGACGCATACGACGAATCTGGGGCGGGTAAATACCTATACCGGGCGACGGTTATACAAGCTGATTTGTTGGAAGGTTATACGACCGCCGCGGCCGGGATCTTGTTTGGCCCGCGCCGATACGCATTTCGATACGGAAAGCGCTTTCCCAAGCTATTGCCAATCTCGAAGGTGACCCCGGATGTATTGAGTGCTGCCGCTTACTCCATTACGCTTCAAATCATACGCTACGAACGTGACCTGGAGGCATTTGATCCACCAACGGGAGGTACCTGCCAGGAGGTGCCCATGCGAAGTCCATTTTTGGACAGCCTAAATCCCGATCAACTGGAAGCTCTGTTTCGTGGTCGGCCTCCAGTTGTCCGTGTTCCTGCGGAGACTGGCGTTGTGCCCGTGAGCACCGAGTTAGAGATTCGAAGAGAACTTCCTGAGCATTCCCTGATAGTGAGAAAAATAGTGCGCCGACGTGAGCCGTGAAGTTGCGTGCGCGATTCGCGACTGTGCCACGCGCGACGGGGGGCCGGGCGTGCAGTAGGGATTTCCGGCAGCGTTATGGCTGCCGGTGTGCCGCGCTAGCAGATCCTGCGTGGCGTCGTAGCGCCTGCAAATCCAAGTTGACGATTTGTCGCCATCTCGGACGTTGGCCCGGCCGGTGGTCCCGAACCCGACGTTCTGAGCAACAGGATCCCCAGAAGCGCCTGGTGTGGACTCGAAGGGCTTGCGGATGGAGATGGGGAGGTAATTGGCAGCCCGGAGTGCCGTCGCCTGGAGTTGCGATCTCGTGGCCGATGAATCGGCAACAGGGCGACCAGTGGCAACTGACAGCGGTTGTCATAGCCATCAGCGAACCACAAGACGCTTGAGCAACAGGGCCTATAATGTTCGTATGATCAGACCGGGACAGCCGGGTAGAACCGTCAACGTTTACATCGACGGATACAATTTTTATTACTCGATCAACAAGCAAGAAACGCTTCACCTCGGTTGGTGCAATGTTTCAATACTTGCCGACCGCCTCGCTTATCGGGCATTCGGGGACCTCTACGTTGTCGGCGTGGGAACGTTTTAAAGCCGGGCTGACAGCCTCCCCCGTAAAACGTCGGTTGCGATAGTTGCTGAGCGTGGCGCCTAACCATCTATCTGCGCAGTCTACGCCCAGACGTGACTCCGCGAGGCAGTCGCGCTCTGGCGGGTGAGCCGCCCGAGCGCACATTCCGGTCGCCGACGGGTCGCCTGCTCCTGCCCGCCCCTGCGGCAGCGGTGGTGCTATATCGCGGCTACGCCCTTGCCATGGACAAGGCTTTCTTCGGACGCAGGCGCGTGCGACCGATGCATCGTGCGGTATTCTAAGAACTCGTTGATGCGTGGGGATGCTGTGGCTCGGGCGCTGTCGGAGTTTTGCTGGCGTCGTCCTCGGTCGTGGCGTTGTCCGCCGACGCCGGATTATCGAAAAGGCTCCGGCTTTCAACCGGCTGTTGGGGCGGTCTGCTCCCGAAGATCGGTTTGCCCTCCTTGAACTCCGCGGTGGGTGTCGGGGTGGTTGGAGCTGTGCTTGGTGGCCTAGGTCCGTTTCCCTTCTTCTTGTCGTCTATCTTCTTCCT
>JBEKCU010000449.1:0-2980 GCA_050014735.1 Candidatus Acidiferrales bacterium | reverse complement strand
AGGCGTTCATTGTTTATCGCATCGATGCCGATCATGCCGACTGGGGAACGCTTAAAATGAGTGAGGTCGCCATTCAGGAGTGGTCGAACGGAAAAGTAGTGCACGAGAAGTTCGTGTACTAACCAGCGACGACGCCGGAAATCTTGTGATGCGCAACGGATCATTAGCTTATCCGGCAGGAGTATCGATTTGCGCCCAAGCGGCAGGTGAGGCCTCGGCGCTTCGTGAATATTTGACCGTCGTTGCTGATGCCCGAGAATGACGGATCCGCGCGGTACAAATCCCTGTTGCTCAAGAAATTTTCCCTGCAAAGCACTCGATAATTCCCTGTTCGCCTGCTCAGGGAATCCGACCGGAACTCTTTGAATTTGCTGGCGGTCCGGGCGAGAAAAATAGAGCAACGTGCCTGAAACGGCGAAATTCCCTGTTTATTTCCCTGTTAGCAGGGAATTTGGGGCTGAGACTGGTTCGCGGTGGACTGCGTCGTCAGCCAGCCAGTCCAGGCTTTAGAGATATTCACCACAATGTCGCTAAAAAGTCCGCCGTCTGCGGGCTTCCTGCCTCGGGCGCCGAGTCTCCATATTCCCAATCCGGTCCTATTTCTATTCACCGCACCCAAAATCTCCCTGCATTTCCGGCATTGTTCCCGTTTTCTGGAGAAACCAGCCGGAGACCCGGTTCGATCGCACTGCGTACCCGGGTGCGGCGGACCATTCGGCTAATTTCTTCCGCATACCGGTAACCGTACTGTCAGTTCGAATCTCACTTGCTCCGCCAGACGCTTTCCGGAATCCGTTCACCGGTGCTGCCGGGTTTTTGATCTTCAACCAAAGAGGCGAGCGGCCGGCCCGATATGATGACCCGAGCCGCTCTGACACGATGCCCTCGCAGGTGAGCGCGCGCGCGTACTTGTAGATCACGGCGCCGTCACCGGAGAAGTGCTCATTGAAGGCGATGCCCTTGTGTGCGGTTCAGTTTTTCCAGGCCTTCCAGAATTTATCGGCCATCAATTTCGCAGCGATCCATGGTGCTCACGCGCGCGGAGGGGCCGTCCACGAATCATTCAGCCCGCGTTCTAAACACTAGGAATGAGGGTACGTCAGCGTCGCTGATCCGCACCCCAAAGCAACTGATCCATGAGTATTAAGGGTGCGCCAAAAAGGCCTGAAAGGTTGCATTTGCCTGAAGCGCGTCGCGCCCTGCTCCAATAACTAGATCCACTGTCTGCGGCGCCATCTTGAAACGCGTCGGAAGGGAATTGAGTTCATCTGCACGTTGTTTGCCAAGATCGTCAAAATTGACAAATCCGACAAAAAACTTCAGGTCTCGGCAACTCGATCCGTTTGATACGCCATATTTACGCTGCTCCTCCACCGAAAGAGCGCACCGCCAATGAATCAACGCATCGCGCCACTCAGACATCGTGCGATCAAAGGCCGTATAACTTGAGCGGACGCTAGAATCGATTGCCGTATTAGCGGCGGCCCAGATAATCTCCGGAGCTGTGGGACCTTCTGCGGTATTTGCCCAGTCTCCGGTAGGTCCCTTACCTCCATCGATAACGAGAAACAGTAGGCGTCTTACATTCGCCGCCTCCCTTGCGGTTAAGGGAGCGTACGGCGTACTTGCCGAGAGTCTGGCAATCGTGAAGCCGGACAGCCCATAGTTATCGACAAGGCCTCCGTCGAGAAGCTTGATATAGGACATAGAGCCGTCCCGGTAACGGGTTAGGGCGTTGCCGTACGCCTTCAGAATGGGAGGAGCCGTCGCTTCACGCTGCGCCCGTTGAACCCAATTGGGCATCGCGGACGTACAGCGGTCAGGAAACGTTCGCAGCACGACAGGAGCAAAAATTACCGGCATCGCAGCCGATGCTGCAACGGCGTTCGCAATGGGATATGACGCCAGATCACTACAGATAGCGCCGAAGGTCTCGTCACTGAATACGAACGGCGTACGATTGAAAATGTCCGAAGCGTTGATCCAGACGCGCGGCCGGTGTTCGGGGTTAAGCTGTCGGAAGGTCCCACCATGGAATAGATTGTCATCGAGCCAACGCGGAAACTGCTGAGAACCATTTATGCCACCTTCATATGCGTGCGCGACACTTATCGGATTGAAGATGCTTGAGAGGGATTCCTCGGCGTCGCGCATCAAAAACCTCTCACGAAAATCGCTAAGCGCGGAGCGTCCGTTCAAACCAAAGTAAGCAGCCGTGATCGCCCCGCCTGAAACACCGGACAGGAAGTCAACGTGATCAATCAATCGAGTGGTCGAGTTTTTGGAGCGAATCAACGTGCGATCAAGCTCGGCAAGCACACCATAAGAGAAGGCGGCTGCTCGCATTCCGCCTCCAGAAAATGCCAGTCCTACAAAAAGATCTCCCTCATCACCCGATAGCCCGGGATCAATCCCGGCCAGGTTGCTTCCAACCGTCGGCAATGGTTGATTAGTCGGCTCAACGTGAAACGTTGCGCAGCCCGCAAGCGCGACCGCGCACAGAACTGCGTACAACTTCACGATGTCAGTAATCCCCCGAGAGGCCTTAGTCGCAGTGATTGGGACTGAATCTTGATGAGATTGAGGCGCTCGGACGATGCTAGGGGGAAGCGGCACGCGTCGCCATGACAGACGACGCGGCTGAGCAGGACAGTCTACAAAGGCGCCATAGGACAACTGTACGCTGCGCATGCTAAATGTCGCAGTTGGGTCATGCACGTCGGTTCGAGCGTCCGCTGCGAATGTCCGCTGTGCCTTCGATAGCGACGGAATCGCTGCATCACGGCACTGAGGGCCTACCGTGACGTACGTCACAACCCCCTAATTTTAGCGGTGCTTAGGGTCGCTTAAGCTATACGTGCCGTACCTTCGAGAAAACGATACATATTAGGATTGCCGCCGGCCGCGGAAGTAACCCTCATTCGTGGTGTTCTGCTTGATATTGGCGGTGTCGCCTTCTTCCGCAGAGTTGGGATGATGC
>JBEKCU010000448.1:0-2983 GCA_050014735.1 Candidatus Acidiferrales bacterium | reverse complement strand
AGTCGAGAGCATCGCGCGCGGCGACGGCTGGCGGAAAACGTTCTGATTAATTTCGGAAATTTTTGCAAGGTCGCGAAGGGTTTCGGGCGGGAAGGCGGACGGCCGGGGCGCCAGTTCCTCAGTGAATATCGATTGACGACGCTCGGGCCTTTGCTCAACCCTGGGCGGGCTCATACCCTCCTGAGGCCACCAGTGAGCGGCCTCGAAGAGCCCTTGCAGGCGCTCGTTATTCTCTTCTTCGCCAGGAAATAACTCGGCAATCCTTTGCAGGCGCTCGATCGCCTTGGATTGCAGCGAGTACTGAATGAAAATTTCCGCCTGCACCAGCAGGTCTTCGAGAGTTTGCCCGGTTTGAACATCCTCGAGAATCACCGGGGAAGGCTCATTGTTTTTCGCCGGCGATGTTTGGGACGAAGCTGTTTGCGTCCCATGCGTCGCGGCGTTTGACAGTCGCGACCTCAGCTGGCCCAAAAATGCATCGTCCGACCGGCCCTGAAGCAGATCCAGGCGCTGCTGGTTACGGGAATCGTATGGATCGATTTCGATGAGTTTTTCGAGGGACTGGCAGGCCCCTGGAATCCGATCATTCGCAAGATAGAGATCGAAGAGAAGGACCAGGGCATCGAAGTACTTGGATTCGCGGTTCAACTCGCTGTACATCGCGCACCAGAATTCGGCCAGCTGAATCGATTTCGGATAGGACTGGACGAGTTGGTCGACTGCCGTTGCGAACTCTGCTTCGCGGCGGCCCGCCAGCATGCTCTTCTTGGTCACTCCGAGAAGATCGACCGCTTTTTCTTCCTGGCCCGCGCGAAGGTATTCGTCGGCGAGTGCGAAAAATTTCTCCGCCGATCCGGCTCCCTGGTTCGTCATGCGCTCGAGAACGGAGCGCGCGTTATCCAATTGGCCGGAGCGCATCAGCGCGTCGGCGTAGGTTTCCAGGAAGTTCACATCCCGCTCGGTCTCCGCCAGCGGGAGCAGGAGGGCTGCGGCCGCCGCCGCGTCGCCGTTGCGCAGCAAGCCCTGCGCGTATAGCAGCGCCGTGCTGCGATCGCTCGGCAAGAGCCTGTGCGCATGCGCAAAATAGCCCAGCGCTTCCGCCTCATTTCCCGTGGTGAGTTGCCCCGCGCGCAAATATCCGCGCGCAGCCGCCGCGGCATTTCCCAGCCGCTCGGCCATTTCGGCCACGGCGAGATGCCGGTCGCGATTGTCGGGTTCGATTTGCGCGATGCGCACGAAGCACGCCAGCGCTTCATCTCCCTTGCCGCCGAGATCGAATGCCAGCGCAGCGGACATGAATTGCTCGATCGCCTCCTCGGCCCGATTTTGCTTCTGAAGCATCAGGGCATATCGCGCGACACGTTCCGGCGGCTGCTGCTGCGTTTTCAAGAAGCGCGCGTAAAGTGCGAGCGCCTTCGGCTCTTCGCGTGGGGTGGTGAAGCGGTCGAACAGCATCCCGTAGTAAATCGCCGCCTGGTCGGGCCGGTTCTGCATTGTGTAGAGATCGCCCAGGGATTGAATGGATTCGAGATGGTTTGGAAAGGTGCCAAGCACGGTTCGATAGGCTTCAATCGCGTCATCGAGGCGGCTCTTCTCGACGAAACGCTTTGCGCGATCCAACTGCTTGACGATGTCCACGCTCATGCGGGTAAGGGCAATTCCCTCGTAAAATCACGGCCGGCAACACTTCGACGTACTCCGGTACCGCCAAAAAACACTATATACTGCCCCGCGTTCGCGTGCCAAACCGATCGCGGCGTTCTGCTCAATTCAGCAATTAGCCGTATCGGAAGTTCGGTAGGCTGGGTTAGTTATCGGTAACACGACGCATCAAGACTTCACTTCTCTTGGACTATCATCAACCCGAGCCGCCGAGACTTGGGGCGCCGTGCGTTAGATTACGTTGGGGGATTGTGATGAAAGCATCGATCTCTTTTCTCTACGCTTTGTTTGCGCTTGGCAGCCTTAGCGCGCAGACGGTTGTCTGGCAGCCGTCTTCAGGACATACGCAAGTGCCAATATGGCCTGGGTCGGTGCCTGATCCGCAGCCCGTCGCTGGGCCAGAGGTTGCCACGACTTCGGGGAAGGAGGAGCAGGTCGCCGGCAGACCGGACGTTGCGGTGAGCAACGTGTCGCGGCCAACGATGATGGTTTATTCGCCAAATGGGAAGAATACGGGCGTTGCTGTCGTCGTGTTTCCGGGCGGAGGATATCAGATCCTCGCGATCGACCTCGAAGGCACGGAGGTCTGCGACTGGCTGACGTCTAAGGGGATCACCTGTGCGCTTTTGAAGTACCGTGTGCCGGGTAACGAATTATATCCGAAATCGGCATCGTATCCGAAATCAGGGCCATATCCGGAATCACCGATAGCCTTGGAAGATGCGCAGAGGACCGTGGGGCTGGTGCGTTTTCACGCCGCCGAGTGGCATATCGATCCCCGCAAGATTGGAGTGCTTGGATTTTCGTCAGGAGGGCACCTGGCGGCGGCTATTAGCGCGTATTCCGCGATGCGTCTATACTCGGCTGTCGATGTCGCCGACAAAGCAAGCTGCCGCCCCGACTTCGCGGTGGCCATATATCCGGGACATCTGTCGGTTTCCGCAGCGGAATGGGACGCTAACCAGGGTGCCAGAAAGTATGTGGTCCGTCACGCAGCAAGTGCCGATAAAGATCTCGAGTCGAATCCCGATATTCCTGTCACTAGCCAGACGCCGCCTACGTTTTTGCTGCAGGCCGAAGATGATCACGTGGACAACGTGGACGATTCGTTGGCTTACTACGTTGCGCTGAGTAAGGCTGGCGCTCCTGCGGAGATGCATTTGTATGCGCAGGGTGGGCACGCGTTTGGGCTGCGGCGCACCGAACTCCCAATTACGAGGTGGCCTCAATTGGTGGAGAAGTGGCTGCACTCGATTGGGATGATTTCGCAGTAGGTGCTCTGGCATCGCATACGACAAACGGCTTGCCGATTCAAGTGCAG
>JBEKCU010000447.1:0-4418 GCA_050014735.1 Candidatus Acidiferrales bacterium | reverse complement strand
AATGCGATGTCCGTAATGAGATCGCCGTTCGTGTCGATCTTTAGCTCATATACCGCGTTGGGCGCAAAGGGTTCGTCTGTCGTTGGCGCGGGCGGGATCACGCCAACGGATGGATGGACGTTCATGATCAGGATTGATTTGCCGGGATCCTCCGGCTTGGGGAATGCGTACAGGTCAGTAAGATCGAGGCGGGCGTCCCCCTGGGGGAAGCCATAGTCCGGACCCGAATAATGGTGTGACATTAATTAAATTCTCCTCTATTTAGATACTCGGCTAACGCAGCGATTTGAACGATGCTCGGAGCTCTTCAGTAAAAAGTTGCGGTTGCTCCCAGGCTGCGAAGTGGCCGCCCTTAGGCAGCCGGTTGTAGTGGATCAGTTTCGGGTAGGCTTTCTCGGCCCAGCTCTTTGGCGCTTGGTAGATCTCGTCTGGGAAGGCGCTCACGGCAACCGGGATGGTGACGTTCCTGACGTCGAAAAAGCCGCCCTTGTATTCCCAGTAGAGTCGCGCCGATGAGACCGCCGTATTCGTCAACCAGTAGAGCGTGATGTTATCGAGAATGTCGTCTCGCGTCAGGCCCTCGGGTTTCCCGTCGAATACACGTGTAATCAACGCGTAACTGGCTGCATCGTGATCAAGGATCCACGCCGCGAGTCCGACCGGCGAATCCGCAATGCCGTACAGCGTCTGCGGGCGATTCGCCATTTCCCCGGCATAACCAAGGCCGTGCTTATAGAAAAAGACCAGCTGGTTGTACGCGCGCAGTTCGTCGGCTGAAAAATCGGCCCGGGGCGGGGCGCCAGCAAGCGCAGCCTTGTCGATGTCGGCTGGAACAGTCGCCGCCATGTTGGTGGAGATGCCGAGCAATTCCGGAGGCGCCTTCAGAGCCATCAACTCCGTGACGCAATTTCCCCAATCGCCGCCTTGCGCCACGAATCGTTGGTACCCCAGGCGCTTCATCAATACGATCCAAGCGCGTGCGATTCGGTCCGGGTCCCAACCGGTCGCGGCCGGCTTGGCTGAAAACCCGTAGCCCGGCAGCGATGGGATCACCACATCGAAAGCGTCTTCTGGCTTTCCGCCAAACGCGGTCGGATCGGTGAGCGGCCCAACGACTTTCAGCTGCTCAATGATCGATCCTGGCCATCCATGCGTGATGATCACCGGCAAAGCGTTCGGATGTTTCGAACGGACTTGAATGAAGTGGATGTCGAGCCCATCGATCGTCGTGATGAATTGCGGCAAGGCGTTCAGGCGCGCCTCGCACTTGTTCCAATCGTAATCAGTCGCCCAATAACGCGCGAGCTTCTGAGTCGTCGCAAGCTGCACGCCTTGCGTTGCATCGGTGACTGGTTCCCGCTCGGGCCACCTCGTCGCGTTTACGCGCCTGCGTAATTCGGTAATGTCTGTTGCCGGAAAGTTCTTAACCTGCAAATGCTTCGCTGAGCGTCGCTGGTCTGAATGCGGCTCCCAGACCTAACATCGAGCTTGCCTGGAGAAAGAAACGGCGTGATTTGTTCTCCGGTTGTTTCATCGCGTGCTCCTTTCGAGTGGTTCTGGGTTTTTGAGTTGTGCGGTCATCGTCTCGTCACTCTCTTCTCGGCTCTCGGCATGAACTGAGCAACGCATTCTTTCCCTATATGGGCACGCTCTCTTCCAATCGAAGGCCAGGCCACCACCTGCAACTCGCCGTTGACCTGACACGGGTTAGTTAGAATTTTCCAGGCGTGACGAGATGTTCCTGTCTATCGAAGTGTCGTTGGGTCGTCTCACATGTCGCCGCCACGTCGCGCGATCCCTGGCATTTTGGCGGCTTCGGAGTGTGTTGCGATGTTAATTCAGGAGTGCCGCTGCCTCGTGCCCGCCGCCAACCAGGTCAGCGCGCGAAGACACAGGTAGTTTGTGGAGTCGCGCTCGAACCGAGGAGATAAGACAGGAGGCACAATTAGAATTTTTAACCGCAGAGAACGGCGGAGCGAATCAGCATTCGCTGATTCACCCCGCTCGCTTAGCTACGTGGCGTAGCCCGGCGGATTGATGTGCGGGGCGCATTCGAGGGATCGTGGCGGGTGGTGGGTTTATGTGGTGAACGTCATAAAGTCCTGGACGTGCGAGTCTGATTGCGGAAGCGGCGAGGAGGCAATAGCGCCCTCCGAATATTCGGTCATGCCACTGCGCACCTTCGTCTTGATTTAGTGAGTTCGGATGGCTGTATTACCCGCGAGTTTCTCGCGACACTTGGGGAGATTTGGTTGGGACTCCACACTCGCATTCTTTTGCTTCGCCGGCGAATATTTCCGTGCCTGCAGCAACTCGGCTGTTCGATTTCCAGACGCCATCGTCGATTCTTGCGCCGGGCGCGCACAATTTGTTCGATCGAGATAAAGTCCGATTGCCATTCGCGCGCGCCTCAGGCGGGACTTTAGGGCCGTCGTCCTGATTCCCAGCATATATGCGGTCTCCATGGTGGAAAAGCCGTCAATTTCGCGCATCTGAAACGCAACACGCAGCTTTGGAGAAATGTGGGCGACGGCAGTGCGCAGCCTGTCCTCCATCTCCGCTTGGGCGCAGATGGTCTCCGGATTCGGTCTTGCGTCGACCAGTTTATTTGCGAGTGCTGTCTCGCCGTCTCCCGGAGCTTGATCCAGCGAGACAATTTCTCGGCGCGTGCGGCTACGCAACTTCATCCCTGCCATATTGATGACGATTCTTGTGAGCCACGAGGAAAGCTTTGAGCGGCCCTGGAACTCGCCAATGTGCTTGTGAGCGGATAGGAGAGCATCCTGCAGGGCGTCTTCGGCGTCCTCGACATTGCGAAGCCTGCGAAGCGCGATTCGATAGAGCATGGGAGAATAGCGGGAAGCCACGCCGCCGAAATCCATTTGATGGTTCGCGAACACTTCGTTCGGTGTGCAACTCACGACTTTCCTCCCGCAAGACGGTATCGATTACAAATCGGCTTATTGCATCTTGTCTTCCAAACTCCGATCGTAAATTTGTGTTCGCAGGAACTCACTTGTGGTGAATGACCTAACCGCTCAAGCGTCGCGGGATTGGTTCGAGTGATGAAGTGCCGAATGGCTGATTGGCCGTCGTCAGCTGAACAGAGTGTCGACACATCGGCGCGGAATTACAGCGGAACTTTTGGCGAGGCGTGCGGCGGCGTTCTAGTCGTTCAGAGAGGCAGACGGTTAAAAGCTTCTAGAGTTGCGCTGCGGTCGATGCAATGGTGGCGGCTCGGCTTGCCCTCTAAATAAACCTGTGATAGTCAACCTTCGACTTTGCTGCTATTATCACGGCCTAGCCAAAACGGTGCACCTTGTTGTGCGCTACCCGGCCTCGCAAATTCTGAGGCCAATCCGGCCTTCCCTTCACGGAGGTGCAACGTGAGCGAATCCGCCGCATCACCAAGTAAAGATCCTCTAGCGAGTTCAATTCCACAGGGCGCGGCTTCTTTGGAATCGATCCTCTGCACCGAGGAGTTGCAAAGTCGTCCGTCGCGTTCGCCGAATTACGAGAAAGAAAACCAAGCTCTCCGGGCACTGGTCAGCGCGCTAGCCGACTCACCAAGCACGATCTTTCAGACGCTAGCTGAAACAATCCAGGATATTACCCAATGCGATTCTGCTGGCCTTAGCCTGCTAACGAGGGATGGCAAAACGCCGGACGTTGGCGGGCAAAGGTTCTATTGGCCAGCTATCACCGGCATGTGGAGTCCACACGTCGGGGGTGGGACCCCTCGCGAATTCGGCCCCTGCGGAGACGTGCTCGATTCCAATCGAACGTTGTTGTTCCGACATTTCGAGCGACGTTATCCCTATCTGGTACCCGTCAGCCCTCCGGCGGATGAGTGCCTCATGGTGCCGTTTTACGTTGGGGGCAAAGCAGTCGGGACGATATGGGCAATCATGCACAACGATCGTCGAAAGTTTGACGCGGAAGATAACCGCGTGATGAATTCGCTCGAGAAATTCGCATCCTCGGCGTATCAAGCCGCGGTGTCAGTCGACGATCTCAAATTGCAAATGAACGCCCGTGAAAAGGCGGAAGCAAGATTGCGTGAGCTGACTCGGGTTGAAGTCGGGGTGATACTTGAGGGGCTGGAGGCGCAAGTCCGAATTGGAGAAGAATTCCATCGTGTGGTTGTCGAAGCCGCAAGCGACGCCGTGGTGAGCATCGACCACAGAGGCGATATCCTGCTTGCCAACCACGCTACCAAAACAATCTTCGGTTACGAACCATCGGAGTTGATTGGGCAACCTTTGACAATACTGATGCCGGAATACCTGCGCGACTTGCACAAGGCAGGCCTCAAGCGCTACCAGGAAACCAATCATCGGCACATCAATTGGCAAGGCACCGAGTTGATTGGCCTTCGCAAAAATGGAGATGAGTTTCCTGTTGAGGTTTCGTTCGGG
>JBEKCU010000446.1:0-2995 GCA_050014735.1 Candidatus Acidiferrales bacterium | reverse complement strand
CACGTCTTCAGTTTTTCCGCAAACGGAAGTCCGTTCTAAAGCACCAAGTCCGGAAACGATTGGCGATTACGGCGGAGGAAAACTCAGCGATTGATCCGATCGCTCCACCCAGATTTGCACTTCGCGGTTCTGCGCAAATTTGATGGTTTCCTCGGGCTTGGGAAATGGCTGATAGCCGCTGATTTCCACGGTCACGACGACTCCGCTTCCGCCTTTCGGCGGTACCTCGGCGCTTTCAATCCGGTAGCTTTTTATCGGACTGTAGTAACCGTTCGGTCCCCAGAAGCTGATAAAATCCTGGCAGGTAAAGCCATGGTGCGTGTGCCAGATGTCGCATGCTCTTTGGGTGTCCCCCGTGATTACGGCGTCCATGAAGTGCGAGATCGTGCGCTTTTCCGTGGAGAAGCGCAGGAAATACCACATGGCCCCAGCAATGAATAAAGCCAGCGCGACTCCGCTGACCACGTAGCGCAGCGCTTTTGACTTCGGTTCCTCGGCGCCGTAATCGAGTATGCCCACGAACGGTTTCTCCTCCCGCATCTTATATCTGCCTCCTGAAGAATGCGACAGAAAGACTGACCAGTACAATAGAAAATCCCGCGAGGATCAGAATGTCCAAATAAATGGCTTGAAGCCCCGCATTCTTCAAGAGTAAGGCCTTGAGCGCATCGACAGCATACGTGAAAGGATCGACGTAGGAAATCCAACGAAGCCAGGGCGGGAAGCCCTCGACCGGATAAATCGCGCCCGAGGGAAAGTATAGCAACGTATTCAGCACGCCGAATATAGCGCGCGGTACCAGGGGGTCACTGACGCGAACCATCAGCAGAAACATAAAGCTGATCATTGCAATTGAAGTTGTCGCAAGCACAACGCCTAGATAAATCAGCCGGACCGGATCCCAGAGGCGGTCGATTCCCGCGATCAACCCGCCAATGATGGTGATGGTTGTCCCGGCCATGAGTCCTTTGATCGCTCCGGAAAAAATCAGGCCCAGAATCAATTCCGATTTCTTGATTGGCGTGACCAGATAGCCTTCGTGAAGC
Source organism: Candidatus Acidiferrales bacterium (assembly GCA_050014735.1). Taxonomy (GTDB): domain Bacteria; phylum Acidobacteriota; class Terriglobia; order Acidiferrales; family UBA7541; genus Palsa-360. The sequence continues at coordinate 1,949 of JBEKCU010000446.1, read as the reverse complement.
CCGCGCGATTTGTCATCGATGAATGTGATACCCCCGCCGATCATGGCAACGATGAAAATCGACATCGCGATCGAACCCGAAAGCAGGTACTTGATGTATTCGATGTAAGGGTAAAGTTCGACGACTTGCAGATCGACAAGCGGATTGAGGCGCGGCATTGGCACCGTCAGCGGCTGTCCCGGCTGGAATGGGTTCAGTCCCTGGTTGATGTCCTGAACAAGCGATTGCATTCGCGTTAGGAGTTCGCTGGTCACGAAGTTGTCTGTATTGTCCTCGATAAACGCGATGCGCGGCCGGTTGCCTTGATTCACGCGCTTCGAAAAATCGACGGGTATGTAGACGATTCCCCGCACAAATCCCGCGCGCAAGTCGATCTCCGCGTCAGAGATCGACGAGTAATTTGCGATCTTGATCGTCTGCGGGCCCGCCACGATGGCGTCGAATCGCTGCCGGATATCGCGCGACTCGGCGGAACGGTCCTCATCCACGACGGCGATTTTGATGCCTTTGATTTTTCCTCCGAATGCGTAGCCCAGCACGATGAGCTGCATGAGCGGGAAAATCATGGAGCTCATCATGAGCGCCGGGCTGCGGAAGAATTTCCGCATGTCGCGCTCGATGATGGCGAAGATGCGTTGCAGTTTCATGTGAACGAGAATTTGCCTCTACTTGTACAAATGGCCGATATCGCGGTGCACGGTTTCGGAAGCCGCGTCCCGAAGCTGGCGGCCGGTGTAGTACAGAAACACGTCATCGAGCGTCGTGCCTTGCACGGAAACGCGGCGCACGTTGACGCGGTTGTCCCGCGCCAGGTTCATCACTTCTCCGACGGTCAGCGGTCCGCTCGCGGACGCAATACGTGTTAGGCCGTCGCTCGATTTCACGGTGGTTACGCCTTCGAGTTTTTCCAGGGCCATGTTCCAATTCGCGGGCGGATTCTCGAATTCCGCTTCGACGATGTCCGTTCCCGGCACACTATCTTTCAACTTTGTCGGCGTATCGAGTGCCACAAGATTTCCATGGTCCACGATCGCGATCCGGTCGCAGAGCCGGTCGGCCTCGTCCATGTAATGCGTTGTCAATAGAATCGTCAGGCCGGCGGCTTCTTTCAAGTTGTTGATCATCTCCCAGACGGCCGTGCGAGAGACTGGGTCAAGCCCCGTTGTCGGCTCATCGAGAAAGAGAATTTTTGGCGAGTGCACCAAGCCGCGGGCAATCTCCAGGCGCCTGCGCATTCCGCCCGAAAAGCTTCCGACCAGTTTGTCGGCGAACTCGGCGAGGCCGACGGCTTCCAAAAGGCGCGGGATTGCCTCTGCGCGCTGTGCTTTGGTCAGGCCGTAAAGTTTCGCGTGGATCATTATGTTTTCGCGCGCTGTCAGCTCGGGATCGGACGTAAGCGCCTGCGGGATCACGCCGATCGCGTGGCGAACGCCATCGGAATCGCTCACAACATTGTGTCCACTCACGATGGCCACGCCGGAGGTTGGCGGCGCCAGCGTCGTCATCATGCGAATGAGCGTTGTCTTGCCCGCCCCGTTCGGCCCGAGCAGGCCGAAGATTTCTCCCGTATGCACTACAAAGCTCACTTCGTTTACGGCCACGAAGTCGCCGAACTTCTTCGTCAGCTTTGTGACTTCAATGGCGTTGGTTTCCGCGGTATCCGTGGGGCTCGCGATGTGCTGCTCCGCAATCATGCGGCGAGGGAATCCATATTTGGGTGCAAGGAGGAGAGGAGCCTCTGCCACCAGGGAAGTGTCGATGGAAGGGGCGGCAGCAAAACCGTAGCGGTCATGCCCGACATAAGCCGGCGTCCGGAATTGGGCACGGTAACTTTAATGGAAAATGTCTTGATGTCGCGCTTGGTCCGGCTGACGTCGCGCTGTGTCGCGAAATCGCTTTCGACGCCTTTGAAAATCACGGTACCTTCGAGGGTATTTCCCGATGGCAGA
>JBEKCU010000445.1:0-2995 GCA_050014735.1 Candidatus Acidiferrales bacterium | reverse complement strand
GACAAGGGAGATTATCCAGTCCGCGTACAGACCCTACGTCAACGTCTCGAAAGTGGAGCTTGACCGCATTAGGCTCCCAGGCCCCGAGGTTATAGTGACAGTACGAAATAAGGGAACTGTCCCCGCCCGAAGAATCAGCAGTACTATTGAGTTGAGAGCCGCTGGCGGCAACCAAACCGTCAGTTCTGGCAAGGAAGTGTTTCTTGGGCCTGACAGCGAATTTCATATTTCCATTGGGCTTAACGCAGCCACGCTTCCGATCAATAGCGCACCAGGTTTTCAGATCGTCATAAATGTTTCATACGATGGAGCCGGGAAGGACCATTACACTGCAAGCGGCACCTACGACTATAAGGGCACCAGTCACGGGTTCAGCATGTCTGAGGGGCGAATGGACTAGGATAGCGAGCAGCCAGAGGCAGACGGGCGGAACCGAGAAGCACCCCCTTCAATCGATGCCCATACAGTCAAACAAAGAAGCGTAACGCCTGGAATCAAAACCCGAGCACAAAAATAACGTGAAATGGGTCCACCGTAGTCTTTCTCCGAGGCTATGCTAAGGCTTCGCCCCGTGCTATAGGCGCACGCCGCAATGGTACGAATGATGCTATATACTTCCGCCACTTCCGCCCATGCGCACACTTCGCAAAAAGGAGCGCTTATGAAGAGCGCAAAGGAACAGTTCGCCCAATTGAACGAGGACGGCTGGGCCATTGTGAGGATTGTCGTTGTCATCGCCGTCATCGTTCTTGTCATCTGCCTTGCGCGAGTGGTGAATCGTCCCGAGCCTGTTCCGCCGCCCGACCGGGCAACGGCAGAGTCACAGGCGCTCAAGTTGGAGCAGCGAAAATCCGAACTTGCGAGAGAAGAAGCCAGAATATGCAAACATCTTCGAAACAAACCGATTTTGGAAATGACGATTAGCGATATGCGGCAGCTTGATGCATGCAAGGCTTCTGTACACTAACGGCCCGAGGGGTCCTGCGCCCCAAGCATTTTGATGGGTATCCAACAAGTCTTAGCTAGGTTGGTTCCAGACATTACCGTGACGGATACGAGTCCTCCGGCGGATTCAGAAAAGGCATGGACGGTTGTGCCCGCTTCCAGATAATCAACATCACCCCGTGCGACCAAACTGAGTGCTCCAGCCTTGTCGCCATCGTAGATCGCCTTATAGGCAAGCGCGGTTTCCAGTTCTTTTTTCCCGCATAACGCGCCACCGCTGCCCAATATGTACGTGCCGGGTATTGCTGGAACGGGAGCGAGCGGGGAAGCGCTATCGGCGGGTCTGGCGGTTATTTTTTCTCCGTGCCGAGTGTCCGCATTATGGCCGGTATCGCAGGAAATCAGGACAGTAGGGCCAAGCGCCGCGAGCAAAAGCCATATGCCCTTCACGGGCCGATCATAGCACCGTTCGCGGATAAGAGATGGTACAATTCTGAAGGCGACGGGGCGACAGAAGCCGCCCCCGATATTTGGATGGTCTCGCGGGGCCGATGTTTGCAGCATCGGAAGACGGCGCGTGACGGATGGCATTTTTGGTGTGCTTGAAAGGTGTCGTCAACGTCAAGCACCGCCGTAATTGAGATCGATAGTTGCCAACTCGCTGAGCAGCAACTTCGACAGGTTGTATTGTGGCTTTGCTCCGGATCAGAGAGACAGAAAAGTGGTCATCCTTCAAGCGTTCATAGACGACAGCGGTAGCGCCGACAACGATCCGGTATTTGCACTTGGCGGTTTTGTGGCCCCTGTTGACAGATGGAATCAGTTCTGGTCAGAGTGGTCCACTCGTCTTCGCGAGCCACGTCGTATTCAGTACTGCAAAATGCGCGAGGCGATGGGTTTCAAAAGGGAGTTCGCCGGATGGAACCAAAGGGAGCGTGACGCTAAACTTATTCGACTCTCCAGTATCATCCCAGACTTCGTTCAGTTCAGTGTATCGGCTTCCCTTACACGTATTGAATATGACGCCATATTGAAACAGCATATAGACGCACAATATCAAAGTCCTTACTTTTTCCTTGCTATTGGGATAATCCTCAGGGCATTAGCGGAACTGAGAGATACTAAAGACAAGAAAATTGATTTCATCTTTGATCGTCAGAGTAACCTGGAAATGCGGTTACAGGGCATATTCTGCAACAGGCTTAAGATGTTGTTCCCTTCGTTGGGAAACTGTTTCCACCTCGATGACAAGGAGGTATTGCCTCTTCAGGCCGCCGACATGAACGCGTGGATAACTAGAGAGTACGATGGGCTGATAGCGCGTCCTACCGTTATCGCCCAGTACCTCTCCGACGTGCGCCCCGCTAATGTCAAGATTGATCGAGCAACATTTGAAAAGTTCATTATGGCCCAGTCCGAAAGTCCCGAATTACAAAGTGCTGCGATCGAGGGCATAGCTTCAAGGCTTGATCCATTACACATCTAGGATTTATGCCGCTTGCCACACCCCTGCCGTTTATTGGGTGACTTCGTGTCCTAGTGTCCTAGGTCTTCTTCAGTCTTGCCGGTAAGCTGATTCCAAGTCAACCGCTTGCCTACGATCTCGCGTACGACGATGTTGGAGCGGTCGCGGTCGTTCATCTTGCGGTTATTATAACGGAAGGCCTGTTCATCAAGGTACCGGAATAGGTGGAATGGTTCCACGGAAATGTAGGTCCCTTTCAAGCCGCGCTTTACGAGACTCCAGAAGTTTCCAGGCCGTTTGGCGTGAACCCTTCCAGAGTAATTCTCTTTGAGCAAAGCTGAGGCATAGAGTCTACCAGGGTATCGCCCTGCCAGGCGATTCGGCATTTCCCGGTAAACGCCGTTCCATGAAAATGGGCAACGCAGGCCCGTTCCCGACGCCCGGCCGTGAGGTTGGCTGAAAGGAGAAGTGTTGGCGGTCCGGAACGCGGGCTCCATTGTGGGAAATGCACTTTGGCGCCGCGAGAGCGATGCCGTGGCCAACGTTGACGCCTACGCGCAAGCCTGCGGTCTGCCTCACGGAAGT
>JBEKCU010000444.1:0-3589 GCA_050014735.1 Candidatus Acidiferrales bacterium | reverse complement strand
AGGTCTACGGTAAGCTGTCCCATGGGTTTCCCTCCGTTAATTGTCGCGCATTCGTAATGATGCCCCAATATATAGTGTTTCGTCAAGAATTTTATCTATATACAGTGCTATAGGTTACGAACAACGCAATTTGTTTGAGAGTTTTGCCGCTGCCGCCCACCGCCGAACCTACGGCGTCCCAGCGGTCACCACCAAAGCCGTGGAAGTCCTGGGAGTCCCGCTGCGGTAGCTGTGCATGACCGTGGAATCGAAATAGACGGCGTCGCCGGTGGCCAGGATGTGTGGCTCGTCGCTCATTTGCAGCACCAGTTTCCCCGCGATCACGTACAGGAACTCGATGCCGGGGTGGGCATGCGGCCGGGCGCTGGAGGCGGGTACCGGCAGAAACTGGGCATAGTAAGCATCGAAGCGGCGGTTGGCCACCGGAAAATCGAGATTCTCGAAGAAATAGGCGGCATCGGGAACGTCCGGCGCTTCGGGGAACCGCAAGCGGTCGCGGCGGCGGACGATTTCGAACATGGGCTTCGGCTCGGGATTGAAGAAGTAGTCCAAGCCCACACTGAAGACCATGGCGATGCGCAACAGCGTCGGCAAGGTGGGATGCATCACGCCGCGCTCCAGTTTGGAAAGCATGGCCGGGGAAAGGCCGGTATGCTTGGCCAGTTGCACCAAACCCATGCTTTTGCGCAGCCGCAGGCGGCGCAGTTTCGGCCCGATGGAATACTGCTGCAGGCCCGTATCGATGGTTTTGGATAGCCGCGCCATTTTCTCTAGGATATAATAACCTTTCTTTTAACTCAAATGGCGGGCTGGCGAATGCGCGGGTGGCGGCGGACCGTGTTAGCATCAAATTAAATGCAAATTCAAGGTCGTACGCTCGACATCGCGAACGATATCCGCTCTCTGAGCGATTTCAAACGGAACAGCCGGGAGTTCCTGGAACAGATGCGCGAAACGGGCAACCCGGTGGTCCTCACCATCAACGGCAAGGCGGAAGTGGTTGTGCAGGACGCCGCCTCCTACCAGAAACTGCTCGACTACATCGACGAGATGGAGGCTCTCGAAGGGATCAAGCGCGGCCTTGCCAACGTGGAGGCCGGGAGAGTGACGCCCCTGGAGAAATTCGAGAAGGACTTCCGGAAGAAGCATGCAATACCGCGTCGTTCTCGCTGATTCCGCGAAGGCCGACGCGGAGAGACTCTATCAGTGGGTCACTGAAAGAGCGCCGCTGCGTGGTCCTGAATGGTTCGACAGACTGCTGGATTCTCTTTACTCGCTGGACCATAGTCCCAACCGGTGTCCGCTGGTGCAGGAGGCGCGAAGATCGCACCGCGAGATCCGCAACCTCCTATACGGGAAGCGCGGAAACGTGTACCGCATCCTCTTCGAAGTCGACGAAAAAAGGAACATTGTTTGGATTCCGCACATTCGACGCGGCCCACGCGCGCCGCTGCGTCCTGAGGACTTGGCGAAGCCCGGCGGCCGTTAGCAGGGGCTAAACGTAGGACAGGGCGGCTGAGGGCCGGCATGCAATTTCAGCTCCGGGGTGGCAGTTCCGTGCCCGCAAGTTCCTTCAACCGCTTGGCGAATTCCAGGGGATCGGCTAGCCCCGCCTCTTTCAAAAGATTGAGGGCCGCTTGCTTGTTGCGTCTGTTGCTTTTGTTCCGTGACATTATGCCTTCGGAGAGGCAAAAACCCACGATGGCGTTGTCGAGAACTTTGGAAACGGAGGTGTTCCACCCTTCCCCGACGTAGCTTTGAGGCGATACGGCCCTGGCAATCGCGGCGACTTGTCGAAACACGGATTTGAAGCGATGTTCCGGGTCTATCCCGAAATCGTGCCACCCAAAGAATGTGGCCGTGTATTCGTTGTCCATCGGGAATACGAGACCTGGCAGGAGATGATGAAGGGATTTCGTCCCACTTACGACTTTACGTTTGACTGGCTGACCCTTGTAACGAACGATGTCCAGATCCCTGATGATGAGCCAAATCCGACTGGCAGCTCGTTCCACGTCGATGGGCGGGCAGTCGATGCGCAGGTCTTCGAGCTCCGCAACTGCCATTGAGATGCTCCTTAGTTGTCCTCTGAGTTCCGGCGGTTGCGAGAGGGATTGGCCGTGACGTTCGACCGCGACGTCCCATGACTTGAGAGTCGCGGCCAGCGAGTCCGCAAACCCTTCATCGCACGCGGCGTCGGAGGCAGTTGCGAAGCGGCGGAGCAATTCTATAGTCCGAAGATGGTGCTCGAACTGGCGGCGGCTCGGTATTAAATGCATGCAGGTACTCAGGGAACCCGCACTCAACGCGTTCGAGCCGTTGCTCGACATTGTCGTCGGCTGGCGCAAGCATCGTCCTATTGTAGGTCCACGAGGGGCGGCCTGAGAGGCCGCAGCAGGCCGAGGGCCTGCCCCACTAACCAAACTCTACCGAACGCGCCAGCTTCACCGCCGGATTCTCCCGCAGTTGCTGCAGCACGCTCTCCGGCACCACGTCGTCGGTCGAGACCACCGCCACGGCTTCCAGCGGCTCGCCCGGCCCGGCAGCGGCTTCGCGCCGGCCCAGCGAGAAATTCGCGATGTTGATGTTGTTCCGCCCCAGCACCATGCCAACGTGTCCGATCACCCCGGGCACGTCATGGTTCTTCATGAAGATCAGATGGCCGGAGAGCTGCGCTTCGCAATAAATGCCGTCCACTTGGATCAGCCTCGGCTTGCCCAGCAGCACGGCGCCCTCCACTACCGTCACGCCGCAATCCGTCTCCAGTTCCAGACGGATCGAATCGGTCGGGCCGGATCGGGCCTCGTGCCGCTCCGCCAGGTTCCATCCGCGCTGACCCGCGATCTGCATGGCGTTGATCAGGTTGGCGCGTTCGGAAACGGAGCGCTTCAGCACGCCTGCCAGGCCGGCGTTGCGCAGTAAATTCGTATTGTTCCCGCTCGGCGACATTGATGTACGGCCCCAGGGTGCGGTATTGCTCCGGCGAGAGCGCCGGCATATTCACGGCGTTCAGCGCCACGCCGCTCTTCAGATACTCCACCACTTGTTCGGCGATGCGCACGCCCACGATCTCCTGGGCTTCTTCGGTCGATCCGCCGATGTGCGGCGTGGCCAGCACTTTGTTTCCGGCGAATAGCAGATAACCTGGCGGCGGCGGCTCCACGGCAAAGACATCCAGGGCGGCGGATCCCACCTTGCCCGCCTCGATCGCCTGCCGCAGCGCTTCGTCGTCGATCAATTCGCCGCGCGCGCAGTTCACGATGCGTACGCCCGTCTTCATCTGGGCGAAGGCGTCATACGAGAGCATCCGCTCGGTTTCGGGCGTCAGCGCGACGTGCAGCGTCAGGTAATCGCTCTGCGCGTAGAGCCCCGCCAGGTCTACCAGTTCAACGCCCAGATCCTTGGCGATCTGCGGCGTCACATAAGGGTCGTAGGCTTGCACACGCATCTCAAAAGCCCGGGCGCGCTTCACCACTTCCCGGCCGATGCTGCCAAGTCCGACGATACCCAGCGATTTGCCGCGCAACTCGCTGCCCATGAACTTCTTCTTTTCCCACTTGCCGCCCGTCGTCGATTGCGTAGCTTCGGG
>JBEKCU010000443.1:0-3021 GCA_050014735.1 Candidatus Acidiferrales bacterium | reverse complement strand
TGCATTTCATGTTCCTTGACCGAGAGAATCATATCGAACCGGGTTCTGGAGGTCTGTGGAGCTCCGGGCGGCATCAAAATAGATTCGGCCAGAAAGCTTTCTGGGAGTCCTTCCACCCAGCCCGCCCAAATCTCGCCATCCGTGCGCAACAACTCGATGATCTGGTCCTTCGCGCGCGGAATTTGCTCTTCCGCTTTCATTCGCTGCATCAAGGACGGAAAGTCAAATCCGGCGAGCGTCGTCCGCTTTTCCTTGGCGTGGACCTGATACTGAAAGTTGTAACTCAGGGCAATGTGAGTCAGCAGATCTCCCACGCTCCGCGTGTCCGGCGCTGCTCGAAAAGAGTACTTCTCTTCCGGAATATCCTGTGCGATCGTGATCGTGTTTTTTCGTACCGTGCGAAAACTTGCTGCTAACTCAGGGCCTCCGTAATAGGTCAATGGATTTCTCCTTTTATAATGAAACAGTATCTCCAATAAATGGCGGATGGGAGTTGAAGTGTAACACGGCCCGATCGGAAGATTCATCAGCGTGGCGCAAAGTTCCGGTAGCGCCGGCATCTTGCCGGCGGCATTTAACAGTAGGTGTGACAACCTTAATATTAGAGCCTCAGCGGCGGGAAAATGGCACTTGCGGGCCTCAGGGGTTAAAACACCTGACGAATTCAATGCGCTTACGTTGTGGCCGAAGCCACGACCCACAAACATTCCCGAGTACTCACAGAGGCGCGCCAGGTTCTCGCAAAGGCACTCGGTATAAGAGCGCTCGCATAAGAGCGAGCCCCTACGTTGACTGGACGGCGGTCATGCGGGCGCGGGCAGCTTCGCGGGTCCCGGTGGCGGCAACAAGTTTGCCGACCTTCCCGAGGCCATAGGGAGGCATGCCGCTATATCGTAGTTGCCGGGCTTGACGACGTAAGTTTCATGCCAGATGCCGACGTCACCTCGGCTGTTCCCGAAGCGGCGGTTGAAATCGACCCATGCAGGCCAGTGTTTCTTATCTTTGGCTCGTGCGTAGGCTTCCAAGTGCTCGAAGGAGCGCCAGTACTGAACAATGACTTTGCCAAGACCGTTGTGCCCCAGGAATCCGGATTCGGGATGAGCTTCGAGTTCCTTCAGCATTTTCGGCATGGCAAGAAAAACAGCAAGCCATTTGTGCAGCTTCCAGGGCTTATTCACTCTCATGCCAATGAGAAATACAACGAACTCGCCGTCCATCTCGGCCGACATCCGGGAATCTATCACCTTCGCCACGGGATCTCCTCCTCGCTGGAACACGCACGTTGGGTCTTTCCAGCGCATCATAATCTTCCCACGGGTCTCGACTCAACGGGTTTGCCGCCGGCGAACTCGTCGAGATCGAGGAATATTGGCGGTCAACTCCCCGGGCAAGGGCATACCAAAATTGTGCTAGTCACCCGGATGGTGCTTATCGAGCCCTATCGTTGCGCGCCGGTTGAATTGATGTTACAAAGCCGGAACGAGGACCTAAATAACCCTATCAACTAGGAGCAGGAGGAATTTATGGCGACCGTCATGAGCATGCATTGGCCTGAAGTAAGCATGAAGCAGTACGATCAGACACGCCGACAAGTTGCCTGGGAGACGGACCTTCCGAAAGGCGCAAAGTTTCACGTGGCATGGTTTGCCAAGGACGGTCTTCATGTTCTGGATATCTGGGAGTCACAAGCCGACTTCGAGCGGTTCGCAAAGCTCCGGCTGATGCCAGCGGTACGGCGTCTGGGCGTACAGGGTCAACCGAAAGTTCAATTTGAATTGGCGCATTCGATCTTTGCACCGGATGTGGCGTCGAAATAGATTAAATACGCCATGGAAGTTGGACTTGGGTTAAATGGGCGGTAGTTTCCTAAATTTAGAGAAATGGGCTCGAAGAAATGTGAGGCTGCGATTTCGGAGTCTCACCCCTGGGAACGCTAATCTCCCGATTGGCGCAGGTACAGAAGAACAAAACGCCAATGTGGAGATTGGCGTTCCCAGGGTTTGCCATCCGACATCCGAACTCAAATTCAAATTAGGACACTACCAAATGGGTGCTTCTCTAGGGCGCTTCTCTTGACCGGCTTCTCAGCCTCGTCTACACTACACAGTTTGAACAGGTCGATTTTGACGAGACTTAGAGGGAGAATTCTTTGCCGAAACGCACGTTTCAACCAAAAGTGCGCCGTCGCCACAAAACGCACGGCTTTCGCTCGCGCATGAAGACAGCGGGAGGCCGCAAAGTGCTGGCGGCCCGCCGCAAAAAGGGACGCCATCGTCTCACGCCTGTCTAAAGATTCGGAAGGTCCGCGGCAGGGTTTCCCTCGTGCCGTGCGTCTGTTGAAACGCGCCGAATATGAAGCTGTGTACGGCGCGCGCCAACGCCGCTCGAGCCCGCAGTTCGCAGTGTTCTTCCGCTCGCAGCTCACGATTCCGCGCGAGGCCCCTGCGGACAAGGCTGCCGGGCCGGACCTCATCAGCCGTTTCGGTATCAGCGTCAAGAAAGCACTGGGTGGCGCGGTGGTGCGCAATCGCATCCGCCGCCGTGTTCGTGAAATCCTGCGGCGCAACAGAACGGAGATTCCTTCGGGATGGGACATCGTGATTCATCCGCGACCCTCGGTGGCGGAGGCGCCATTCGCGCCTCTGGAAACCGAATTGGTGCGTCTGCTCAAGGGTCTTTCCCTCAAAGCATGAGCCGAACTGCACGCCTGCTGCTTTTTGCGCTGCGCGTTTATCAGACATTTTTTTCCGCGCTCATGCCGAGCGCCTGCAAGTTTTATCCTTCCTGTTCGCATTTCGCCGTCGACGCTGTGCGAATCCATGGTGCGCGGCGCGGCTCTTGGCTTGCCTTGCGCCGCATCTCGCGATGTCATCCCTTTACACGCGGTGGTGTGGACCTGGTGCCGGATGCCGCTGAATTTTCACGCGATCGCAAGGCCACAATACTGGAAGCATCGAGAGATGAGGTTCGTTCGTGAGCGAGCGGAAGGAAATGTCGAACGAAACACGCTCGCTGCTGGCG
>JBEKCU010000442.1:0-3028 GCA_050014735.1 Candidatus Acidiferrales bacterium | reverse complement strand
CTTCATCGGACCAGCAGCCATGAGCCCAGGCCCAGGAACCAATCGCAGAGGCAAACGAGCCACCCAGAAAGTAGATCACCAATTAAACGGAGTTCAGCCGGTTTCGCAGTGCGGCGTTCAATCCGAATATTCGCGTCTGATATGTGATCTGCCCTTACATTAGAGCAGCCATGAAAAAAGCGTCACCCTTATTATTGTCCCTCGTCATTTCGGCCTCACTGGCAGCGCAACCGTTGCGCGCCATTCGGCTAAACTCGCAAAAGCACTATGGTTAAAATGCTCTGCCTGATCTGGCTTGTTATCGCGGTGGGAATTCAAATTTCCGAAGCAGCGGATCGGGAGCCTGGCGGAACTGGTTGGATCAATATTTCCGATTCACTCATCGCGGCGGTGACCAATTCCGGTACCCAAATTAAATGGCCTGGAAACACAGGAGGAGTAGCTGTTGATCGTACAACCGGGAACGTCTTTCTCGAAGTGTGCAACCTCGGATTGTGGAAAAGCGCCGATCATGGCCGGACCTTCACCCATGTGGGTGAAGGAAAGATCAGCGGACGCTGTGAATTCGGCTATGCGATGAACTGCGATCCGGCTAGTTCGCGCATCGCGTGTTTCATGCTCGATGGCAATTGCGGCATGACACTCGATGGCGGCAAGACCTGGCAGCCATTTGCTCCCATGGGCCGAAACTGGGATAATGGCGCGGTCGATTGGGCCGACTCAAAGGGCAAATCGATTTTCGCCGCCCGTCACGAGAGCGGCGGAGAATTGTATACATCGGTCGACGCCGGCGCCTCCTGGCATTTCATTGGAAAACATCCGGAATTCAATTCGGTCGGTGTTTTTGATTCGACGGCCTTGGTTGCAGGCCGCGAAGACGGCGTTGTGCGCAGCACCGACGGCGGCGAATCGTGGGCGAAGATATCGGATTTTCATCCTGTGGGGCGCGTAGCGGTCAACTTTGACGGTTTGACCTATTGGCTGACAAGGGAAGGAATTATTTCCAGCTGCGACATGGGAGCCACTTGGCAGAGAGTTGGGGCGCCGGTCGATGCGGGCTGGGGGCCTTTATTCGGAAAGAATGCCCAACAGATTCCAGTGGCCGATTTTCAAGGGCTCTTGAAGACGGCCGATGGCGGAAAGACGTGGCAGCGAATTGCACCGATGCCCTCATTTCAAGGCGGGCTTGTCCCCAGATTACCAGGTCAGTTTATCACGATTGGATGGGACCCGAATGCCAATATTCTGTATGTTTCACGGATGGGAAGCGCGGCCTACCGGTTCCAGGTCGACACCTCGAACGATCAGTTAAGCCACGAGTAATGCTTAGTGAGGGGCCGTCTGAATATTATGACCATTTGGGTACGGCGATTTTACGGAGTGCGGGACCGCATTTTAGGGCGGAATAGCATTTGATCGATGAAAAACGCCTGCGCTGAACGTACTTTGCCGTCGTCACCTACACATCCATTTGGATTCTGTCCCTTGAGGCAGCCCCAAGCCCACCAATCGCCACTGACGCCCGTTGGTTCTCGCCAAGGGTCAGCCCGCCTGCGGCTTTGCCGTTCATGTAATCGAGCAGGGTTGCGCCCCACTTCTTGCTGGCTTCGGAAGCCATTGAGGCTCCCATTTCGCCAACCCATACCGGGGCGATATTTTCGGTAACCAGCCAGCCCCACATCTGATTCATGCGTTCGATGTAGCCGGGCCCCGATTCAGGACCTCGATAACCGCCAATCTCCTTCGGATACTCGTGAACCGAATAGACCAGCTTCGTTGCTTTGTTCAGCCTAACCGGCTGTTTTCGAACGACCGAAAGGTCGCCTTCATCGGCGCCAGTTTTGTAGTTGATCACCGCTTCGCAGATGATTAGGACATCGGGATTCACTGAGAGGATCGCATTACCCACGCTCTCGTACATCGCACAAATGTCGGTCGGGCCGTTGCCTCCCCACACTGCAGGGGTGGAGGAGTGGGCGCAGGGTTCATTGCGAATATCGAAACCGATCACGGTCGAATTCCCGATCCAACGTTGCCCAAATGTCACCCAATCCTGTTGGAACCGTTCAGCACTGATTGTGCCCTTATTCCCGGCGCCGTCCGTCCCATCCGTGCCCGGACCGGTGTCGAACCAAAGCCCGTTCTTCTGCTGCGCGGCATTTTCCCAATCGGCTGACGTAGCCTCATTGTTGTGATTGTCGAAGATGACCTTTAGGCCGACTTTCTTGCATGCGGCAACGAAGTTGTCGAGTTGCGCCATTCCGACGGAATCATCCAGGGTCTTGTTGTTCCAATCGATACGCACGCAGTTAAAACCCATGTTTTTCATCGCGGCGACATGTCCATCAAATCCTTCGAATGGTCCCTCCAGTTGGAGTCGTCCGCCAATTACGTTCATGCCGGTGAGTCCAACGCTGGCGATGCGAACGGCGTTGCCGTCGGGGCCGACAATCCGGCTTCCATAAACGCTGAGGAACCCGGAGGGGAGCAGAGCTGGCGCCGCCTCCGGAAAGCCGTCAGCGTTCTGCGCTGTCGAAAGAGCAACCGCGATCAGTAAGGCCAACCACAGGGACACTCGATTTATGTTTTGTGACCTATTCACGTCCAAGATGGGGAACGGGGCAAACCTGCTCTCGGCCGCAAGCCCGCTAAGACCCGGCGGTGTTGACCAATTAAATGTAGCGCGTGCATCGTAGCTACTGGCCGGGAGTTCGCAGGTTGCTGAACCGGAGCGTCCGAATGCCGTATCGAGGCAAGCTTAAAGAGAGGCCCAGCGGAAAGGTCGGCCCGTGCGTGTAGCTGGTGGTATGGTCGCTGAACAAGGCAAGCCCGCAATCCCCGGCGCCATCGCTGACATCGACCCAATTTAGGATGACGTTGTTTTTGATGCTTTCCCACGAGTTGTAGAAAGTATCTTCCAATTTGCTTTCGCACACGTCGTAAGGTGCGTTCTTCGTAATTTTTTGATCCTCCATTTTGACCGGGAAAAGAGCGAGCAACTCGAAACGGTCATCGTAGGCGGCGCGCC
>JBEKCU010000441.1:0-3047 GCA_050014735.1 Candidatus Acidiferrales bacterium | reverse complement strand
GATCGAGCATCATGACACCGGAGAGAATCACAGAGCCGGGGTTAATGACGTCTTTGTCCGCGTACTTCGGAGCGGTGCCGTGTGTCGCTTCGAAGATGGCGTATTCATCACTAATGTTGGCGCCGGGTGCGATGCCCAGTCCGCCTACCTGGGCAGCGCAAGCGTCGGAGATGTAATCGCCATTCAGGTTCGGGCAGGCGAGCACAGAGTATTCGTCGGCGCGAGTAACCACCTGCTGGAAGATTGAATCGGCGATGCGATCATTGATAAGAATCTTCGACTTCCAGGCGCCCTTGCCGTGCGTAGCATAGATCGCGGCAAGCACTCCTTTGACTTCGGCAAAAAGTTCGCGCCGGAAATCCTCGGACGCGAATTCAAGACCGGGCTCGACCATTGCCGCATTCTGCTCGACGGTAAGCGCGGGGTTCTTGTCCTTGTTGTCCAGAATCCAGCTCTCGCGTTCGGTGACAACCTGGGCACGGAACTCCTGCGTCGCCAGTTCATAACCCCACTCGCGAAAAGCGCCCTCTGTGAACTTCTGAATGTTGCCCTTGTGCACCAGGGTGACGGTCTTGAGCTGCTTGGCGATGGCGTACTCGATGGCCTTGCGCACCAGACGCTTAGTGCCGGTAATCGAAATGGGCTTGATGCCAATGCCGGAGTCTTCGCGAATCCGCTTCTTGCTGCCTGCGAGCATGACCGTATTCAGGTAATCGATCAGTTTCCTGCATTCCGGAGTGCCCTCTTTCCACTCGATGCCGGCATATACGTCTTCCGTGTTCTCGCGGAAAATGACGACGTCCATTCGTTCTGGATTCTTCACGGGCGAGGGAATGCCCTTGTAATATTTCACCGGGCGAACGCAGGCGTAGAGGTCGAGTAACTGGCGCAGTGCGACGTTCAGAGAACGAAAGCCGCCGCCGATTGGGGTAGTCAACGGCCCCTTGATGCCGACGCGCAGGTCGCGGAAAGCCATAACCGTGTCGTCCGGCAGCCAGGTTTTGAATTTTTCCATCGCTTTTTCGCCGGCAAAAACCTCGTACCAGGAAATTTTGCGCTTGCCCTGATAGGCGGCTTCGACAGCGGCGTCAAACACGCGCACGGAAGCTTTCCAGATGTCGCGGCCCGTTCCGTCCCCTTCGATATAGGGAATGAAAGGTTGGTCGGGAATCACAAGCTTGCCATTGCTAAAAGTAATCGGTTCACCCGTCGACGGTAAATTGAAACCGTTGTACGACGATTTAGACATTTGCCACCCTCCGAAAATGACGTAAACAACTTGAGTTAAACGGATATCAACGGAATCGCCGCCGCTCAGGACAGAGAGCGCGTGCCACAGTATCCAGTCAAATCACCGAAACGTATACGTAGTTGACGAGAAGACCCCGTTGCCAGCCAGATTATGAAACTTTATCACAGCACGCAACCTACACCACTAAAATGCGGTCAAAAATCTCCCGTACAGCGGTGGTGGTGCTTTCCAGTGCTTGCGGCAACGGTTCTGCCATATCCCAGCCAAGGCTGGCGCGCACCAGTTTGCCCACAGCCTCCATATCCGGCTCAAAACCGGGCAGAGTGTTACGTGCTGAGCCGTAGACCATGCGGAGGCAATGTTCCAGTGTCCGGAGGAACTCCGCGGCATGGCGAAGGGCGGAAGCGTCGGAAGCCGGGAGAATCCCCGCTTGGCATAAAGCCTCCAGGCGCGCGGTAATGTCTACCGCCGGAACGGCTGCCGCCCGTTCAATCGTCAGCGCCGAGGCGATGAAATCAATGTCATAGAAGCCGCCCCAGCCCTTCTTGAAGTCGCGCGGGCCTGCGCTCGTCTCCAACCGCGTCCGCATCTCCCGCACTTGCCGGCGAAACGATGGGACAGCGGCAAAGCGCCGTTGCAGATACCGGGTGGCCTCCAAGACCTTGGACGCGATCAGCGCGGAGCCGGCGACGTGGCGCAACTTGGTATAGGAAAGCGCTTCCCAAGGCTCAGCCTCATTGCGGAAGTATTGCCTGAGGCGCGAAGGGCTGGTCGTCACTTCTCCCTGCCCGCCGTGCGGACGCAAGCGCAAGTCAACGGTGAAAACAATACCGTCGCTAGTATAGGAGTTGAGCAGCGTCACGATCATGGCGGCCGCACCGGCAACCTGTTCGGCGGGCACCTCGTCGCCGCGTACAAGCAGCAGATCGGCGTCTGAGAAAACATCAAATTCAGAGGTGCCGAGGCGTCCCAGGGCGAACACGGCGCAATTCTCCGGCGCGCCGGACGCCGCGAAGGCGGTGCGTATGGCCTCGTCGGCGGTCGTGGTCAGCTCCTGCAGCGATTGCCATACCGGTTGCGGGCACAGAAAATCGCGCAAGCAGCTGCGCAGCATCTTACGCCGGTATCCTGAGCGAAGTTCAGCCATCACCACCGCCTGCGTGACCGGCACCGGAGGCTCGGTGATATCGGTCAGCAACTCGGGCGGGGATTCCACGAACGCCACTTCGACGATGTCTTCAGGATGACGGATCAGCGAATCTGTAACGAGCCGGCTGACGGCGAGCACCGGCACTGCGCGCTCCAGCAGCAATGCATGCCCCGTTAATGCCGCGTAGCGGCTGTCTTCACTGACGGCCGCGCTAAGGACACGAAAGAAGTTGTTCCTCGCCCTTGATCCAACGGGTAAGCTGGCGGCGGTTGCATACAAGGCCGGCGAATCGACCGCAAGGCGCGTCAGCAATTGGGCGTCGCTGTGTTCCGCCCAGTGGTGGGTAGCCACGAAATGCTCTTCTGCGGGCGAAGCCGCCGCCGTCTGCTGCTGATGAATGATGCGCTCGTAGATTGCGGCAACACTCTCCATGGCCTCGCGGACCACTACGGCCACGGGCCGCGGTTCGCGTTCCGGGGTCCCGGCAACCAGCGAGCGCTGAATTGCCTGCAATCGCGATTCATCAGCGGGAAGCGTATGCGTCTGCTGGCCCAGCCAAATCTGAAGCCGGTGTTCCACCTGTCGAAGAAAGGTGTAACTGGCGCTCAAAATGTGGAAATCGTTGCCGCTGAGGTGTTCCTTGTC
>JBEKCU010000440.1:0-3048 GCA_050014735.1 Candidatus Acidiferrales bacterium | reverse complement strand
GATCGACTATAACGGCGACGGCAAGATCGGCCCCTTCACCAAGAGCGATGAGCCCCCCAATCCAAAACTGGATCGCGAAGTTCCGAATCCTGGCGCGTATGGCGTGGCCTACAACCCAGTCGACGGTAGTGTCTGGTATTCCAACATCATGACTATGCCCGGCAGAATGATCCGCATGACGAAGGGCTCGAATCCACCCTCCACCTGCACCACGGAGGTCTATGAGATTCCCTATGATCCAAAGGGCAATGGACCCGGTGGATCTCTCGGTCGCGGGCTGGATATCGACACAAATGGCGTGTTGTGGTCTCCGTTGAGCCATGAAGGCATCCTGGCCAGCTTCGATCGCCGTAAGTGCAAGACCAAGCCAAGCGGCGAAGCAGCGGTAACCGGCAAGCAGTGCTTCGAGGGCTGGACGTTTTATCCAGTCCCGGGCCCGGTCTTCCAAACCGACCCCACGGTAAAAGCCGAGTACAACTATTACAATTTCATTGACCGCTACAACACACTCGGCCTGGGAAATAACGTGATCATCATGGACGGAGCCAACTCCGATTCCCTGGTGGCATTCAAGCAGGACACCAAGGAATTCGTCAGGATGACGCTTCCCTATCCCATGGGCTTTTTCTCGCGATTCCTTGATGGCCGAATCGATAACGCCAACAACGGCTGGAAGGGCCGCGGCCTGTGGGCAGCCGATCAAACGCGAGGTTCGCAGCTGGCCGAGGGAGGCGACAAGGATCCGAACATCCCCAGCCGCCTGGCGCACTTCCAAATTCGCCCAGATCCACTGGCGAAGTGACGCACCAGTAGGACAGGCTTCAGCCTGTCTTCTTTTGACTTCTGTTAACTCTACAAAAGTCAAAAGCAAACAGGCTAAAGCCTGTTCTACTAAAAACGAATTCACGCCCCCGGCACGACGTTCTGTGCCATATCGCTGTACCTGGGCTTGACCGATGAGGAGTCACGCAATGCGAAAAACCTGGATACGCCCGTTGTTAGCTGGTCTTTTGCTGGCAGGCGGATTGACCATGCTGGCCGCTATGGTTTCACTTGTTGAAGCGCGCCCTAAGCCAGCGCAGGCACCCAACGCATCCGCGCCTAAGGCCGCAGATCAGGTTGCAATTGACTCCGATGACATCGGCGGCGTAGTCACCAGCGTGATCGGCCCCGAAGCAGGTGTATGGGTCATCGCTGAAACCACGCAACTGCCGACCAAGTTCCGCAAGATCGTCGTCACGGACGATCAAGGACGCTTCGTCCTGCCGGACCTCCCGAAGGCCAGCTACAGCGTCTGGGTTCGCGGCTATGGATTGGTGGACTCCGCACACACGGTCGCGGAACTTGGCGAGCACCTGGCCCTGACAGCCATCATTGCGCCAAACGCCAAAGCCGCCGCCCAGTATTATCCCGCTGAATATTGGTTCGCCATGTTGAAGGTTCCGCCGAAGAGTGCCTTCCCGATGACCGCATCGCCCAAGGAGTCGAAGCTGCCCGGTATTGACACGCAGGCGGAATGGGTAGGCTCGATTAAGAATTGCGTCGTCTGCCATCAAATGGGAAACCGGATCACGCGCGAAATCTCCCCCTCGATGGGCGCGTTCGATACAAGCACCGAAGCGTGGGATTACCGCATTCGCATGGGACAGCTCGGGAGAAGTCACGTTTCAGAGCTAAACAGTCCATACGGTTCCGGTGAAATGACTCCGCTCGGTCTTGAAAAATCGTTGCCGCTCTTCGCGGACTGGAGCGATCGTATCGCCAAGGGTGAACTCCCGCCGCAGGCGCCGCCGCGTCCGGCGGGCGTCGAGCGCAACGTAGTGATCAGCAGTTGGGATGTGGCTACTCCTGTCTCTTTCCTGCACGACGTGTATGCGACGGACAAACGAAATCCTACGCTCTACCCCTACGGCCCGGTTTATGGCGCGGACTACAACCTGGACATGCTGTACATCCTCGACACGAAGCGAAACACGGTGAACTCCGTGAAGCTGCCGATCGATGACGATCCCAAAATGATGAAGAAGATCGACCAGACTATGGAACATCCGTCGCTCTATTGGGGCGATGAACTGATTTCGGACGAAGAGGGCCGCACCGAAATCAAGAACCTCGATGAGAAAGGCCGCCTGTGGATGCATCTCGCGTTCCGCAGACAGGATAATCCCGCATGGTGCAAGGAAGGCTCGGAAAATAAGTTCGCGAAAGTTCTCCCCGTAAAGTCAAGCAACCGGCAACTGGGATACTACGATACGAAAACGGGCAAGGTGAGGTTGATTCAGGTCTGCTTCTCCAATACGCACCATGCTGCCTATGGAGAAGACAAAGACGGCATGTATTACATCTCCGGAAATCTGTCATCGCTCGGATGGGTGAACCCGCGCATCCTCGACGAAACCGGAAACGACGAAGCGGCTCAAGGCTGGTGCCCAGCGTACAACGACATCAACGGCAACGGCCGGTACGACAAAGGCATCGACCAGATCATCCGAAACAGCAAGATCAGCAGCACGAACGGCTACTACATCACTTACAATCCAGTCGATGGAAGCGTCTGGTATGCCGCGCCGGGAACGCCCGGCTCGATCGTGCGGTTTACGCTGGGCCCCGATCCGCCGGAAACTTGCCAGTCCGAAGTCTATTCCCCGCCGTTCTACAATCCGAAATCGCGCGAAACCGGCTACCTTCCGCGCGGCATCGACGTCGACCGCAGCACCGGCCTGATCTGGACAGGACTCGCCGGAAGTGGACAACTGGCCAGCTTCGACCGAAAGAAATGCAAAGTCCTCACCGGCCCGGCATCGTTCGACCCGCAGCGCTGCGTCGAGGGCTGGACGCTGTACGATGTTCCCGGCCCGCAGATGAAAGATATTCCCGACGGTGGCACCGCCGATTTTCTCTACGGCAACTGGGTCGATCAGTTCAACACCATGGGCATGGGCGCAAACGTCCCGTACGCCAACGGAACCAACTCCGACTCGATCCTCGCGCTACTGCCAGACACTCATAAGTGGGTCGTCATGCGCGTCCCCTACCCGATGGGTTTCC
>JBEKCU010000439.1:0-3056 GCA_050014735.1 Candidatus Acidiferrales bacterium | reverse complement strand
CCACGATTCCCTCCCAGACAGTCTCCCCTCGAAATGTTTCCTTCACGGGTACGCTCTTGACGTGTGTTGCCTCAGCGCCGTGTAATTTTCGTATTACGTCCTTGAGTTCTTCTAAATAGTCCGTCATAATTTGTGTGGCCAACGCTCCCAACACAAAGGAGCAATTCCATGCCTGCAACAGCCAAGTTCCATTCCATTAACGAAGCCCAGAAGCCAGCAGCACATCGCGTTCACCACAACAATAGCGCGTGCGTTCCGGGACGCGACATTCCCGCTAACGAGCGCCGCCCCGGAGATGGTGGATACCGCCTCTGCGACGACTGCATCAAACTTAACAACGACGGCAGGTAATCTCATTTCGGGGGAACATCCTTTCCCCAGAAGGTTATCCTCCACTGGGGGCCGATGGGGACTGCGGGATTCTCGGGATAAACGAACCAGCTTTGTTCAATTGACCGAACTGGCAAGCCTTCCCGCAACGCAGCCCCCATAGCAATAAGAGCATCCGCAGCAGTCCCGTGGATAATCACGTATGGCCAATCACCATGATGTGGCCCATCCCTTTTGGGGCAATATCCCGGCTTATTGCGTCCCTCGCATGACGACAGGGTTTGAATTCCGATTTCCTGCAAGACACGAACGGCCTTGCGGATACCTGGGTCAAGCTCCGGCGCGTTCTGGAGGCGAGTTCCCATCACGCTGCCGCCTCTACCAGATCGCCGACACTCCAGAAGTCCCGCTCAATGCCAGCGGCCATCGCCGGAGTACAGCGAAGCGTATTGTGCCGCTTCACGAAGTTGTAATAGGCGAAGTGCAGCGCAACCGCTGCCTCGAAGTTCTCGCGCTTCTTACTGAATGCTAGGGTGAGGCGAGTCAACCGGCGCATGTGAAGGCGGGTTGTAGCGTTCAACCGCTCGATGTAGCTAGTAGAAATTAAGTCCATGTCGGGGCGGCCTGAAACCACTTTTTTCTCCGAGGATACGAATTCCGGCTGGCTATAGCGGCGCTGCCCATCCGTGGACTCATGCCCATAAGTCTTGATGATCTGGCCGTAGTCGGCATTCCCGCCAAAGGACCGCTCAATCGCTTCCTCGTAGGCCCTCAGGCCATCCGTAGAGATTTGGACCCTGCCAGCCATCCGCCCCGCAACGTCTGCGAGAAAGGCGTTTGCTGTGACTGCATCGCGGTCCCCAACGCGGAACGCAGGAACGAGTTTCGTATCTGCATCAATCGCGCAGAACGTCCAAACGCTGCCCACGTCGTTACCGTCTTCAGGCTTGACGTGCCGCTCTTTCTTGCCGACGAAACCCCAAATTTCATCCATCTCTAAACGAGCGCAGGATAGGTCGCGCATCTTGGCATCCATCAGAATAGTGCATCCCTGTCCGACCTTGACGCCCAACCGCATGATCGTATCCCGGTGGACGCCGGTAATGCGCTCAATCGAGCGAATAGACGATCCTTCAGCCAGTGCCGCGATCACCGCGATTTGCTTATCCGTGTTGAGTACGTTCGCCATAAAGCCTCACTGGATTAAATGTAATACAATAATTAAATTGTGTCAAGTTTTTTCATCTCAGCTAAAGGCTCATCCGCAATAAGCTTTCCCGTTTTTATGATTTCAAGAGCAAACACAAACATGACGCTATGGGCTGCCGCTTCGACTTCATCCACAGCGTTGATAAATTCATGCTCTGTGAGAGTTTCTCGAATAGGTATCCTTTTGAAAATATAGAAATCGTTTGTCGGAATGGAAAGATTTCGATAGCCGACTTGCCTCCGTGCCAATTCCAGTCTTATATTGCCAACAACTACCGCCCTTTGAATGTCCGAGAGACTGTCAAAATAGGCCATATCGGAGGGGCTAGGGTTCATTTCTGATCGAATTTGTACATAGTCTTGAAAGTCTCCCTTCGTTCTTCCGATAAGCATTTTTGTGCCGCTGTCCACGGTAACTAAATAACGAAAATAGGCGGTTTCTACGGGGGACTTTTTGACTGAGCATTGAAAATTATTTAGCCAGTCTCTAACGCAAGATTCAATATTTCCAAGGTTGGGGATCACACGACGCGGTGGCAATCGGCGAATCGCATCTAAGGCCAAGAGGACGATCATCGCAACGGCAGTCGCGCATAAGCCCATGAAAACCGGACCGCTCCATGACGATTGCATTCTGACTAGGTAAGTCATGAGCGCACCCGGTATGAGAGCGATAAAGAGAGAGGCCAAAACCGATTGAAGAGTACCTTCAGCCCACCGCCTAAACATGCTTGCATCCCTCCTAGCCGCAATGGTCTCACTGGCTCCCCTGCCATGTCGAGAGGTTTTTGTGATAAATTTTTGCCTTGTGGAAACGACTGGTAATACTCGGTTTGTGGCTGGCCGTGGCACTTATGCCAGTCCCAGGGCAGACAGCCAATAATCCCGCTAGCAGTAGCGGCAACGTTCAAAAGCAAGGCGAACAGGGCAAGCCCAAGAGCGAATCTCCGGTGCCCGCGATACCACAGAGCAGCGCAGGGCCAACCCAAACCAATGCAGAGAATCCAAACCCCGAAAATACAGGCAATTCCGTAACGATCCGTAAACTGCCTACCGTGTCGGTAGGTAAGGACTGGGCCGATTGGTCGTATTGGGGATTCGGAGGAATGCTCGTTATAGTCGGCAGTTTTCAGGTCTGGTTCCTGTATGGAACATTGAGAGCAATTCAGACCCAAGCTGGACACATGGAGGACCAGAGCAAGACTCTGAGGTATTCGGTTGCGGCCGCCCAAAAAGCTGCCGACGCTGCTGAGAAATCCGCGCTGGCTGCGATGGGTGTCGCCGTCCCAACACTTGTGCTTGTCAGTCTCGAATTCGCCGAGCAACGCGCATCTAGTTTCGCAGCGAAATTGCAATACCCGATTATGAGAGTCGTGGTAAAAAACTACGGGAAAACTCCGGCTATCCTCAAATCCTACGGAGTCAAATACTCCTGTGACGGCATACATTCGTCCGATTCCATCGATCCCGCTTATCACTTTGAGGCTAGCGATGTTATCGAATCGGGGCGCGAATAC
>JBEKCU010000438.1:0-3071 GCA_050014735.1 Candidatus Acidiferrales bacterium | reverse complement strand
CGAAATCGTCTCTGTTCCCTTGTCCGACGCTGTCAACGTTAACCGAACGGTCGACGAGGGGTTGATTGCGGTTGCGGAAAGTCTGCAGGAGGAACCGAACCACCACCCACGGACGACCGGCAAGAAAGGCACTTAGTATATTTGCCCAAAAAACAAAGCTCAGCGGGTGCCCTTAGGGTTTCATCCTGAGCGAAGCGAAGGATCTATGCATTACGAATCAACTGCATAGATTCTTCGCTCGTTGCTCTCGCTCAGAATGACACCTCAGATTATTGTTCCAGGGTTGAGATATCGCCGATCTCAGCCCCAGTTTCCTTTGCCTTCAGAAAACGCCGCATGATCTTCCCCGAGCGCGTCTTCGGAAGAGACGTTACGAAGTCGATCACCGAGGGCGTCGCAATAGGACCAAGTTCACGCCTCACATGCTCGATGAGAGCTGCATTCAGAGCAGGGGTTCCGGTGTGCCCTGCCCGCAGCAGGACAAAGGCTTTGATCGACTCGCCCTTGACGGCGTCGGGAATGCCAATGGCGGCGGCTTCGCCTACGGCCGGATGCGAGACCAGCGCGCTTTCCACCTCGGCGGTGCCGATGCGGTGACCGGCGACGTTGAGCACATCGTCGGAGCGGCCGAGGACAGCGATATAGCCGTGCTCGTCGCGAATGGCGACATCTCCGGTGATATACGCTCCCGGGACCATCTTCCATTCGCGCTGGTAGCGCTCATCATCGCCCCATACCGTGCGCATCATGTGCGGGAAAGGACGCTTGAGAACGAGTTGGCCGCCTACATTGTTTGGCGCTGATGTCCTGTCGGTCGTGAGCACATCGGCTTCAACCCCCGGCAGGGGCAGCCCGGCCTTTCCAATCCGCACGGGCAGGGTGATGGGCGTGCCGAGCGTCGGCCCTCCCAATTCGGTCTGCCACCAGTTATCCACCACGTAACCCCACTTGCCGTCGCCTGCCAGATAAGTCTGCGCCCAGCGCCAAGCCTCCGGATTCAGCGGTTCGCCGGCGCAGGCAATCACGCGCAGACTGCTAAGGTCGCGAGCGCAGGGCAGGCTCTCTCCGTAGCGCATCCACATGCGGATCGCGGTAGGCGCGGTAAACATCTTCGTCACGCCATATCGCTCCACGATCTGCCACGCCACGCCGGGTTCCGGGTAGTCGATGGCGCCTTCGCGAAGCAGGGTCGTGGCTCCGGCGCAGAGCGGGGCGTAAACAATGTAACTGTGCCCCACGATCCACCCAATATCCGAAGTACACCAGAAGATGTCGCGCGGGCCGACATCGAAGAAGGTGCTCAGGTGATACGTCGTGCCCACCATGTAGCCGCCGTGCACGTGTACCACTCCTTTGGGCTTGCCGGTCGTTCCCGAGGTATACAGGATGAAGAGCGGGTCTTCCGCGTCCATGTCCTCGGCCGGACATTCTGGGCTGAACTTCTTTAGGTCATAGTAGTTGAGCTCGCGCGGGCTGGGATTGTCGAGCGTCTGGGTCGTGCGCGGAACAACGATGACTCTCTCCACGGAATCCAGCCCAGCAACCGCTTCGTCCACAATTGACTTCAGTGGAACCGGTCTTCCCCGGCGATAACCAAGCTCGCCGGCGATGATGACTTTTGCTCCCGCGTCCACAATGCGGTCGCGCAGTGAGGTGTGGCCGAGTCCCGCGTAAACAACCGAATGGATCGCACCGATGCGCGCACAGGCCAGCATCGCAACAATCCCTTCGATCGTGAGCGGCATATAGATGATGACACGATCCCCCTTCCGCACATCCACCGACTTGAGGCCGTTGGCAAAGCGGCAAACCATGCGATAGAGCTGCCCGTAGGTGACCACCCGCTCCGAACCGTCTTCGCCAAGCCAGATGTAGGCGACATGATTGAAACGATCCGACTTTGCGTGCCGGTCCAGCGCGTTCAATGTAATGTTGGTGCGGCCCCCGAGGAACCATTTGTGGTGAATGCCATCGAACTCACTCACCTTGGTCCAGGGCTTGCTCCAATAAAACTTGGAGGCAATCCCCGCCCAGAAGGCGTCCGGATCCTTAACTGAGCGCGCGTATTCATCGTGCCAGTTCTTCAGTATCGCTTCGTCCGCCACAATGCTTGGCGGAGCATAGGTCTCCTCTGTCGCCAAAAAATTTCCGATATTCTGCGCATTCGTTTTGGGGGTGCCCATTGAGCTTCGCTCCTTCGCAAAATTCTGGATTAGATCGGATTCGCGGACGGTGTGTCCGTCAAAGTAGCTGGGCGTTCAGCCCGACGATGATCGTGCCGGATACACTGACTCTGAATCTGCCCTAATGCGCCAGGAGCGCCGAAGCGGGGAAGAACATGCGACGGTATTGTGGACGATCTATCACGCCGAGGCTCCGTGCTTTCCAACTCTGATTGCGAAGGTGAGCCACCCATGGCCAGCTCTTCATTCGTATCGGGGAGGGTTTATCGCCTGCTGGACAAAATTTGCAAGCGCATTAATGCCAAAGACGGGAATTCCGGTTACTTGGGCAATCAACTTAGAAAACGGCCCCATATTCGTACACTCCAGAATGATGGCTCCAGCGTGTGGATTCTCGGCTATGAACTCTTCGGCCATCTGCTGCATTTCGGCGGACAAAACAGCCGTATCCAGGGAGTTCTTGTTACCGATGAAGATCGAAGGAAATACGGCGTCATCCTTCATGCCTTTGACGACAACCGGAATATCGGAAGAAGACCATCCCACGCTGCGAAAATGTTCTTCGTTCATATACTTCGCTCTTTCTGTGAAAATTCCGATCGATCGCTTCACTCCCAACATGCTATGGACCAGCGGAATCAACATCAGCGCCGATGTAAACACCGGGACTTTGACTGCGCTCGCAATCTCGGTTTGAAAACGGGACAGGAAACCACAGCTCGTGGTGATTGCCTTTACGCCTTCTGCTTCCAGTTCTTTCGCCGCCTGAATGAACGGATCCAATAAGTGTTTTTCAGGCGAATGTCCCATAATCCGCTCCGGTTCGGCTCCCTTGACAATCTTGTAACGCACTGGGAACCCATAGGTCAGGGCATTGCCGATGTCGCC
>JBEKCU010000437.1:0-3074 GCA_050014735.1 Candidatus Acidiferrales bacterium | reverse complement strand
GTTAGCCCACTTGCGTTTAACAAGCCACTGCCCCAAGGCCAGCCGTGGCTCCGGATAGAGATGTTTTTTCAAGAGGCTGCTCCACCGATTCTTCCGATGTAGCCGTCGATGGATCAACTGTAATCCTAGCTCGGCTTCTCCAAGCCTGCCGCTTACGCAAATCACATCCCCTGGACGCGCCCCCGAACGCAAGACGGCTTTTCCACGATCAGCGTCACCGATCACAGTGAGGTTGATCCAGACCAGTTCATATTTCGTCGTGTCGCCGCCAATCAGCACCAATCCGAAGCGGCGCGCCGCTCTGGCCATCCCCTCCAGGAAATCGTCCAGCCACTTCCCGGTGCAAGCATCAGGAAGCGCCAGGGTCAGCAGAAAAAAGCGCGATCGGGCGCCCATGGCGGCGAGATCGCTGGCGGCGCGTGCGAGCGCCTTGAAACCTACGGACTTCGGTGGATGAATTTTTCTTAGGAAGTGCACGTTCTCTAGAAAGGCGTCCGTGGTGACGATCCAATCCGCGCCAGGCTTCGGGCGCACCACTCCCGCATCATCCCCAATACCGACGCTCAAGCCGTCGGCATGGGGAGTGAACTTCCTGCGTACCCGTTCGATCAGCTCCTCTTCGCTGTACATCGGTACAGTTGTCTAAATCCTTTCCAGTATGTTCTCATAATCAGTATCGACAACGTCCGCGATCGAACGAGCGTACGGCGTTCGAATCTCCCGAGCCGGGAAAAAAGGGTTGACTCTGCCTGCAGCCTAACCCTAGACTGTACAGGGTTTCGGACCAAGACTCTCGGTTCAAACGGCCATTGGAAGTACAAAATGCCGTTCAGGGGATGAGCGGCGCCTGTCCTCAAGAAAACGAAATTATTTTGTGGTTGCATGTTTTTGACTATGAAGCCAGAAGCATACACACTTTTTGTAGCCTCGAACCGGAAGGGAACCTTCCGTAAGATTACCGTACCGGTTTATGTGCTTCATTTGCTGGCGGTCCTTGCCGTTGTGGGAGGGTTTACCGTTCTGGCGGCAGCGGGATCCTATACGCGGATGCTCTGGAAAGTCGGGAATTACAATGCACTTCGCCGCCAGCAGGATGCCCTCAAGCATAATTACGAACAGCTTCAATCCAGCGTCCAGAATACCAATCAGCGGTTGAACTCCTTGCAGTCACTGGCCACCGAGGTTGCCATGACGTATGGGTTCATGCGCTTTCGCCAGAGCCCGTTTGGCCTGAACGAGGCGTCTGTTGGTTCCAACGGAGATTTTGAGAACTCAATAGCGGAATTCAACTTTCTCGAAAAGAATGCCAGTGCCGCGGCGCTTCCGATGGGCAGTCTGCAGCTTCTCGCGACGGATGGCCTGGGAGATCTGACATCCACACCATCGTTATGGCCTGTCGTCGGACATCTGACCGGAACTTTTGGCGAACGGATGGACCCATTCAGCGGTGAAGGCGCCTTCCATACTGGCGTGGATATTTCTTCTCAATACGGCGATTCGGTACGAGCCTCCGGGGACGGCGTTGTCATCGAAGCAGGCGACCGCGCGGGTTACGGACGATTGGTGGTTATCGACCACGGCTATGGTGTGACGACTTACTATGGACACCTGTCGACTTTCAATGTTCTCGTAGGGGAACAAATACGGCGGGGCGATCGAATCGGCAACGTTGGAGTAAGCGGCCGGTCCACAGGCCCTCACGTGCATTACGAAGTCCGTATCAACGGCGCTCCCGTAAACCCCATGCGTTATCTCCGCCATGCCGTCTCGGCGGATTAGTTTTTCTTCCACTACCTTCCCACAATCCGCTCCGGCTTCACATTTCGGGGCTTATTGCGTTTTTCGCGATCCGCCCAGCTTGAATATATCGGGTGTTATTTCCATTAGAATACGCACGCGCTCCGCGCTGGCGGTTACCTCTGCGGATTTCAACAACGTTTGCATGACTGTATACGAACTCGGATCCATTGACTGACGAGCCTTCGGACCATCGAGAGCCGCTGTTCCAAACATACGCAAGACCTCCAAAGCGGACTCCAACTGGTGCGCTTCGGTTGGGCTGGCACATTCTCCTTCAATCGAGACGCGGAGGTTATCGCCCTCGGGCCGCGCCGCCATCGTGATCCACTGGATCGATCGCGCGAGCGCCACAAACTGCGCGGACTGCGGGCCTCCTGGCCCCAATTTGTCCGGAATCGACGGCATGCGTGAAATGGCAAACATCGCGGCGCCGTCCACGCGAGCGGCCCGCTCACGCGTGGGATCGGGGCCGGAACCGGCGTTACCGCTGTCGAGCAGAGGCGCGATGCTTGGTCCTTCGACGATGGCGATGCGATGGTCATCCAGGAAAGTAACAGTGTTCCATCCCCCGGGATTTGCCGGGGTATTGGCAGGGAACAAAAAGACATCGTGTCCCTGCTGGCGTTCCAGCTTACCCTTCTGCATGGCGTAACTGCGGATCTTCGCGCGATCGAACCTGCCGTCGGCGATCGCGACAGTTTTTTTCTTCTCTCCGCCGGGCGCACCAGGCCATGAGGCGATGACCACCCGGTCGAGATCCTTCTCAAAATCAAAGCCCGTAGTCCGGACAAAATCCGCGTAGTCCTGATTCGGCATCGCAATGGGCCCCTTGTCGGGGCGGTGCTGGTAAAAGGAAGACGAGCGTATGGCGGCCAGATCGACGTAGACCAGCGCAGGCGCTCCGGGCGGCAGGGCGGACAGCAGATCCGGAGCGGGCGAGGCGTGCGTGGTTTCACTCTGCCGGAAGGCTGCGTAGCCAAGCAAGACTCCCGAAATTCCCATGGCAGCAAGTCCAGCCGCAACGAGTAAACGTATCCGAGGATTCCGCATTTGCGCCTCTCCCGCTCCATTCTCTCACCCAATTCAGCGCAGTGCTACATAGACGTATTAAAGGTAAACGTCAGGAAGGTCTGCCCAGCGATTCCTGGCCCGTCGCCGATAGCTCTCCTCTCCACAAACTATCTCCGGTTTTCCGACAAAATAACCAGCATCCTCAATGCTTTAGGCTTGAGCAAACTTCCTTTCTTGTCTGCGGAACGCGACAGCTAGGGAGG
>JBEKCU010000436.1:0-3502 GCA_050014735.1 Candidatus Acidiferrales bacterium | reverse complement strand
GAGGTTCGCGTCGTCCATAACGACAATGATATTCTTGCCGCCCATTTCCAGATGACACGGCTTAAAGAAGGGCGCGCACGCCTGATTCACTATCCGGCCCGTCTCGGTTGAGCCCGTGAAGCTGACCGCGGCAACATCGGGATGCGTGACCAGCGGACCTCCCGCGTCCGGCCCCATTCCGTTCACCACGTTCAAAACGCCCGGCGGCAAACCGGCCTCGGTCAAAATTTGCACCAGATTGTATGTCGAGAGTGGAGTGTCTTCGGCGGGCTTGATGACCATCGTGTTCCCGCAGATCAAGGCGGGCATGATTTTCCACGACGGGATCGCCATCGGAAAATTCCACGGCGTGATCATGCCGACCACGCCGAGCGGTTCGCGCACGGACATCGCAAATTTATTGGGCAGCTCGGAAAATTTCCGCCCGGCGCGGCGCGGGAAACAGGCGCCATTTCTTGAACGCGGATTTGGCGGCGTCCACCGCGTCGTTCACGTCGTCTTGCGAGGAAGACGGAAAAATTCCGATCAATTCCGAGGAATTCGCTGGGTTGCGGTTCTCGAAGGTGTGGCCCTGGCGTGCCTCGACCCACTCTCCGTTGATGAAGTTCTTATGAATTCTGGTGACGGCGCTGGTTGCCATGTGGCCTCCCAAGTAATCTGAGGGTTAACAATTGAGGATGGTCAATCGCGTGAACCGGAGCACGGCGAACTTATTTTCGCGCGGCAAATTCAATCTAGCAGAGGCCTATAGGGGCGTCAAACTAAGCGTGGAAACCGGTTTCCTGGACGCCACCGAATGCTCGGGCAGAAAGAAAACGAGGATTTGCGGAGCTCCTTACGGACGTCAAGAGAATAATTCGACGTCCGAAGCCAGTGGAACAGGCTTTAGCCTGTTGGTTTTGAACTATGCCAAGGCTGCAAAATTCAAATGCAAACAGGCTGAAGGCTGTTCCACTAGCTTCGGAGGCCTACGCGTCGAGTCGGCCGGGGATCGGTGTCGAACCAGAGACATCCAAGCGTGAAGCTTCTTGCGGCGCGTCCTCCACTTGCCTGACCATGCTGAGAAAGTATTCATATACCGTCGTGTCGCCGGTAAGTTCAGGGTGAAATGTCGTCACCAAGATATGGCCGTCGCGAATCAAAACCGGTTGGCCTTCGGAAGAAGCGAGAATTTCCACTTGCGCTCCTACGCGATCGATGATGGGAGCACGAATGAAAACCATCTCGACGGGCACCGGCGAAATGGCCGTTGTTGCATGGCGAACTTCGCTGGCAAGCTGCCGGCCATACCCGTTGCGAATGACGGCGAAGTCGGCTAGGCCAAGCGATTCCTGCTCGGGATTGTGGACTTCGCGCGCCAGCAGGATCGCCCCGGCACACGTGCCAAATATCGCTCCGCCGCGCTTCGCATATTCACGGAGAGTCTTGTCGAGACCTTCCTCGACCAGAAACTTCCACTGCGTCGTGCTCTCGCCACCGGGCAAGATGACCGCGTCCACACCCTCGAGATCGCGGGGCGTCCGCACAAAGACGTAGTCGACACCCATCCGTGCGAGGGTCGCTGCGTGCGCCTCAAAATCACCCTGGACAGCAAGGATTCCGATCTTCATGACCTTAGGTTTCCGAAGTTACAATCGTTTGAAGTGGGCGCCTACCATCCGCGCGTCTGAAGCAAATCCTTCTCTTCGATTTGGCGAATGTCGAGGCCCTTCATCGCCTCGCCCAACTCTTCGGAAGCTTCGAGGACGGCCTTGGCGTCCTGATAATGCGTTGTGGCTTTCACGATGGCTTTGGCCCGCTTTTCGGGATCGCTCGATTTGAAAATTCCCGACCCGACGAATACGGATTCGGCGCCCAAATGGCGAACGAGCGCAGCATCGGCGGGCGTCGCGATCCCTCCCGCGGAAAAATTAGGAACTGGAAGCTTCCCGGTGCGAGCAATTTCGCGAACGAGATCGAGTGGCGCGCCCAGTTCCTTCGCAACATGCATCAACTCATCGCCGCGCAACGTGGTCAACCGGCGCATCTCGCCTGTAATGGTCCGCATGTGGCGGACAGCTTCCACGACGTTGCCGGAACCTGCTTCGCCCTTTGTGCGGATCATCGCAGCCCCTTCGGCAATGCGCCGCAGCGCCTCGCCCAGATTGCGCGCGCCGCACACGAACGGAACCTTGAAATCGTGCTTCCAGACGTGATTTTCCTCGTCCGCGGGAGTCAGGACTTCACTTTCATCGATGAAATCCACTTCCAGAGCTTCAAGCACCGCCGCTTCCGAAAAATGGCCGATACGAACCTTGGCCATCACTGGAATGCTGACCGTGTCCATGATTTCCCGGATAATTTTTGGTGACGCCATCCGTGCCACGCCGCCCTCCTTGCGAATATCCGAGGGCACACGCTCCAGCGCCATGACGGCACACGCCCCTGCATCCTCAGCGATGCGCGCTTGCCCCGCGTTGGTGACGTCCATAATTACGCCGCCCTTGAGCATCTCAGCCAGGCCAACTTTTACGCGCCACTGGTCGCTCGAATAATCCCCGTTACTACCACCGTGTACACTCATCTCCGTCTCCTCGTCCCAAAGTCCCGACTGGCTGCGTCGTCATGCGCAAGCCAATTCGTTGCGTGTTCGTAATCCAGCCTGACAGCGGATCAATCCACGCTTGCTGTAGTCGCCTAATGGCGTGGCTAAAGATGTTTAATAAACTCTTTAGGTTGTCACTCCGAGCACAACGAGGAATCTCTCTTTCGGTTTGAATCCAAGAGAGATTCCTCACCCGTAAGGGCGGGCTCGAAATGACAACGTTTGAAGCTTTCCGCGGACTGTACACACTGCCACTCAAAAAATCGCCAGGCCCTTCACCTCGCCGCGAACTTTTCCCGATCGATCACGACAAATCGTGCTTCGCCACGAGCGAGCAGTTCTCCAGCCGCGTTGCGAATCTCTCCTTCATGATACAACTGACGCCCGTCGCGGCGTGTCACAAATCCCTCGACGATTATTTCGGTGTTCACTCGGATCGGCCACTTATACTCGACGCGGAGTTCCGCTGTAACGGCATGCTCCGCGCTAAACCGAGATACTTTGGCCATGACTTCATCCAGCAGCAACGCAATGATTCCGCCGTGTATAAAGCCCGTTCCGCCCTGATACTCCTCGCCTAGGCTAAAACGGCCCACCATCCGCTGGCGTTCGTCATCCTGTTCGAACTTCAGGTGCATTCCGCGGGCGTTCGCAACGCCACAGCCAAAGCAATGATTTCTGATGTTTGGATCGAGTACCATTAAACTCCGCATGCAATGAAAGGAATCGCAAGCCCTTCTATCGGGAGCCTTTCAATCCCGCCGATTTATATTACATTTTTGAAGAGGAAAGAGCGAATGTCGCCACGGTAGAACAGGCTTCAGCCTGTTTGCTTTTGACTTCCGCTGATTCAACGAGAGTCAACGTCAAACAGGCTGAAGCCGGTTCTACTAAAGGCCATTCGATCTTATGGCTTGA
>JBEKCU010000435.1:0-3103 GCA_050014735.1 Candidatus Acidiferrales bacterium | reverse complement strand
GCCATTTCGCTGTCACTACCAAGTCCAACGTATTGTCGCCATTTACATCACGGGGAACAATCAGCAAGCCCCCGGAAGGCCCAGTCAGTCCGATCGATTGTCGATTCCCGGTGCTGAACGAGAATGTAAGCGAATAATGCGTTTTCAAGGGGCTGAACCGTTCACCCCGAAGCACAGCTAGATCCGGCTGAAGGTCACCATCGAAATCGCCATAGGCAAATTGCGTGATGGTTCCACCCGACGTAGCGGACATATTCGGCATCGGCGCAGCAAGTGCCTCAATTCGATTGCCCAAGGCAAACGCGAGGCACAAAACTGAAATTAACAGGCGCAGAGTCCCTTTTTTCGCCCACACCGCCATCAAAGTCCTCGCTGTCGGGTTAACTCGCCTATAAACCTTGCAGACGCAAGTTAACGAAAGGGTGGTCAACGACACATAAAGGAACTGATTGAAACTTTGATTGCAAGACATCAACAATTTGATATGCATCGCGCTGCTACTTTTTTATTGCGCCGCCTTCGTGCCCATTCCTCGATTGCTCCGACCGCCGTCACTTTAAACCTTTTAGTTTTAGTTGCCCCGCGCCAAACTGTTCAAGTCGTCTCACCAGCCCGATTGCGTCGTGGCATTTCGAACCAACTGGAGTTGAGGCTGAATGGCGACCTCAATTCCTCCCGAGAACTCACTGCGATCGGATCGATTCTGAGTGCCGTAGCGTCGTTGATCCGAAGCGGACTCCACGCTTACGCTGAGCGCTTCTAATGAAGCGCGGAGCGAGCCGATCTTCTGGCCCATCGAAATCGAATTTTCAACCCAGCGTTCTTTCAGCAGAAGATGAGTCCATGCGGTTGTGCTGACGACGGACACAGATTGGACCGGCAAGATCTCCAAACAAGCGCACGGGGCTTTTCTGGATGCGAAGATTGACAGACTGGATGCTGACAAAAGCGGAGAGGCGGAAGCCAAGGAACTAACCCGCTCGAGATTTCGTGGTAGCCGTTTCGCGCAAATGGGCTAGTACCGGCGCGTCTTCTGGCTTTGCTGCGGGCCGAAGAATAAACCTCCTCGGCGCGCGCGTCTTTACGATGCCCGGTTCGTGCTTTCACCGGCATCTATAAGAATGACGTGATGGCCAAGCCGCAGTAACAATTGTTCCAATCTTTCTTCACCACTTGACCACCAGCGCCTCTTCCCGCCGATAATCACCAGACCTCGCCGGCGTAGCACGTGAGAGAAACAACTTTCCATGTCACGGCAGAGGCAATTCCGAATCGCCACATCCTCATCCCCCGCCCGTGAGCGACGCAACAAACTCTTCTGCTGTTCGACGGAATATTCCATGGACACGGGAGGCTTGGTTACCGGGAAACGGTGAGGTACCACTTCCACCTTCAAAAGAACAATCTTTGCTGCCAGATCCTTGGCCAGGCAAGCGGCTGCGTTAAGTGCGGCCAATGTGCCGTCATCGTTTGTTGAAATCACCGTCACGCAAAGCCTGGAACCAGTGGATGACGTTCGAGCATCCGCACGTGAGCCGCCCCAATCCTTAATACTCAGTGCCGGTTTTTTGTTCTCGTCCATGACCCTAATCCGTTCTCCCTCTCCTAAGCAAGCCTCGGTGGGCCGATAGCCCGTTTAGTTAGGTGTAGCGTACACACATTCAGAGCAGGTACTTTCCCGTTATCCCGATATATTTGGCCACGGACTGTAATGCTGGATGAGCCATTACCAGCGGCGTCAAAACAACTATGCCTGCGCCCGCAGATTGTCTTGCTAAAGGTAAACGGAGCAGGGTAAACGTTATATAAACTTTCCATTTGATCTGTATCAATTGGCATAAATGGAGTCATGAGGACTATTGAGGTGTTTGCAAGCGATATCCCACAAAAGCCTCGGTTAGTAAGAACTTCGGCTCGTGTGGGGTTGCTTCAATCTTTTTCCGCAAGCGGTTAATGAAAACCCTCAAGTATTTTCTTTCGTCCACATGTTCCGAGCCCCAGACCGCGCTCAATAGTTCTCGGTGTGAGATCGTTCGATTCGCATTCGTCGCAAAATAGAGCAAGAGATCGAATTCCGTCGCGGTTAGCCGAATTTGCTTCCCGGAAACCGTTACCCGGCGCGCTTCAAAATCAATCTGCACATCATCAAGCTGGAGATGGGCCACGTGAGAAAGCGTGGGAGAAGCGGTTCGCCGAAGAACCGAGCGGATCCTCGCCAGCAATTCCCCCATCGTAAACGGTTTCGTCACGTAATCCTGGGCTCCTCCGTCGAGTGCCTCGATCTTGTCCGCATGGGTATCTCGAACTGTTAGCATGATGATGGGCACGCTTGAACTGGTGCGAATTTCGCGGCAGGTCTCAATGCCTGATTTCCCGGGTAAATTGATATCCAGTAAGATCAAGTCGCATTTCGTGGTTAGCAGAAATTCAATGGCTCGTTCGCCGCTTCCCGCCTCATCCACTTCGTATCCCTGTGCTTCAAGCGTGGTTCGCATCACCCGACGGATTTGGGCGTCATCATCAACTACTAGGATACGAGATCGGATTTTCACCATTCGGGCTTTTTTAATGTCGTGCATTAACAGTCCGTAAAAAATGTCGTTCTCCGATCCAAGTTAGCCGTTTGCATTTCCACAGTACGACCGAACGCGTAAACAGAACATAAACAGCAGGATTGGAATATTTACTATTGTTGATAACAAAAAGTGATCGACGATCGGCTTTCACCGGTGTCGATCCGCGCGTCCATCGATCACCGCGTCGTAGTGCATCGGACACACCGTATCCAAATCAAGACTGAGCTCCAGCAGATTGACGCGGTGAACTTGACCCAGGTCGCTCATCCGGAGTAACGAGACTCCAAGTAGCTGTTAGCGGCATATGGATCACCCTTTGGCGATGGTACAAGAGGATTTTGATCGTTTGTGGATCAGGAAGTCATAGACTCAGTGTAAAAAAGTTCTAAACATTTGGCAGGCAGGTTGACCTGCCCCCCGTTTTTGGTCCAGTCATAAGTTAGCACTCGGGGCTTGTTCCTGAATCTGCCCGGTGACGCTGGGGGCGAGCCCGTCGTCGCCGTGGCTGTGGGAAAGTGGAAATCCCG
>JBEKCU010000434.1:0-3139 GCA_050014735.1 Candidatus Acidiferrales bacterium | reverse complement strand
TGCCGCGGGTCGTTAAAGTGGAATCCTCCGAAGGTCAGGCTGTTGTCGAGTAGCACTCGGCGATTCGCCGCATTCAGCGCCGTCAACGAGATCCTGTACTTTTCGCTCTCGCCGAAGCTCTTTCCCAGGGAAATGTCAAACGTCGTGTGCTGGGGGAGATAGTTTCCCGGATATTGGGCGTCCGGCGTCCCGTTCGTGAATCCCGAGCCGTAGTACACGTTCGTCGAAGCAAAGACCTGCCAGGGAAGACTTGAATTGAAACCAAGGTTCAATGTATTTCGCTGGTCGTGGTCTACGGGCGCATATCCTCCGGGTTGCTCGCATCCCGGAGGCGCGGGAATTGGGCAGACCAAGCCTCCGGTGAAAGGGCCCTTGGCCTGTGCGATCTGATTCGAGTAGGCCAGGTGGACCTGGCCTCGGCGCCAGAGGCGCGGGGAACGCAGTGTGGCTTCCCAACCTTGAATCAGGGCGGCGTCCCACGTGAGTGGCCAGAAGATATTCGATTCGCCGATATTGCTGTGGTCCAGCCAATTCTGCGCGCGAGTTTGAAAGGTATCTTCTTCGAGCACCCAACCGCGATAAGGAATCGAGACGCCAAATTGGTATTCCTCGTCGCGCTCTCCCCTCAGGGGGGCGAAAGCCAGAGTCTGGCTGGTGGCTAAATCGAGCAGTGGACCGGTAGCCGTCAGCAGTGGAGGTGCTTGATAAAAGTGACCGTAAAAGCCGTGAAAGACCCAGTTCACTTTAGGGATACTGATGGCAATACCAAAACGCGGGTCCGTCGCATTCTCGATGACTCCCGGCTCAGTTCCGACTCCGGGGGTGGCGAAGTGCGATTCGCGAAGGCCGGCGATCAGCGTCAACCACGAGGTCACTTTAAATCGGTCGCTGATGTATTCTTCGATCAGGCCGCCGGTTACGGCAGCCGAAGACGGACCGAAGTTCTGACAGCTCGTACCGCAGCCCGCAAAAACGTTATTAAAGTCGTTGCTCTGATGTTGGGCGAATCCATACACGCCCGCTTGAATGTCATTGTTCTTCACGACAGTTGCATCCACTGTCGCCTGCGCGCCGGCATAATTGGCGGTCTGATCCACAATCGAGATTACCGGTATATCGTTTGGCCCCCCCGTATAGCTGGCTTGGTTGTAGTGATAGAAGGGTGAAACCGTCATGATCAAGTTGGGGTTAAATGTGTGTATCCAGGAGAAAGTAAGGTAACCATCGGGTTCACGCTCACTATCGCGAAGGCCGTAACTGGGATAAACCTGATTTCCGGCCGAGCTGGGATTCGGGTCGACGGGAATCTGGTAATAATCCTGACGCAATGAAGCGACCAACCGAAGTTGGTTGGAGGGACTGGCGTTCAATATGAAGGACGCAAATCCTCCATAGCCATTTTCCGCGTCGTGAACAACCTGCCCTATCGGAGGCTGCAGGCCGTAATCGCTGCGATCTCCGTTTAAACTTGCATAATAGGCGAAGCGCTTAGTGTGTCCTCCGAAATTGAGTTGATCGTTGGTTTGATACCAATTACCGAAAGAGGTGACGAGCTCCGCTTCATTGTCTCGCTCAAAGCCGGTTCTGGGCACGATGTTGAAGATCCCGTACGTACGGTCTCCGTATTCCGCATCGTAGCTGCCCCGCTGAACTTCTAAGTAGTCTATGTCCTTGGGGTCAATCTGCGGGCCCAGATTGGTGGCGATATTGGTGTTGGGTACGGGAACGCCATCGATCAGCCAGTCGACCTGGTGGCCTCCACGCATATGCAGCATGTCGTGGGTCACGTATGCAGCGGGTACATAGTCGGTGATCATGGCCATACTGTTGGTCCGGTCGGCGCCGGGGGTCTGGGCGATGTCTTCGCGATCCACCAGAGTGGTAGGGGTCACCGAATCCATGTTGACCGTGGCCCCCTCGCCAGTGACAACAATGCTTTGATTCAACGCTGCGATGGCGAGTTGAACGTGAAGAATAGGCGACGACCCGGATGCGACAGTGATGGCCTGCACCGAAGTTTCGAACTTAGACTGAGCGACGGTGAGTGTGTAATCGCCGACTGGAACGGCGGTAAATGAAAAATCTCCGTTATCGTCCGTTTGCGCGGTTTGAGACCAATCCGAGGTAATCGCCCGGAGCGTCACCGATGCCCCGTGCACCGGCCGATGCTGCGGGTCGTGTACAATGCCTTGAATTCTTCCGAAGATTGTTGCGTGGAGCAGGGAACCCGACACTATTGCCAGACACAAATAGAATAAGAGCTTTCGCATGAATCCTCCTTCATAGCAAGCCGACCATGTGTTCGAGCGCACATCGCGCACGTTCAAATCAAGCGGGATCGGAGTTGAAGGGAGGAGGACGCTGGAACAGCGGCGAGTGAATCGGAGCGTTGCAGACGATCAGGCCAGAACGCAGAATTCGCGCACGGCGTGCGATGGGCATCGGAGCGCGGGCCGCCACCGGAGGCGGAACGAACGACGGGACCTCAGCGGTTGCCGGCGTGCCGTGGCAGTTGCCCTGACAACACGGAGCGGAATTCCAGCCCGCAGCACTGGCGCTATGCCGGCAACAACAGCTACGCCTACTGCGGCAGCAGCAGCACTTCGCCGCTGGAGCGTTACCTGCGTTGGTGAGAGTCAGCGCGGGAGCAAGCGGCGAGAGACCCAGCAACAGCAATGCGGCAATGAGACGCGAGATCGCCGTTCTCCCCATTTCCGTCAGCGTAGCATTTTCGTGGTCCGTCGATGGAACCGTTCGGCACGACGTGCATCGCGTAGGATCTGCGCCCTTAGGCCTTCTGTGTTTTCGAACTTTCGTTCTTCGCGCAGCCTATAGAGGAACTCCACGCGGATTCGCTCAGGAGTGCGGCCGTCAAACGGCGAAAGCAGGAATGTCTCGATGGTGAGATGACGGCCCTCGAAAGTCGGACGAAGTCCGACGTTGGTCACCGAACGCCATTGGCGGCCATCTTCGAGATCGGACGTGCGCGTCACATAAACGCCATCGAGCGGAACCAGGCCGGTTTGTTTGGATAAGTTCAACGTCGGAACAGTTTGCCGCGATCCGATACCCTCACCGCGAACCACTTCTCCCTCCAATGCAAATGGCCGCTCCAGCATTCTCCAGGCGTCGGTTACCT
>JBEKCU010000433.1:0-3149 GCA_050014735.1 Candidatus Acidiferrales bacterium | reverse complement strand
GGAGGTGGGTTCTCAAGCTCAGGAAATTACCGTTGAGGGTGAGCTCGAAACACCGATTCAGACCACGGATGCGACCGTCGGCACTGTGATGCCGGGTAAAACGATCGCTGACCTTCCGCTAACGACTCGCAACTATACCAATCTTTTAGGATTGTCCGCGGGGGCCAACGCCCCGGTTTTCGACGCTGCCAACCTTGGCAAAGGCTCGCAGGATATCGCTGTGAATGGCAGTGCTACCACCCAGAACAATTACCAAATGGATGGCGTCTCAATCGATGATCCGTCCACGAGCGGAGTGTCGGCCGACGGTGGTTTCAATGCCGGGATTGGAATTGCAAATCCGGATGCGATCCAGGAATTCAAGATTCAGACTTCGCTATTCGACGCCGGCTACGGGCGGAAGCCTGGGGCCAATGTAAACGTGGTTACCAAGTCGGGCACGAACCAATTTCACGGCACTGCGTTTGAGTTCTTCCGAAATACCGCTCTGAACTCGAATGATTTTTTCCGGAATCAATCCCCGCCGGTCAACGGCGTCCCGAATAATTCACGGCAGATCTTGAACCAGAATCAGTTTGGCGGAGTCGTTGGCGGTCCGATTAAGAAGGACAAACTATTCTTTTTTACATCTTATCAGGAAACACGGCAGCAGAACGGAATTGCCGTTCAGGGCTACTCCGCCGCCACATTGCCTCCGATTCCAGCGGGCGACCGCTCGAACACGGCAAGCTTCCAGTCCGCATTGGGCGCCGCGTTCTGCCCAACAAACGTGACAACAGGCGGCAAGACTTCCAATGGCGGGGTGCAGGTAGCCTGCAACGGATCGAACATCAATCCCGTAGCTGTTAGTCTCCTCCAGCTGAAGAACCCCGACGGCAGCTATTACATTCCGAGTTCGAGTAATGGGGGATATCAAAACACGACATTTAGCATTCCTGCCCGGTATACAGAGCATCAGGCGCTCGGCAATCTGGATTACGTGATCAATGGTAAGAACACCTTGTCAGGCCGATGGTTCTTTAGTGCCGATCCCACGCAAGTCCCTTTCGGTTGTGCCGTAAACGCGAAATTAGGAACGACCCCGACCAACTGCCTGCCCGATACCGGCGATTCTACTCAGTATAGGGAGCAGAATGCGATCGTAAAACTCACATCGATTCTAACCAATACCCTGGTAAACGAAGCGCGGATATCCCTCCAGAGGACCATCGCATTCATAGGGACCGGGGTTCCCTTTACCGATACGCAAGTTGGCATCGCGCCGATACTTCCTGCGATTAACACGCTCGACCAAGTTGTCGTGAACGGGGCGTTCACAGTTGGCACGTTTTACGCTGCGGGGTACAAGAATGCAACTGGATGGGAAGCAAGCGATCAAATCTCCTGGAGTCGCGGAAAGCATACAATTCGATCCGGTTTCGAATTCGAGCGCGATCGCATAAACTCAGCCGTGCCGGGCGATGAGTTTGGTTTTCTGACGTTCCAAAGCATGCAAGATTTTCTCTTAGGGTTGCCTGGCTGCTCGCCTCAGCAAGTCACCGCCGGCTGCAGTCCTACTAATCCATTCCCTGGCACGAATGGGACTCCCACCAGCAATCTTTCTAACTCAGGATCATTCGCTTCGTTGTCGCAACCGAATGGAGTCCATGTCGACTTGCGCCAGCCCGATGGTAATGCCTTCGTGCAGGACGACATTAAGTTAAGTCCGAGGTTGACCGTGAATTTGGGATTGCGCTGGGAATACAACGGGCTCGTCCGCTCTGAGAGCGGGGAACTTCCCAACGTCTGGCCGAGTCTGATCAGCACCGTGCCGATTCCGGGATCTACGGCCGCCACTGGTACTCTCGCGGGCTTTGTTGAGCCTGCGAATTATAATCCTGCGGTGAATCCTGTGCCCCCTGTAGGCGGGCTATTCCAGAGCAGCCATTTGATTGGTACCAGGAACAATGAGCCCCTTGATAACTTTGCGCCTCGCCTCGGATTTGCGTGGCAGCCGACCAGAAGCGATCGACTCGTCGTTCGCGGCGGTTTCGGCTATTTCTATGAGCGCCTAAACGACGGAAATTACGGGACGGTCTACTTTATTGGCACTCCTAACTCAATCTTGCTTTCAAGATCGGGACAAGCAAATTATTTCTCGACCTTCGCCCAGCCATACGCAGTGACACCTCTCGGATGGACACCACGCTGGGTGAATTTCGCGAACGGGACAAGTTCGAACCTCTCGCAGTACATCCAAGCGGAAAATTATTTGACACCGCTGGTGGACGAATGGAATCTGAACATCGAGTACGAATTTTTGCCATCGTGGGTGCTCGAACTGGGATATGTAGGATCGCACGGCATTCATCAAGCGGTTCCGACCAGTGAAGAAATCAACCAAGCCCAACTGGTGGGAAATCCCCTTGGCAATAACAATAACTCAATACCTGCCCCAGGCATCGCCGCCCAGCTCATCCCAAATTGCAATTACTCAACCCTTGTGGGTTGCAATACTGCAGCCAACGCCTCGCTTCGTGTTCCTTACCTCGGATTTGCACCAGGTGGTTTATCCGATGCTACAACGAACGGATCCGACAAGTTCAACAGTCTTCAGGCGACCGTGCGGAAGAGGCTATCCCATGGATTAACACTTCAGGCTGCATACATGTGGAGCAAGTCCCTAACTACTGGCAGCCTGAATATCAACGACGCCAATAATTTC
This sequence comes from Candidatus Acidiferrales bacterium, assembly GCA_050014735.1. Lineage (GTDB taxonomy): Bacteria > Acidobacteriota > Terriglobia > Acidiferrales > UBA7541 > Palsa-360. The sequence goes on along the minus strand of JBEKCU010000433.1, from coordinate 445 downwards.
GGTTCACAGTATGGACCGAATAGCTCTTACCACCCACAGCGTTTAGCCGTGAACTACAGCTGGGAGCTACCCACTCTCCACTCCGCAGGGTGGGAGGGCAAGCTGGTGAATGGCTGGGTCCTGTCAGGTGTGACGGTCGTTCAGGACGGCGCTCCCTTGACAGTCACCGACAGCAGAGGGGGGAGCGTTTACGGTTTTGGTTCAGGCTCCCCTGAAACTTCGACAGCTGAATTTTGTGCTGGTGGTTCCGCAAGCAACGCGGCAAGTTCAGGATCGGATAAACAACGATTAGGCGGAGTGAATGGTGGAACCGGCTGGTTCAATCCGGCAGTATTTAACACTAACTGCAAGACTCCTGCGATCGGAAGCGACGGATCGACCGGGTACGGCAATGCTCCGATCGGCGTTATTCTCGGCCCGGGCCAGTTCAACTGGGATGCGTCTC
>JBEKCU010000432.1:0-3794 GCA_050014735.1 Candidatus Acidiferrales bacterium | reverse complement strand
CGGGATTGAGCGTCACCGCGGCTTCGACGAGCTCGCCGAGCCCCTTCGTCAGATCCATGCGCCCGACGTAAACAACGGCCTCAACGGACGGGTCAATTCCCAATCGCCCTCTGGCCCGCTTCCGGTCGCCCGGATGGAACACCTCGAGATCGCAGCCATTCAGAATCGTGCGCGTCTTGGCGGGCGAAGCGCCCATCGCCACTGCTTTCCTGCGCAGGTCATCGCTCACGGTAACCAGAAAATCCTGCTCGCGCAAAAGGGCGCGAGTGTACCAGGCGGAGATGGGATCGCCGATCCGGTTGATATCGGAGCCAATGCTCATGCTCACCACCGGAGCGCCGAGGGCCTTGCCGATCTTGAGCGCGGCATAGCCGGCCGGATAAAGGAAACAGCCAAAAATAAGATCGGGCGCAAAGGCGCGCACATGAGGCAACAGGGCGCGAAACTCCATCTCGCCATTTAGGGGCCTGGTAATGAGCGGGAGAGCGAAGAAGTCGTAGTAATTGACGTTCACTCCCGGCGGGCTGAACGCGGGATCGAGCTTGTCGTATGTTCTGCTGCGGGGCTTCAAAAACCTGGGATAGGCGGCGTTGGGGTAGAAAACCCGGACCTCGNNNCGCTGCGGCCAACGATGCGCAGCGTTTCATACAAGGATCGTCCATACACGGGTTCGCCCGAACTCGGAAAATACCGTGTGACAACAGCGATCCTATGCATGATCAGGATTTCCCTCCCAAGGACAAAGCGGCTCGCTCCTCCGGCTGCTTGTCCCTTGCTGCGCCCGCGATGGAATGCAGCAAGGCGGCATATCGTTGTGCTAATACCTTGCGCTCGTATTGCGCGATCTTTGCGGTGTCCGGTTTGAAATCGGCGAACGGCGCCTTGCCGCGCTCAGCCGCATCGACCAGGAGCTTGCGAATGGCATCCACATCCTGAACAGGCGCCCACCAGCCCGCGCGCAACTCTTCGAGCAGCCAGCGCGTCTCGCCCTCGGGGTGGACAGCGCCCAGGATGGGCTTGCCTCCGCCCACATAATCGTAGAATTTCCCGCCGACGTTGATCGGATCCTGGTTGATCAGGAGAACATAGTCCGTTTCATCCATCAGCGCCAACGCCTCGCGCTGCGGCAGATAACCTGTCATTTCGACCGTTTCCCCCAACCGCAGAATGGCCTCGCGAAAACGAGGTTCCTCAATATGGCCAATGAACCTGAAAAGAAAACGGGATTTTATTTCCGGCGGCAGCAGTTGCACTGCCTCGACCAGCGCGGTCGGCTCGGTGGAAGTGTAGATAGTGCCGACATGAGTAACAAGGATCTTATCCCCTGCTCGCGGCGTAGCTGCGGCGCGGCGCAGCTTTGTAGAATCGAAACCGTTGGGAACCAGGTGGAACTTGCTCTCCGGCTGCTCGGGATAGCGGGAGTGTATCTTGCGGCGCGCTGCCTCGGTAACGGCCACCACAGCAGTGGCGTTTGCGACTGCGGCGGATTCGATTCTGCCCGCCGTCTTCTGGGCATGTTCGCTGCGGCTGAATAGAAAGCTGACAAGCTCAAAAGAAGTTGTCAACCATTCGTCGCGGAAATCAACCACGATTGGCAACTGGGGAAAATCCTTGCGAAGACGCTCCACCAAAAGAAGAGCGGAGAAAGGCGGCACAGTCATCAGGACAAGATCGATCTTGCGCTTTTTCACGATGCGGCGCGCGGCCCGCGTCAGCACCGGATACCAGGTCACTTGCGGGTCGGGCACAAGAATGTTTCCCACGATTCGCTTGAGCACGCCTCCCTCGCCGCTTTGGTTCGTGGCCGCTCCTGCATCCTGGACGGGCTTGCTTCCAACGATTAGCCTTTTGATTCCCTTCTTGATGCCGAAAGGAAGGTCAAGCGTGAGGGTGCGGTGAACGCGCACACCTTCTGGGATGTCTTTGAGCAGCGAGGAATCCGTGCCGACCGCGGATGCATTGCGCGTGGTGAGAACATCCAGCCTGATGCCCTCCGCGGGAAGGTAACGCGCGAAGCTCGCCGCGCGCATCACTCCGGTGCCTCCAGCAGGAGGGAAAGAATAGCTGATTAGCAGAACATTCAGATCGCTCATTGCTCGCTCCTCAATCGCCCGGCCGCCTTCGAGAGACTGTTTGGCTCCAAATCATCAATGAATCGGCCGGGACAGGATCGCGGAGATGCGCTCCGCGGCTTTTCCGTCCCATAGCGGAGGAGGTTCCTTGCGTGCGCGGCTGCCGTTCAGGGCCGCGCGGAAGCCCTCCCGCAGCTTCTCCCAGTCGCGCCCAATCAACATGTTGGTGCCATCGGTGATCGTAATCGGCCGCTCTGTATTCTCGCGCAAAGTCAAACACGGCGTGCCTAGATACGTGGTCTCCTCCTGGATTCCTCCCGAGTCGGTGATCACAACTTTTGCGTGTTGCTGCAGGGCAAGAAACTCCAGATAGCCGAGCGGCTCGATGACGCGTAAGCCAGAGCCCGCCTGCTCGAGTTCGGCAGCCCAGCGCTGGCTCGTCCTCGGGTGAACGGGAAAAACCAGAGGCAACTCGCGGCTCAGCTCGCTGAGTGCATCGAGCATGGGCAGGAACGTCGCCCCATCGTCGACATTCGAGGGCCGATGCAATGTCACCAGCCCGTAACCATCCAGAGACAATTTCTCTTTCAATTCGGGGAAAATCTGTTCCGCTTGCGGCAAGAACCGGACCAGCGTATCGATCATCACATTGCCCACGAGAAAGATCTTCTCTTTGGCAACGCCCTCCCGCGCCAGGTTTTCGTCGCCGTCGGACGACGGGGTAAACAGCATATCGGCAAGCTGGTCGGTCACCAGGCGATTGATCTCCTCCGGCATCGTACGGTCATACGAGCGCAGACCCGCTTCGACATGCGCAACGCGAATGCCGAGTTTGGCGCAAACCAGTGTCGCAGCTACAGTAGAATTCACATCGCCATAAACCAATACAGTGTCCGGCTGTCGAGCAAGCACCACTGGCTCGAATTTGCTCATGATTGCGGCGGTCTGCTGAGCATGAGAACCGGAGCCGACGTTTAAGCTTTCATCTGGATTTGGAATCTCCAATGCCTTGAAGAATACATCGGACATAAGCGCGTCATAGTGCTGGCCCGTATGCACCATCACCTGCTCATGGCCTATTCTCGCCAGCGAACGATAGACGGGGGCTGCCTTCATGAAATTTGGGCGTGCACCCACAACGTGAAGAAACTTCATTGGATTCCCATTTCAATATCAGAATTCAGTTTGATTTCCATTTTGTACATACCTGGCGAGCCGGAAGCCACAGTCTAAGACGACAGATCAAATCCCCTCAGCAACGTACGATCTTTGCTGAATCGATTCCCTTGGTGGCGTTGCGCGTATCAATCACCAATTGGGACTGCTCGACAATGGCCTTGTAGTCGTAGCTGGAGTGGTCGGTGACAATGACGACAGCGTCAAATTCGGCGAGGTTGTCGAGCGGAGTGTTTGTCATGTTCAGGTTGTAGTGGCGTCCGTGGCCTACGGTCGGGAAGTAGGGATCGTTATAGGCCACTGTCGCGCCCCGTTCTCGCAGCAGTTCAAGAATGGTGAGCGAAGGCGATTCGCGCAGGTCGTCGATGTCTCGCTTGTAGGCCACGCCCAACACCAGGACTTTCGATCCCTTGATGGATTTCGCGTGCTCGTTGAGGCCGGCGGCGATCTGATCGAGAACAAAATAGGGCATGGCGATGTTGACTTCGCCGGCCAGTTCTATGAAGCGGGTGCGAAAGTCAAACTCCCTCGCCTTCCACGAGAGAT
>JBEKCU010000431.1:0-3179 GCA_050014735.1 Candidatus Acidiferrales bacterium | reverse complement strand
GCCATTGGAAGAAACGGCAGGAAAGCGCTGGCGCCCAGAACGCTGAACATGTTTCCAAAATTGGAACTCGCCCCCATTCGGATGTACTTCACGATATTCGCGAAGACTTTGCGCCCTTCGATGACACCCTGCTCCAGCACCATTAGGTCCTTCTCAAGCAAAATCAGATCGGCCGACTCCTTGGCGATGTCGGTGGCGGTGTCCACAGAAATTCCGACGTCCGCCGCGCGCAAGGCGGGAGCGTCGTTGATTCCATCGCCCATGAAGCCGACGACGTGGCCCTTGCCCCGGAGGGCGCGGATGACACGCTCTTTATGCGAGGGAGAGAGGCGGGCGAACAGCGCGGCCTTATCAGCGGCATCGGCCAGTTCGGCGTCGGACATTTTCTCGACGTCACCGCCCAGCAGCATGGGATCGGCCGTGAGGCCCACGTCTCGACACACCTTGCGGCTAACCAAAGCGTTATCGCCGGTGAGGATTTTTACGGCCACGCCATTCTTACTCAGCGCCGCCAGGGCACGAGCCGCGGTGTCTTTGGGCGGATCCAGAAATGCGACGTACCCTCGGAGGATAAGATCGCGCTCGTCTTCTTTCGCGCAAATTTGCTTGCCCACGATTTCCTTCGTCGCGACAGCCAGCACCCGGAAGCCATCGTTGCTCAGGTTGTCGTACTCCTGCTTCAGGCCGGCGGCATGTTCCGGGTCCATTGCGGAGAACTTTCCGTCAAGTTCGAATTGGGCACAATGGAGAAAAACCTCTTCCGGCGCTCCTTTGGTAAGCAAGATTGATTTTCCTTCGGGGGCCTGGACCAGGACCGACATCATGCGCCGGGTGAAGTCGAACGGAATCTCATCCAGCTTCTTGTATTTTTCAAGAATTAGTTTCGCGTGGAAATCCGGTGTGTCCAGAATCGCGCGGTCGAGCAGGTTTTTCAGGCCGGTCTGGAAGTAGCTGATTAGGTACCCATCCAGAAGCACTTCATCCGATTCGTGGCCCGCAACGTTGCAATGCCGCATCAGGACGACGCGATCTTCCGTGAGTGTCCCTGTCTTGTCGGTGCACAACACGTCCATGCCACCGAAGTTCTGAATCGAATTCAGCCGCTTGACGATTACTTTCTTACGGCTCATGGCGAGCGCGCCGTTGGAGAGACATACGGAGACAATCATGGGCAGCATCTCAGGGGTAAGTCCCACGGCTACGGCTAGCGCGAAGAAAAAGGCCCCCTTCCAATCATGCTTGGTGAAACCGTTGATGAGAAAAACCAAAGGCACCATCACAGCCATAAATTTCATCATTAACCATGTAAAGCGGTTGAGGCCCTGATCGAAGCTCGTTAACGCCCGCTCCCCGGTGATCGACTTAGCCATGCTCCCTAAGTAGGTTTGAACTCCCGTGGTGACCACCACTGCCGTAGCCGTGCCACTTTCGACGCTTGTGCCCATAAAGCAAACATTCTTGAGTTCGGTGGGCGAGCTTTCCTCTTTCGTTTGCGGATCGTGGAATTTCTCGACCGGGAGGGATTCGCCAGTCAGGCTGCCCTGACTCACGAAAGTGTCTTTCGAGGCCAGCAGCCGTACATCGCCCGGAATCATGTCGCCGGCGGCCAGCTTGACGATGTCTCCGGGCACCAGGTCGCGCAGAGGAATTTCGCGAGCCGCGCCGTCCCGCACTACCGTGGCAGTCACGTGAATCATGGCTTTGAGTTTCTCGGCAGCGGCATCCGCGCGGGCTTCCTGCCAGAAGCGCAGGCCCACACTCAATGCCACCATGATGGCCATTACGATCCCGGCACGCGCGTCACCGGTAAGAAAGGAAATTGCCGACAAAACCGAAAGTAGAATCACCAAAGGGTTGCGCGTGATTTTTAAGAGTCGGATAAACCAGCCTTGCTTCCGCTCTTGTGCCACCTCATTCGGTCCTGTGGTGCGCGCCCGCTCTTCGGCCTCGACATCCGTTAGCCCATCCAGAGAAGTTCGCAAATCCCTAAGCAGTTCTTCGCTGTCTTTCCGTGCGGCGTCGAGGACCGCTGGCGAAACATGAATTTCTTGGTTCTTCTTTTTCGTGGGAATCGTCGGCCGGATAGGGGGAGACGCCGGTCCGACCGGCTTAGAACCTACCGTGTTGGCGTCACTGAGCGAAGCTCCTGGCGCGTTGGTGGTCAAGTTGTGCGCTCCCTAGGCCATCTCTGTGGCAGGGTTTCGAACGATTATGCGCCAGCGTGAAAAGCGACGGCCAGATGAAGTTTTCGCAACATCGAATTCTTCTTCTCGTGGTGAGGCTGCATGCGCCGCAAAATGTCGCCGAGGACGCGCACAGCCGTAACGATATAGGGACCCTTGTTGAGCATGACGCACTCTGCGCGCTCGCCCATTGCGGCGTCGGTGATTTCCGAACGCGACGGTATGCCATTTTTCGCAAGCGATTCGAGCACTTGAGTTGCCCAGATCACTGGCATATGCGCTGCCTCACATACCCAGAGGATTTCTTCCTGCACCTCAGCGAGTCTCTGATAGCCGCACTCGATCGCCAAATCGCCGCGAGCAATCATTACACCCACCGCTCGCGTCCGCATTGCCGCTAGCAGCAGTCGTGGCAAGACGTCAAACCCTTCGCGAGTCTCGATCTTCAAAATAATCCCGAGGTTTTCACCACCGAGCTTAGCTAGGCGCGATTGCAATTCTAGTACGTCGGCCTCCGTCCGCACGAATGAATAGTTCACGATGTCCGCATTCTTGACCACAAACGAGAGAGCTTCCAAGTCCTCGTTGGTAAGCGAGGATACGCGCAAATGGCTTTCGGGCACGTTGATCCCTTTTTCGGTACCCAGCTTTTCCCCTGCAGGGCGCGCTTGGGTGATCTCGACGCTGACTTTGTCGGGACCGACCTTTCGGATCACGCCACCAATCCTGCCGTCGTCGAGCCAGATGGGTTCACCTGCTTTCACTCCGTCGAAGAACTCCGGTAGTGAAACGCCGATCTGAGCTGGGGCGATCAAGTTCCCTTCGCGGCCTCTTTGTGACGGGCGACCGGGATCGAGCGATCTGGCTAGAATGAGCGTATCGCCAAGCTTCAGCCGAAGGGTCTGTTGTTTAGCTGGAATTGGGCCCACACGGGCCCGCTGGATGAGCTCCGATTTGCCATTTGACGCGGGTCTACGGGCTTCCAGGATCATTCCT
>JBEKCU010000430.1:0-3180 GCA_050014735.1 Candidatus Acidiferrales bacterium | reverse complement strand
GCGGGGGCTTTGGCTCGCAAGTGAGATCGGGAGTGCGGAGCCAGTGGGACAGGCCTAGGAATGAAAACGGGGAATTCTTACGCGGACCGGCGCGCAGGTTTGCGGCAATGTTCGCAGTAGCCCCCGACTTCGGTTCGGGTGACCGTGATTTCGATGCCGCAGTCTTTCGCGATTTGCTTTTTCAGTTTTTCGTAGAGCGGGGATTCAAATTCACGCACTTTGCCGCATTTGAGGCAGGCGACGTGAATGTGGTCGCGCGGGCCGTGGCTTTCGTAGAAGTGCTGGTCGCCGCGCAAGTGAAGCAAGTCCAGTTCATCGATCAGACCGCTGCGCTTGAGCAAATCCATCGTGCGATATACCGTTACGCGATGCACACGCGGATCGACTTTTTGAGCGCGTTCGAGGATGGTTCCTACGTCGAGGTGGGTTTCGGCGTTGTCCATCACCTCGACTAAGATCCTCCGCTGGCGCGTCAGGCGCACTCCGCTCTTCTTCAGGGCCTCTTGCAGTCGGCCCGGAGGCGCGTGAGCGTTGATTCGTTCTCCGGCGGAGACTCGATGTTCCGATGAGGACATACGCGAGGTCCGAAACCCGTTTTCTTTCGATGCCGGCACGAAGGCTAACGATTCTCCATCCTAGCGGTGCGGAATTAACCGCAGAACGTCATTGTACATAACGATGGCGAACACCAGCAACAGGAACACCATGCTCACCGTGACGAAGCGCTCCTTGACGCGAATGCTCAAGTCACGGCGGATCGTTCCTTCGATGAACAGCAGCAGGATGTGTCCTCCATCGAGCGGAGGAATGGGAAGTAAGTTCAAAATTGCCAGGTTTACGCCGATCATGGCCATGAGAGATAGCAATTCGGCCGGCCCCTGGCGGGCCGCCCGTCCCGATTCACGCGCAATCCCGAGCGGGCCTTCGAGTTGTTTTAGAGACATGTTGCCACGGAACAATTCGACGACGACAGACGCGATCTGGCGGCCCATGAGGGCATTCATGCCTACAGACTCCGCAATCGCAGGGAAAAACGAGAGCCTCCGGTCCACCAATTCTCCGGTCCGCAATACGCCGATCTGCCATCGGGATGTTCCATTCGGTCCGCTCACTTCCTGGGGATGAATCTCAACGTGCAGCGTTCGGTCACCCCTCAACACTTCCAGGTCGAGTGGCTGCGCCTTAGATTTCTCCACAATCGGAGGAAATTCCGCGCCATTGTTGAGCGGTACTTCATTGACCTTGACAATTTCGTCTCCCGCCTTTAACCCGCTGCGGTCCGCCGGAGTGCCTGGGCTAACAGCTTCAATCAGCAGGTGGTCATTGGGATATCCAAAGACATCTTCCATGGAAGCGCTTGCGGGAACCGAGAAAGAAAGCTCCTGGCCACTCCGATCCGCAACCAACGAAAGTGAATGCCCCGGCAAAGTGGTAAGAAGTTCCAGTTGTGCGCGATCCCATGTGGGATTTTCGATTCCGTTGACCTTGACGATACGGTCGCCTGGCTGGAGGCCCGCCTTCTGCGCGGTGGAATCCTGCAAAACCCCGGCGAGGATCATTGGCTTGTCCAAAAACGCCGGCTGTTTACTTCCCTTCATGTAAATTCCTGCTACCAGGATGACCGACAGGACGATGTTCATCGCTGGGCCAGCCAGAGCGATTAGTACACGCTGCCACCGCGGCTTGGACAAGAATTCATCGGGGTCACCCTTGCGTTCTTCAAGGGGATTGTCGCCGGCCATTTTCACGTAGCCGCCCAGCGGCAGAGCGCTGATGCGATAATCCGTGTCACCTCGCTTGGTTCCCCAGAGTCGGGTGCCGAAGCCGATGGAGAAAATTTCCACGCGGACACCGAATGCTTTCGCGACGACAAAATGTCCCCACTCATGCACGAGGACCATGATGCCGAGCACGACGCTCACCGCAAGAATTGTGACTAGAAAGTCCGGCACGTTCGTCTCTCCCGGTATCCCGGAGCGATTCTCGCTCTCGAGATGCCTTGTGATTCGCTGCTATACTGCTCGGAATTCACCTTCGGGTTGAACTCCGCACGGACACGGCATGCCATGCCGATAGAAGATCCTTAAGATTCTACCGCTAGGCGACGGCTGTTTGTGTTGCCAGATGCCCGATTTCCTCGCGGGCCATCCGCCGGGCTTCGGAATCCGCCTCGAGCACATCCGAGATCGAGGTAATCTTGATTCGAGGAGTGCGGGCAAGGACACGCTCGATGACCTCGGCTATCCCCGAGAATGGCATGCGCTGGTCAAGAAACGCCTCGACAGCAACTTCATCGGCTGCATTAAACGAACAGGGATATGCGCCCTTTTTCACCAGCGCCTGGCGCGCCAAACGCAGGCACGGAAACCGCCGGGTCGAAACCTTCGCGAAGTCGAGTCTACGCAGTTTTCTCCAATCGAGGGCTACTCCGTTAGATGCGGCCCGCTCAGGGTAGGTTAGCGCATATTGAATGGGCATGCGCATATCTGTTGGACCTAGTTGCGCCAAAATGGACCCGTCGACGTACTCAACCATGGAATGAATCGTGGATTGAGGATGGATCACGACATCGATCTGATCCGGGCGCATGTCGAACAACCAGTGCGCCTCGATGACTTCAAATCCTTTGTTTACAAGCGTCGCGGAGTCAATCGTGATTCTGCGTCCCATGCGCCAGTTTGGATGTGCCAGCGCTTGCTCGGGTGTCGCCGAAGCCATCTCGGCCAGTGGAGTCTTGCGGAACGGCCCGCCCGATGCCGTCAGGATGAGGCGCTCCACTTCGCTGTGCCGCCCGGCGCGCAAACATTGATGAATCGCGTTGTGCTCGCTATCGACGGGTAGAAGCTCGACATTTGCCTGGCGCGCGGCCGCCATAACGATTTCGCCCGCTGCGACCAGGACTTCCTTGTTCGAAAGAGCAACCTGCTTCCCTGCCCTTACAGCGGCGTACGTGGCCTCCAGCCCGACCACGCCTACGGCTGCGGAAACCACAACCTCGGCGTCAGGATGCGTCGCCACTGCCGTGAGTCCTGGCGCGCCGTGCTGAATCTCCGGCAACTTGGTGAGTCCGGCGGCCCGCAATCGTTCAGACAAATCCGTCGCAAGCGACGCACTGCCGACAGATACTAAGTCCGGGCGATGCCGCAGAACCTGGTTCGCCAGTTCCTCGATAGTGCTTCC
>JBEKCU010000429.1:0-3194 GCA_050014735.1 Candidatus Acidiferrales bacterium | reverse complement strand
CCGCTTCAATCTGGAGCAGGAGGGCTATTCCGTCCTAGTTAACAACAACGGTGAAGAAGCGCTAAAGCGTCTGCTAGATGACAACGAAGATTTCGACGCGCTCATTCTGGATGTGATGCTGCCCGGCAAGGATGGTTTCTCCGTGGCCCGGGCGTTACGCGCGGGGAAGAACTATATTCCTCTCCTGATGCTCACGGCACGGACGCGCCCGGAGGATGTTCTGCAAGGATTTGAATCCGGCGCCGACGATTATTTGCCGAAACCGTTTAATCTATCCATCCTCATCGCGAGGGTGAGAAGCTTGCTGCGCCGCAAGGTCTGGCAGCATGGAGCGAAAGAGACGCCCGCAAAATCCGCCACGCGCGGCGCCGAATCGCAGGAGACGTACCGCTTCGGTGACAAAATCGTGGACTTTCAGAATCTTCGGCTGCAAGTCGGGCATGAAACCCTGCAACTAACCTTGATGGAGTCGGAACTCCTCCGCTACCTGATTCAGAACATCGGCCATCCTGTTTCCCGGAAAGCAATTCTTGAAAATGTGTGGGACCTGCACGAGGACACCGACACCCGAGCCATCGACAATTTCATCGTGCGCTTGCGCAGATATATCGAGGACGAGCCGTCCAAGCCGCGACATCTGGTGACGGTGCGGGGCCTAGGCTACGAATTTATTCCCAGTCCCGAAAAAAAAACCAAAAAATAGACAGCCCGCTCGCTCGCAGAAAAACGATCTCACATATAGTGATTGTGGGTCGCGGCTTCAGCCGCGACGCAAAGGGGTCTGAAAATCAAGGGCTTTAGCCGCTGAGGACCTATCGAGTTCCAGTGGCCCGTCATTCACGTGATGGCATCTAATCGAGCAACTCCATCTTAATAATGGAAGCGCCGTGAACGTTCCCCACCCACACAGTCACAGGATTGGTCGAATTATCGACGAAAACTTTCCGCATATTCGTATCCCTGGGCATCAGGTATTCGACAATCTGCCCTGTCTTGGGATCGAGCCGCGTCAGGCGGTCGGTCATCGTCGAGCCGCCCCAGGCATCACCATTCTTGTCGCCGACCACGTCGTAAGGAAACGTCCACGGAGATGCAGGCGTCCATTCCTTAAATGTCAGATTCTTCGTGTTGAACATCCCGATCCGGTTGCCGCCAAACTCGCCGAACCAGAACATCCCCTTGTCGTCGAGTTCTCCTCGCCGCGGGTTTGAATTCTTGGTCGGCGTCTTGTATAAGGTGATCTCTCCATTCTTGGCATCGACCCGGCCGATTTGGTCCGAGCCGAACACCGTAAAGTACAAATTATTCTGAGGGTCGGGGCTGATATCGTAAACATTTGGGCTGGGATCCGGGAAAGGTTTGAACGTTTCAAATTTCCCAGTCGCCGGATCGAGCCGATAGATCGTGTATGTTCCCGAGTCGTTGACCCAGACCTTGCCATCCACTTTGGAGCGTGACGCGTTGACTTCGGTGATCTGCGTGTAGTCTTTGTTCAACTCCGCGGGAAGACTCCACGTTTGAAATTTTTCGCTTTTCTTTTCAAATTTTGCGACCGCTCCCTGATACATCGTAGCGATCCACAGATTCCCATCTTCGTCTGGACGCAACGCGAGTTCGCCCTTGGGAGACTGCGGCTTTAGTGTGGGAACTGTAAATTCGGTCACCTTGCCTGTCTTCGGATCGAGCTTACCCAACACTTGTTCCCCGAAGCTGATGTACCAAACCGTTCCGTCGGAATCCACGAACACGTCATGCGGCTGGCGAGTTTTAACAGGAAGGTCATACTCTGTAATCAACGCATGCGTCGCGGCGCCCTTTGGACGCGGAAACGTCTTGAGCGGGTAAGGCCATTGAGTGCCGTTGCTCAGATTCACGCTGGCCAGAAATTCAGCCTGCTTGCGCACTGCTGCGGTCTGGCGGTTCAGCGAATCCTCGCCCTGCGATTCCATCTGATCGGCGAGGCGGGCAGCCAGCCGTACTTGTGGCTTGAGCGGAATGCTCTGATTTACATACGTCGCCATACGGCCCTGCACCTGCACAAATTCATCCGCAGTGTGAGTCGATCCGATAGGCCGAATCAACGTGTGGCAGGTCGTGCAATTCCGCAACGGGGCCTTTTGCTCCGCCGTGCCAGGCATACTCTCCAGCCATTCCGCATTTGTAAGCTGCGCGGCCAGGTTCGCCGTTTTGCGGAGTTTAATGTCCGCCGCTGCGTTTTTTTCGGCGGGAATATCGACGGCGGACGGGCTGTCGAGATCGTATCCCGCCGCACGGATTTTGATCGAATAATGCCCGGCTTCTATTTTGTCTTTCGGGAAACGATACCGGCCTTGCGCGTCAGTGTACACAGTGACTGCGATTGTCGAGCCGTCTTTCTTCGCGGTGACCAGGACTCCTTCCATCGGACCTTCTTCGGAAGATGAAACCTGGCCGATCAAGGAGAACGGAGACTGCGCTCTTGCCTGCGCGCGAGTGCTTTGAATGTTGAGCACGGTTGCGGCGCCGCCAACCAGGATGATGAGAAATAGCGCAGTCGCTGCCTTCATGGATAGCTCCTTCAGACTCGGTATTCCATCTGTGATTTCCGGGGCAATCTCCACAATACATCCAAGATTGTGCCTGTGCAATACGGCTGACGACAATCCTGCTCACCCGCTTGACCTCCCGATCGATTGACCTGTTGACTCGATATTAGAAGTAAGGTATTTCTCCGCTGGGATTTTGTCGTTGGGTAAGAAATTTATTGTCTGAAGTGCAATTCGCGCTGTAAGCTATGCGCACGTCAGGAATCTGTTAAGTACGATTTGCATTCTGCAACCGTTATTCCGTGCGCTTCGACTATTTTGCGGAGCAAACGTCGTTCTTAATCTACCGGGTAGAGGGGTGAGGAATATGTCCAAAAGATGGAGTTTGACTTGCGCCTGGACTTTCGTTGTTTACATTGCAATCCTATTATCATCTTCCAGTGCTAACGCTCAGACGGCAGCGACCGGCGCCCTATCGGGTACCGTTACGGACCCGCAAGGCGCGGCAATAGCGAACGCGACAGTCACCATTACGAACTCGGACACTGGGCAATCGCGAACGGGGACAACGAGCGCGGACGGTACTTACAAATTTGGCCTTCTGGCGCCCGGTAACTATCGCGTGCAGTTTGAGGCATCCGGGTTCAGGACATCCGCCATTCCTTCGGT
>JBEKCU010000428.1:0-5135 GCA_050014735.1 Candidatus Acidiferrales bacterium | reverse complement strand
ATTCCGAGGGCATTCATCGGAAGCGAACCATTTGGCCCGGTTGTTCAGCATTTTGTCATCGAATTGTTCATGATTCTGTCATCTACGGGCGAAGTTGAATGGCATACAAGACTGCTCGTGCGACAGCCCCAGAAAGTCTAGCAACAGGAGGACGTGTGCTAGGATTCGGTCTACGGTAGACTCAAATCCATTGGAATGAGAGGACTGGCCGCATGAAACCAAGGAAACGGGTCGATTTCGATGTGGAGTCATTTCTCAAGTCTGTTGGAATGATCGCAAAGACTAGAGATTTTCGTCAGAACGAAGTCATTTTTTCTCAGGGCGATCCAGTCACCAATGTTCTCTACTTCATTCGGAAAGGCAGCGTGAAGCGCAGCGTCTTGTCGCCCTCCGGCAAGGAACGAATTGTAAGCATTCTTGGGCGCGGCGATTTCCTAGGTGCATGGTGCCTGTTCGATCATCCCGTTCGCCCGGCAACGACGTCGGCGATCTTACCGACCAGCGTGCTGGTGATTACCAAGAAAAATATGATTCGAGCGCTGCATGAGCACGATCTCTTCTCCGATCGTTTCATCGCCTATGTTCTCGCACGATGGATCAGGCTTGAAGGCGATTTGATCAACCAATTATTTAACTCCAGTGAGAAGCGGTTGGCGCGTCTCCTCTTGCAGTTGAGTCAGAACGGCCGGACTCGCAATTCTGAAACGGTGATGCCAAACGTGTCCCAACAACTGTTGGCCGAGATGATTGGCACCTCGCGCCAGCAGGTGAACGGTCTTATGAATAAGTTTAGACGATTGGGTTTTATAGACTATAACTCTAACGGTGGGCTGAAGATCCATGACTCTCTGTCGCGAGTCACCCTCTGGGACTAGGAAACCGTGTGGCGGGCAGGAACTGAAAAGTGGTCTCCTTGGAATGTGGCTCTCAGTCTCCAATACTGTTTTTTCGGCGCCGATTCGATTTAGGAATACCTGCTCGAAAATACCCGCAAACAGGCATATACTTCCAACTTAGAATTCAAGAAACCCAGTATGTGGTTTTCCAATTCCTTGTGTGCGCTTTGGCTCGCAGTGCCCAAACAAGAGTAAGTACAAGACGAGGCGGAAAATGAAGACATCGATTAGAACTTTCTTCGGGTGCTTTCTCGCGGTCCCGTTTCTAGCCGTAAGCCTGTTCGGGGCGGACGCAACGATCCGAGGCGTCGTCACCGATACCTCGGGGAAACCCGTGCGCGGAGCGACCATCAAAGCGACACTGGGGCCCAAGAGCGTAAGCCGCTTCACGCAACAGGATGGCCGCTACGAAATCCCGCTGGAAGCGGGCGCATATCAGCTTTCGGCAGATGCCTACGGATACGAAGTGAAATTTCAGACCAAAGACAGTACCCAGCCGGGTGACGCAAATTTTGTACTGACACCCAAATGGAACGCCGGGGTGCTCACTGGAGCGGACATTACGCCCCTGATCCCCGACGATGCGCAAGGCAGGCTCATTACGGGCGCTTGCCTCGAATGCCACGATTTCAGCGTGGTCCTGCAAAGGCATGGAATGAAATCCATTGAATGGCAGAGCTTCCTTCCGAATATGCCCGGCGGCCGGCGCGCCCCGCGCAACTGGAGTCCCGCGGAAATGGCCGACCTGGGCGACGCCCTCGAAAAGTATTTCGGTCCCAACGCCAAGTATTTCGGTCCTGAAGCGGCGCCACCGACGAAGGAGCAGATCAATCACCCTGCGCTTGCGCCAGCCGTATTGAAGGCCACTTTCCGCGAGTATGACATTCCGACCGGCGTGCAGGCCGTGCCGCACACGATTTTCCTCGATCACGAATCGAAAACCGCGTGGTTCAGCGAAATCGGACTCCGCGCATACAAGGTCGGACGCTTCGATATCGCCAGCGAAACGTTTCAGGAATTTCCTGCCCCGATCGAAAAGTCCGATCCCCACAGCGGCGTCGTGGGAAAAGATGGACGCGTCTGGATCACCCTGGGAACGCCGGGCTTGAAAATCATTTCGGTCGATCCTGAGACGAACAAGATAAAGCTGTATACAAATCCCGAAGACAAAGGAACGAGCCACACGATGGCCATCGATCCGGCGGGCAATCTGTGGATCTCGGGGCACGGCACGGATTCCGCCAGCGCCCAGGTGTGGAATTTTAACGTGCAGACCGAGCAGTTCAAGGCCTACAAGATTCCGGGGCCTGCCCAATATCCCGAAGGCTCGCGGGCCAGTTGGGAAATATATCCGGAGACAACCAAATTTATTAAATATGGAACGTACCATCTCGCGTTCGACTCGAAAGGCATCCTCTGGACGAGCACCCTGGAGATGGGAATGATCACTCGACTCGATCCCGCCACCGGCGACGTGAAGGAATATTTCCCGCCTGACGTTCCGGGCATCCGCGGAATCGCGGTCGATCCGCACGATAACATCTGGTTCTCGGATTATTATCACCATCGACTGGTCATGCTGGACCAGAAAACGGGAGCTTTCAAGATGTACCAGCCACCCACTCGTGGCTCCGCCATTTACGGTGTCGTCGCCGATCCGAGGAATGGTTACATCTGGTACGCGGACCAGGCGGGAAACTATATCAGCCGCTTCGATCCGAGCACCCAATCCTTCGCTGAGTATCCCATTCCCACTCACGGTGCGATCCCGCGTTTTATCGATCTCGACAAGAATGGCCGCGTGTGGTTCGGCGAATGGTGGGTCGGCAAAATCGGAGTGCTCGACCCTGAAGGCGGCGCGAAGTCGTTAGCATCGCGCTAATCCTGCCAATCACCCTGTGTCGGTCGCAGGGGCACGGCATGCCGTTTACGGAAAATGTTTTCGGTGAGCCGTGCCTGCGTGGTATAGCGTGCAGATGTGCGGATGATTCAGGCTGGCAATGGTCTCTGCTTCGCGCTCGAATCGCTCACGCAATTCGGAACGGTCGGAAAGATGCGTAGGCAAAGCTTTAATTGCAACAATGCGATCCAGGCGAGTATCGCGGGCGCGATAAACCTCGCCCATCGCTCCCGCACCGATAACGGAGAAGAGTTCGTAAAGCCATAGACGTGACTCGGGAAGGATCGCCATAGCCTCCGCTTATTTGGAGCCAGCAACATAACCCTGTCGCGTATTAGCACATCCACAAATTCTCGATTGGTGCAGGATTGGTTTTCACTTCAACAGTTATGCTATGGTTTCTCCGGAATGCAGGAAAGCCGCCCCACGCTGGAAGGCCTCGAACAAGTTCTCGACCTAATCGCAAGCGATCCGAGTATCCCACCGAATTACTCCGACTGGATTCGGGCCAGTCTCAGGTCCGGCGGCTGGAAAAATCGAATTTTAAGTTACGTTCTCGACCATGCTCCATCGAAAACCGTTCGCCCGTCTCTTCTGGATGTGGGCGCTCAATTCGGTTCTCTGGCGGTGTACGCGGCGAAGCTCGGATGCCGCGCCGCAGCCGTGGACTATGGTCCTTTCGCAAAGGTCTATCGAGAGATCGCCGCGGATTATGGAGTCGATTACAAGGAATGCGATGTTGGGTCCGAACGGCTGCCTTTCCCGGACAGTGTATTTGATTTCGCGACGTATACGGATGTGCTGGAACACCACTCGTTTTCATCGAAGCGAGTGTTGCTAGAGATTCACCGCGTTCTGGTTCCAGGCGGCCGGCTGATTCTGATGACTCCGAATCACGCTTCGATCTATAACCGTGTCAAACTTCTTTTTGGCTACAGCGTGAACGACGATTTCGATTATTTCTTCGAGACGTGTGCCGCACAAGAAACGTACGGCGGCCATCATCGTGAGTACACGCGGGAGGAAGTGAAGTCGGCGCTGCGGGGTACACAGTTTCAAGTATTGGAATGCCGCATTGTCGAACAGGATCTAGGGCCGCTCGTGCGATATTTACGCCGCCATCGAACGCAATCGGATGTACCTTCGCGATATCGCGATGTGCTTCTGTGCGCTCTTGGAAAGATCTGGACACCCTTGCACTTGCCGTTTGGGCGATGGATCTGGGCCGTTGGGGAAAAAGAGAAGGGGCGATAGATGCTTCGTAGCGCAAGCGTCTCGCGGGCGGGTTTTGTGTCTCGATAAAGGATAGAACCGCCGGCCCCTCTTTTGTCGGGACAAGCGAGACGCCGGCGCCACCAAACCATTTCAGGCCTTTGCGTCGTGCAATTCGGGCTGCTATTCTCAGTATCGTTCATCGGTATCGATCAACGTCATTTTATTAGAATTCTTCGCGGCGACGTTTCCATGGTTGCCGCAGAAGAAGGTCCCGGAAAGCATGGCCACCGAAGCGACAACTCGTGTTCGCTCATTCTGGAAGAGCGTGAGTCTTTTGGACTTGATTGCCCTGGCGATTGTGACCTTGTGCGCAGTGCTATGGGGAGCGCGACAGGCTTACTCGCAGGTGCCGCGGAGTGGGTTACTGACCTTCCTTGCTATTTTAACGACGGTTTATCTTGTCATGCGCGGATCAATGTGGGCAAAGGAACATCTGCTGTGGAGTTTGCGTAACCGGCTGATTACCGCATATCTGTTTATCGCTGTCGTTCCGGTGCTGCTACTGGTGGTGATGGCAGCACTCGCCGCTTATCTTTTGTACTGGCAACTTGGCTCGTATGTTCTTTATACGGACATGCGCCAGCGCGTGGACCGGGTGGGAACGATTACCGCGTTCATGGTAACAACCTACGCCGTTGAAAAAAACTCTGGAAGCAGCGTCGCAGCCCTCGCGCTGCCCGTTGACGAAGCCACATATCTCAAGAATGCGATGACGGAGTTGCCGGGATTAAAGGTTGACACCGGTATTGGCGAAGAATTACTGGAGCACAGCGAGTCACCCCTCAAAGATCGCTTTAAGGGGATCGTTTTCAGCGACGGTGTTCTCACATTGCGATCCGTTATCGCCCGGCAGACTCCCCTCGGGCGAGTTCTGGTTTCCACAACGGTGCCCGTCACCGGTGAGTTGCTCGAAACGCTGGCTCCGGAGCTTGGGCCTATCCAGTTCGACGTATTGCGTCCTCGAAACAGCCACTCAAGCCAATCGGTTTCAATGGTGATCGGCGAGCGGGGATACGCGGGTGTTGAGCAAATTGGAACGAAGCAGCGTGCCATCCCGCGTGCGG
>JBEKCU010000427.1:0-4309 GCA_050014735.1 Candidatus Acidiferrales bacterium | reverse complement strand
GGGTGATGCCCATATATCTGATAGAGCCCATGGTCCTTACGCAAGTCCTTAACGGTCTCAAGCTGGTTGAGTGAATAGGGCCCTTCCCACTCGATATGGACGATCGTTTCAATCATAATATTCCTCGTCAATAGAGTCGCCTTCCGCGCAAGCCGCAAGCCTTGGTAGGCGAGATAGCCCGTGATGACAACGGCGATCCCGAAGCCCACTATTGCACGCCGACCGGAAGGGTGGCGCGCCGCGTCTTGGCGAAGACGTCCTGCAAGTCGCCGATCACGCCGGGGTCGCCTTTCGCCAGTTCCGCCGCGATCTTGTCGCGCGCAGGCATGAGACCCTCAAGGGCTTTGCGGGCGGGCGGGTCGGCGGCCTGGTTGGCGAGTTCCCGGACGCGATTGAAGAATCGGGCGGACGTGGCGGCCGCGAGACCGTAGTTTTTCTGGCTGGCCTGAACGTAGGACAGCCCGGCGAGATCGCGAAGCTCGGCATTTCCGTTGGCTTGTTGGAGCGCATGCAGTTCGCCCTCCAAGCGCCGGGTCTTGACGTACTGCGGAAGGAAGCCGACCAGGAAGGCAACGACGACCGCGATGGCCTCTGCGAGTAATCTGTTCTTCACTGCGTCCCTCTTCAGGGTAGTCCAAGGGCGGGGTCGCAGATCGCGCCAGCAGCAAGCACGAGTCCAAGATTCAGTCCGCGCTGGCCGCCATCCACCACAGGATCGCGCAGGGCGACATCCGACATAGACCCGCACGCTTCCATCGCTCGGCCTGCTCGGGCGCACCTCAGTCCCTGGTATCCGCCAGCAGATCGCGCCTCATACGCTGCATCTCTTAGGGTTGAATAGTCGCCCTCAGGACTTCGGGCCCGCTTGGACCGTTTGTCCTAGGATCCTGCTCGGCGGTAACAAGCACATCGAAGCTCTTAAACGGGGTGATGGTTTCGAACGTCGCCTTCAGATTCTTATCCACTTTCAGTTGGCCCTGATTCTCGGACTTTCCGCCCCGTTCTTGCAACCAAACAATATAGGCGGTTGCGCGTGGCGTCAGATTCTCAAGGTTGGCGAGATGCTGAACTGTCATCTTCAGTCTCGTGTTCCCGTTCTTGTCCTTGCTGATCGCAATCTCGGCCCGAGCACCGGGAACGATAGACGCTGCAGTCATTGGGTACTTCTTGGCGGCATACGCGACAGTACAGAGCAACGGGAATGTCAAACAGGTTGCGTCAAGCTTTCGCATCAGACACCTCATACTTAGATTCGCACACACTCAACTTCGGTGATTTCGCTATTGGGCCGAATCTCCATTGTGGACTCCCGTATCCTTCATGTTATACCTAACCGTCATCCTTCGGTGGTGCCCACGACAAGCGCAGCACCTGGTCTAGATCGACACAAAACTGTAGTTGCGCTCTGGCTGTCAGCTAAGAACTATCCGTATCACTTAACACACGGCACGACGAAGGCGGTGCTTGCCGCTTCACTCTAACGGACCCCCCCCAGCATGTAGGCTATGAGGAGAACGGCCAATACGGTGCCTAACCCGATGCCCGTACCTCCGCCGTAACCCCAGTGGCTACGGCCGTAGTATCCACCACCAAGCCCTAAAACCAGCAGAATGATGATAATCACTATCAACATTGTTCTCTCTCTCTGTTGAACGTTAACTCGTGCCTGGCCGATTTACTTGTCGGGCACCTTTTCAACCTGTCCCGCCGTTTTTTGAATATTACCGGCGAACGTTTCGGCTTTGCCTTCGGCCTCTAAGTTGGCATTGTTGGTGATCTGGCCGGCCTTCTCTTTGATGTTGCCTTTCAGTTTATGAATCCCGCCGGCAATCTGATCCTTCGTGCTCTGTTTCATCTCTTCTCTCCTTATCGTTGCGCTCACTTTTGAGCCGTAGTCGATCCTTGCCGTAACTGAAAGCGCGACATGTCTTCTCTCAACTTGTCTCGGATCACACGCGACCAGGTCTCTCACTGCGACGAAGTGGCCTTTTGATTCGTGACCTGCAGCTCGTTTACGACCTGCCGAACGTTTGGAACTGAAGACGCGATACTTTCGGCCTGCCGGCGCTTGGATTGCGAGTCGACCGAGCCTGTCAGCGTGACGACCGAATTCTTGACCTCGTACTTTACGCTCTCGTGAAGCTTGTTCTGGATAAGAGCAGCATCCAGGTTTTTTTCAATGCCTCCGTCTAGGTCCGAATTCACGGCCTTGGCAGCACTTTCGCCGCCCAGCGGAATCACTGCAATCTGGTTTGACACAACTTGTCCGCCGGCGAGGGACGTTGCAAGCGATTCCGCTTGTGCCTTGTCACCGTCAGCCGCGACGTGTCCGCCCAAGGTCACTACGCCCTTCTCGCGATCCTGGCTTACGGAAACATTTTTAAGGCCGGCCTGATCAAGCGAATGGCGAATGTTGCCAGAAACGTCGGGTGATTTCGTGGACGTCTGTGAGCATCCTACAAAGATTCCAGCGACGAGCAGCGCAAGCGATGCGGCGCATAGATTGAAAGTCTTCGAGTTTAACATCCTTTTCTCCATTAATCATGGGCTTGAGCAGACTTGGAACCACACCTGCAATGCTGGAAACCACTAGGTGCCAAGTCTGAAAGCGGCACGTTAGTGCAATTCTTGCCGTCATCAGGCAAGAATTGCGTCCAGGTCAGGCCTCAATCCGGCGATGCCGGCGCCGACAACGCGGACATCCGTTTTGACGTCCCCGGACAGCGACTGCTCGCGTGACCGCCTATCACGGCAGTTGGGAACCGGCTCAAGCGGGCCGGCCCGTTTGGAAGTACAGGGAGAGGGGCAGAAGCTGACGGAACGGGCGCTGCGACAGCTCAGCGGATTGCTGAATTGGGAGGAACAGATCAGCCGGTTCGACGAGTTGGTGAAGAGCGATCGAGCAGGGCCGAGCCGCTAGGGTTGGACTGTTTCCAGTGAACGGCGGTCGGGCACCAGGCCATTCTTCACGCAAATCTGGCGCCACTGGTTAACAGAAGGTCGCAGCTGCTGGAATGCAAGGAGTTTTCGGATGGTGAGCTGGGCTCCGAATTGGTACGCACGACTTGAAATATTCGGGTCGTCTTATCGTTGTTGATGGACTGCCTGTTAACCAACGGGTTGTAGTTTCGAAACTAATCCGGGGAGCCAAATTGTCTTCATACGAAAGTCGGCTACCCTGTAGTTGACGCCATCGGCCTCCTCCCGCCTCGCCGTCTATCCCCAATTCCTGCATACATTTCCGAACGATTCTGTTCTCCACTTCCGGTCGCGGAGAGTCGTTGCGGATGCTTCCGTGCGCCCTCTGCGGCACCCGTTCGCCTGAATTCTCCGTTTCTCCAGAGAGTCCCCACGCGCGGTTAACGGGTTTCGCGTCTCGGTTTACACTTTTCGAACTCCCTGCGTATGTTTACAGCGAAGGGTGCTCCGCACTCTTCAGCAGCGACAGCGGAACGACCGCAAGGCGGACTTTCGTTGTGGTGCCAATCCACAGCGAGGTGAATCGTCTTGGGCATCCCGACAGAAGATCTGCGATCCATCGCCAGCATTCTTGCCGCTGGCTACCTCCGTCATCGCGACCAATTCCGGCGCGCCGCTCTTCAACTTGACTGTTCCGAAACTTCGAGCCGTCATGGACACGAGGTTAACGGCCATGAGAACGGAGAACGGAATGGAGACCGCGATGCGGAAAGAGATTGACGAGTTGAGCCGGATGACAGTCGGCCAGCTCCGACAGAAGTACCTTGAGGCGTTTGGCGAGGAGTCCAGATCGAATCACAAGCAGTTCCTGTTTCGGAGGATCGCCTGGCGCATTCAGGCAATAGCCGAGGGTGGCCTTTCCGAGCGTGCGCGCCGCCGCGCGCTGGAGATCGCCAACGATGCCGATCTTCGCATCCGGGCACCCAAGACCAGGTTCGGGCCGGATGTCACTCTCGACCCAAAGCTGAGCGTCAGCCGGAAGGTGGCCAGCGCCTCCGATCCGCGGCTGCCGCCGCCGGGAACCTACCTCGAACGCGAGTACAAAGGCCGCCGAGTGATCGCGAAGGTCCTCGTCGATGGTTTCGAGTTCGATGGCGAGATCTACCGGTCCCTCAGCGCAATCGCCCAGGAAGCGACCGGAACGAAGTGGAACGGCTTCCTGTTCTTCAACCTGATGGCCACGGAGGGGAATACCAATGGCAAAGCGTAGCGCTGCGCGGGTGCCCGCCAAGGGGTCGAATGGATCGGGTGAGGGGAAGATCCTCAGGTGCGCGATCTATACCCGCAAGTCCACGGAGGAGGGACTGCAGCAGGAATTCAATTCCCTGGA
>JBEKCU010000426.1:0-3314 GCA_050014735.1 Candidatus Acidiferrales bacterium | reverse complement strand
CATCCTGGACGAAATCGGGACTTGCGGCTGGACCGGAACCGAAGACCGCCTCGTGCCGCGCGGAATCGTGAAACGCTGCGATCTCAAGCTTCGAACGGCTGGTTAGTTTGTGGTTCAATGAGAATTCTTCGTGGGCGCCACCTTCCAGAACAGGCCGGCCACCGCTAAAAAGGACGGGAGGCAGGCTATCGAGCTGGCCGATCGCCGATTCCAGAACTCCTGTTTGCCCCCACACCGGGGACGGAGGATTCGCCGCGAACAACAACGATGCTGTCCAGCCCGAAGCCAGACTGGCGTCCAATTGCGCATGCGGATGAATTGCGGCCACCGATGTTGCGACCCCGGCGCGCAAATACTCAGCGCCAGCACGCAACGTCAGGCGGTCGCCTAGCGCAATTCGTTCAATATGATCGAAACGCATTTCCTGAAACGTCAGCGCGTCCGCTCCAAACTTCGACTGGTGCATTACGAAAACGGTTTCCGGCCCCGTTGCGGCAGAGCCAGAAGGAAGCCAGTCACCGGCGAATGCTCCGGAAGCCCCGCGTTCATAACTCATTTGCCCCGAAATCAACATGCGCCCCAAGTTTCCAAGGCGCTGATCGTACGAGATTGCCGTGGCGGGCGCATCGGGCAGATTCGCCGCGGAGCCGGGCCGCAAAGCTCCGTTGGTGAGCTGAACCAGGGCTCGTGGCTGCTGACTCACTGGCAGATCCGTCGGAGTCCCATTGGCATTCCCATTAACCGCAAAATCGGTATCCGGGTCGCGCCATTGCAGAACTGTGCGCGTTGCCGTCGAAGAACGCAGTACCCATTTCCAATCGTCAGCTTCGACCGGCGCATCGGACTTGCGGCGCAGCGTATCGAGCGAAGCAAATACGGAGTCCACCCGCACTCGCAAAAGAGTCGTGAGGTCGGCGACCACGGCGACGTGGCGTTCCATGGCCGGCAAAAACCCGGTGAGCGATACGCGCACAGCATAATTGCCAGGCTTCAGGTGATCGGTGAAAAATGCGCCGTGCTGGTTGGAGAGAAATTGCGAGACTGTGCGGCCACCCGCGTCTTCCGAAATCAACCAAACCGTTGCGCCCATTTGCGGCGTGCCGGTTGGATCCATAACAATGCCCGAAAGAGTGCCATATCCTGGCTTCGCCGCTGCCGGCGTAGCGAACAAGACGACTGTGACCAATGCCCAGCCCAGAGCTTTGCAGATCAACTTCATAGGGACAAGTTACCTCCCTGTGGCTCCATTGACCGCCACTTTGTCATTCCCCGGAGGAGTCACGGTAAAATCGGCCGTACGCGTAATCGTCGTGTTTGCCAACTGATCGGTCGCTTTAATTTCGATTGTATACTTGCCGGGTGGAAGCGACTTGGCGGCAATGATTCGTTGCACGGTGATCTGCTCGCCATTCTGCTGCATGTCCTCGCCTGTTTTCGTCTCATGACCCACAACTTGCTGCTGCGCATTGGTGATCTTCATGTCCATGGAAACGTTATTCTTGTGGGTTTTCTCATCCACCCTCAAATTATAAAACTGAAGATAAACGCCCATGGACTGATCAGAGCGGAATTGCGCGTCGAGTTTGGGACGAACTTTGGTCGAGCCGAGCACGAACTGGCCAACGCCAACATCCTTCGAGGAGACCGGCTCCATCTGATCCGCCAGAATCAGCGAACTGGCTTCCAATTTGTCATCGGCGATTGGCGACACCGCTAGGCGCGTATTCAGCACGCCCACGTTGCCGCTATTCACGTCTTTAATCACAAGGTCCAGCTTGTACAAACCGGGACGCAGCGGCACAGCCTTCTGATAAACGGAGAATGACCGTAGCGACGGCTCCAGCAGCGAGTCCGGGAAATCGCGCTGAACCACATCCTCGAACGTTTGAATGATGCGTCCAGTCAGACTCGTGATTCGCCCGAAAAGATTCAGCGTCGCAGAGTTCACGCCATCGCGATTCTTAAACGTCATCTGCTTGTTCTGTATCTGTACCGTGATAGGAACCAAAATCGTGTCCCCTGTAATGCGCAGGAAATCGGTTCGGTAATCGAACAAAATCTGATTTCGGAGAATTCGCGAACTGACGACTTCTTCGAGGTCCTTGAACTTCACCGGGGGCGGAGCTTGCACCTTCGCAAATTGTGAGATGCGGCTGAATTCGTCGTCACTTTCACTGCTGGCCGCGCCGAACGTGTTTGCGACGCTTAGTGGCGCCGTCGACCCATCCGTGCGATTGAAGCGAGCGGCCTGAGAGGAAAGACCCATCGCTTCCAAATCGCTCAGCCCGGCTCCGGGCACTTTCGCCAGGGCGTCTTTTTCGCCCGGATCCATGGTCATGTGATATTCGCCGGTACTACTGGGATCGACGAATTCGATTATGATGTTGCTTCCAATTCCCTCCATATATCTGTAGCGCCAGTCCTCCCACGGATAGGTCGTAGTAGAGCCGCCGCCTTCGGTGCTGGGACGGTTGTAATTTCCTCCCGTGGGATGGGAATCGATCTCATCCGGCGGACCCCAGATAATATAGGTACGTCCACGGTCGGTCTTCCAACCTGGAATTCCAGACGCAAATCGCTCGTTGGCGTAGGCGATCCGGCGGTAGTGCTCTTCCTTGAACTCGTTCTCCACAGTATCCGGAGTGGGATCTCGCCTCTGCCAGAATGCCTCGATGAATTGTTCGCGCTCTTCATTCGTCTGCAATTGCAAAAACGCGGAGCGTTCCTCGTCGCTGATAATGTAAGGAACTTCCTCTTGCAACCACTTCTTGTAAGGAGTGGCAAGCTCCTTTTCGAGCTTCCTAAGGTTCTTCTTCTTGGCGCTGGCTTCCTTCTTTCCGGAGTCCTGCTTCTTATCGGCGGGAGCGGTTTGCTGGTCTTTATCTTGATCCTGAGAACGGTCCTGGGCATCGGTGCGCGCCCAAAAAGGCAGAAATAAAGCTCCGCCGAGCAGTATCAAAAACGGAATACGGCCAACGCGGTTCATAACGGTACCTCGCTCCTGATTCGGAAGTTCGATTCTATCCCCCCTGCCTTGCAACCGTCAATCAGGGAATGCTAGCAATCCATCTTTCTTCTGTTGGGGTTGCGGGCGGCCTCGGCCACGAATACGGCGCCTCTCCGCACCCCGCATCGGTGAATACTAAGAACAAAATCCGGGCTTCTTGGTTGCCCGGGCACGTGGCTATCGGTTTACTGGGTCCGGTGTGAAACGAAGGGTGAGAATAAAATTGCGTGCTTCGAATGGTATCCTGTTAAGGCGGCGCAAAATCGGGTAGTGTCCCAAATTAACTTTGAGTTCGGTTGTCGACTGG
>JBEKCU010000425.1:0-3329 GCA_050014735.1 Candidatus Acidiferrales bacterium | reverse complement strand
TGCAGCGCCGCCTGCGTATCGGCTACGGCCGAGCGGCGCGCCTGATCGACATTATGGAAAAAGACGGAATCGTCGGGCCGCCCGACGGCACCAAGCCTCGCGAAGTCCTGAAGGGGAAAGACTGGATGCGCGAGGTCGATCAATCGTTGCGATAGAGCGCGACGGCGGCTGGATTGCGGAAGTCCGAGCTTAAAGCTGCGGACGGTTAACCTGTCCTAATTCAAGCACATAACTCATTTTCGTAGCTACCGCTTAGCGGTTTAAGTAGTGTTAAACGTGCCTAATGATAGCTATGGCTCAATTTACTGGCACCCGGAGAATTCACTCATTCGTGAAAATCAATCGGCCACTTTCATTATTAACTGGGTAGATGGTCAGTCGCTGATTGCCGGATTGCTCGCATTTGATGATCGACAGGAAAACCAGCTTCGTCGAACAGTTTTCTGCTCGATGATCGGCAGCTTTCTCCGCGCCGTGCGTATTCATCAAGCCGGCCGCATCGTTTGGCAGGCGTTCTCCGTTCAGATAGGCGTCTATGTTCCCTTCTATTTCCGCTGGGAATTGTGGCACGGAACCAACTAGCTTTTCTTGATAGACCTTCAGCATAATCTCTCTGAACACAGGGAGCGCCACCATGGCACCGGTTTCCCTAGCGCCTAACGATCGGTTGTCATCAAAACCGATGCGCACGGCCACAGTAATCCCCGTGGGCCCAAATGTGGATCCGACAAATAGGGCATCTCGATAGTCGTTCGTCGTACCGGTCTTGCCCATCACTGGAATGGGAAAGGCGTGCGAATCCAGCGCGTGCGCGGTACCGGATGGGATTCGCACAACCCCACGCAGCCCTTCCTGGATCAGGGACATTCCGGAGTCCTCGGCGCTCGATAGGCAGCAAGGCAAGTAGTTGTAGACAATATCTCCCCGCGAGCGTTGAATTTTGTCAATGACGTACGGTTCACCGGGCACCCCGCCAGCCATCTGCCGATAGGCATTTGCGAGCTCCAGCAACGTGACTTCGGATGCGCCGAGGGCCGTGGTGTCATACGGCTGTAACGTGGTCCTGATGCCCACGGCTTGCGCTGTTTGCAAAAGTGAGTCAATTCCGATCTTTTGAACCATCCAGATGGCCACTGCATTTCTGGACTCCGCCAGTGCCTGCCGTGCCGGAATCATTCCTTTGAACTGATTGTCGTAGTTGGCGATCCACTTTACGGGACGGTCTCTCGAGATGACTATCGAGATGGGTTCGTCGGGCACGAGTGTGTCGAGATCGACGACGCCTTGACGAAAGGCCGCCAAGTATACGATCGGCTTCATTGCTGAGCCCGGCTGGCGCTTCGATTGAGTGGCACGGTTATAATCGCTGTACGCGTTGCTACGGCCTTTATGCACTTCCCGGCCGCCCACCTCGGCCAGGATAGCGGAATCACGGTTTCTAAGTACGACCACGGCCCCTTGAATCAGCCCCCTGCTCTGGGAATGCCGATACTCGTAGGCCTTCAGACCATTTTCCAGCGCCACGTTTGAAGTGCGTTGGATACGGTAGTCAACGGTGGAATAGATTTGTATATGGCCTTCAAAGAGTGCGTTCATTCCGAGTTCGGTTCCGAGGTCGGGACCGAGTCGTCTTAGCTCATCGAGAGTCGTCTCCACAGCGGCGGGGGCCTCGGCCGATTCGATTTCATGATCGGCCAAACGAATTGGCGCTAGCTCGAAGCGATGAGCTGTCTGCGCCGGAAGAAAGTGATTTGCCACCATGAGGTTCAGGATCTGATTTCTTCGTCGCGTCGGGTTTTGAAGTTCTTCCACAGAAGGAGCGTACTCGGCGGGCGACTTTGTGATTCCAGCCAGGACAGCTGCTTTGTCAGCGTCATCCATAGTGAGTGACCCAATAGGCCTATGAAAGTAATAATCAGAGGCTGCTGCAAAGCCGTACCGGCCATTCCCCAGGTACACGAAGTTCGCATAACGCGCGAAAAGCTCTTCCTTAGCGCGACGTTTAGAACCATACTGCTTCCGCATCTCTCCTTCGATCCACATCGAGAGACGAATAGTCTCTATTTTCAGAAGGAATTTATTGGTGCCTGGGACACCGATGACAAAGGCTAGAACGTGCGGAAGAATGCCCTCGTGCTGAAGAGAGTTACTGCTTTTTGAGCTCGTGAGTTTTTGCAGGAAGTAGCCGCGTACGAGCTGCTGGGTAATCGTCGAGCCACCCTGCGGAAATACAGTCGGAGCCGTGGAAGCATCTTCCGCGTGGACCGTTGTAAAATGTGCGAACAACCCCGTAATGTTCGTCTTGGTCAACACACGCAACAAGGCGAAATAGTCGACTGCCGAATGCGAGAAAAAGTTCTTGTCTTCGGCCGAAAGTATGGCATCGCGGACAACGTCGGGAATTTCCTCGTACCGAATGATGTCCCTGCGTTCCCTCCCGAGTTCGATGAGGACGTGACCATTCGCATCGTAAATATGGCCCATCGTCGGAGGCTCAAAGCGAAGAAATCCATTCAGATCAGGAAGGTCTGCACGATTAGAGGTGACATAGAAAACAGTGAGAAACAAGAAGATCGACGGAACGAGGGCAATCCCGGCGACAACCCGGAGGACGATGAGGGCCTTACGGTTATTCCGCACGGCTTCAAATGCCTTTCGAAACAGCGCGGAGGTTCGCCGAATGCAATCGTAAATGTTCAACATAACATTTGTAATGGCCGAATGGTGTGGCGGAATTCTTGCCGTTCTACTCCACATACACCTTCCGGGCGGCTTGCGAATCAGGCGATAAAACTGTCAGATCAAGAACGCGGAGCATTTTTGGCACTGGGCCGATCCGAGAGTTGTCACCACACCGACTCAGGCAGAATCGATCGGTCCCACAGTTGATCGGCACTTTAAGCGGCAGCGCTTCTAGCTGAAAACAAATGCAAGACGAGGAGCACCAGGCCGACACCGAGAACGATGTGAAACAATCCAGCAGTAATGTGAAATGCGAAAAAACCAAGCAGCCAAAGAACCAGCAGGACCATGGCAATTATTCCAAGCATGGCTGAGTCTCCTCGAATCTCTGTGCGACAACCAGCATTCCTTCTTTTGCACAGAGTTTTGATGTCTTTTCTCTCGACATCACTTTGCGCATTCCCATATTAAAATCTTATAAGATGGATATCTGTACCTTACGGCACACCCTCGCTCGCCGATTCGACGTGATGGTCGCAATCGAAATCGAACAATCCGTTACGACGGGTGTTAAACGGTGGAGCTATGGGCACTGCGGGCAGTCCGACAGACTCTTACTCAATGAGTAAGGCATGATCTGCCCAGCG
>JBEKCU010000424.1:0-3347 GCA_050014735.1 Candidatus Acidiferrales bacterium | reverse complement strand
CCCGCAGGGTATATTTGGCAAGCAGGGCACTCGAGGCGGCATAGGCCTTGGCCAATGCATGCTGCTGTCGATCCTGATTTTGAATGTCGTAGACCCACGCTCCCGCCCTAATCAAATCGTCTTGCTTTTTGGCGACGATAAGATTCGCCTTCGCCACCGCGACGGCATTCAGGGCGCTGTCTAGCGCATCTTTGCTTATCGAACGCGGATCGATCTCATAAGCCGCCTGCTCTTTATGCAAGGTGTCCTGAGCGGTTTTCCAGGTCGCCTCGGCAGCGACCACTTGAGCGTCGGCAACATCGAGAGTTTCTTTTCTCGGCTGCGCTTTCAGCTCTCGCAAGAGCGCCGCGGCAGCTTCTGCTGACGAACCCTGCTGTTCCGCCGTGGCTCTTTGGATCGAGTCGTCAATCCGCAGCAGAGGCTGCCCGGCTTTGACCTGCTGGCCCTCGGCCACGCGGATTTCTTTGACTGTACCCGCCACTTCCGGGTAGATGTTGCTGTTCTCGCCGCTGGTCTGCGCGCTCTCCACAATGCCTTCGGCATAGATCGCGCTCGGGTAGGGACTCGCCGCGGGATTGTAAGCCGGAGGTAGCGTCGGTTCCGTAAAACCGGAGAGGATTGCAGCCCCGATCCCACTAAGGGCGCCTATGAAAGATATGATGAAAACCATCTTGTTTTTCATGCTGGACTCTTTTCTGGCCCCTTGAGTCGACCGTCTTCCATGTTCAAGATTCGAGTGGCGAATTTATAGATCCGGTCATCGTGGGTCACGACGACAATGCAGCGATTCTGGTTGAGGACGTTCTTCTGGACGAAACTCAAAATCGCCACGCCAGTGTCTCCGTCGAGCGAGGCCGTCGGTTCATCCATAATCAAGATATCCGGCTGACTGGCGATGGCCCGGGCAATGGCCACGCGCTGCTGCTCTCCTCCGCTCAACTTCACCGGAGGCAATTCGGCACGGTTCTTCAGTCCCACGACGTCGAGGTACTTCTCCGCCTCGCGGACGGCTTCATCCCATGGCTTACGCTTGAGGATCAGCGGAATCGCCGCGTTCTCTGCCGTGGTTAAGCGCGGAAAGAGGTGGTAGTCCTGAAATACAAACCCGATTTTCCCCAACCGGAAGTCTGCAAGCTGGTCGGAATCGAGGCCCCAAATGTCGGTTCCCTCCAGCAAGACCTTGCCAGCATTTGGTTTGAGGATGCCGGTGAGGACGCTGAGCAAAGTCGTTTTCCCGCTGCCGGAGGGCCCTACGATATAGATCATCTCCCCAAATTGAGCTTCTAGGCTCACTTCGCGGAGCGCCGTCGTCTTAGCCTCACCTTCGCCAAACCATTTGACCAGTCCGCTTGCTTGAATGGCTGTTTTCGGCATCTCATCCTCGGAAAATCTCGAAGGGCTCGATTTTGAGAACTCGCCGGACCCCGAAATAGCTGGAGACGGCGGCAATCACCACTACCATGCCAAAGGAAATCGCCAGGTTGCCGAAGGTGACCATGGCAGCGTAGCTGGGAAGCCGCGCCTTGGCGAGGATGATCAAGATCACACACAGCGCGATCCCCAGGCCAAAGCCCGTGAGTGCCGTGAACGCGGCCTGAAACAGAATCATAAAGACAAGGTCGCGGTTCTTTGCCCCGATGGCCTTCAGCGCTCCGAACCGTTCCAGGTTCTCCAGGATGAACGTGTAAAACGTTTGACCCGAAAGCGACAACCCGACAATGAAACTGATCAGCATCATAATGAGGAGGTTGGTGCCACCGCCGGTCTTGTATAGGAAGAAGTCCTCGGTATTTTGCATAAACTCTTCCTTGGTTCGCGCGCGGTAGCCGAGAGCCTCGACTTGCTTTTCGATCAGGGGGATGTCGCTCGTGCTCTTCGGTTCAACAAGCACGTAGGAAATTGTGAACCGGGGATTGGGAATATACTGGATGGCTCGCTCGTACGTCGTGTACAGGGTCGGGAGGCCGTATAAGCCGGAAGTCGCTACCTTGGCGATTCCCACGATGACCCCGCGATTATCATTCAGCTCAAACTCGGAGCCGATGTGCGGATCCTCGAGCTTGGAAAACTCCGCATCCTTCACCACGATGAATCCGTTCTCCGCATAAATATCCTGGATCTTTCCCGCAAGGAGTTCGGGCCGGCCATAGAGGCTGGTGTCATCCAACCCGATGACCGTGACGGTTTGATAGTTTCCGTCGCGAAGCTTGACCAGCGCCCCGCCCGAGTAAAGGGGGACGGCATATTTCACCCCTTGCATGCTTCGAACCGCGTCCAAAACGTAAGCGGGCATGCCGACGGAGTTCGACACAGTCTCAACGAATGGGTCCATCACCCACAGCGGTGCTCCAATGTTAATGATGTTGGCGGAGGCGTGCACCATGACTCCGCTGAACATCGAGGTAACGAACATCATGAGAAAGACGGCAAAGGTAATACCGATCAGCAAGGCCGAGAATTTCGCCTTGTCATTGACGAGCAGCTTGTAAGCAAGTTTGAGGATTCCGGTCATGGCCGTCTCTTTCGCGGTGTTGGTTGGACTTCCGGGCCCCAAAGTCCGGAGGTTCTAATCACGCTCGTGAAATAAACGTGCTCACCTGGCAGCAGCGGAAAGAACTTTCTCCACACTCGCCTGTCGCCCTCCGCATCATCGTTCAGGTTTAGCAACTGGTTGAGCACCTCGGTTGCGCGATACGCGTCTTGCTTAAAACCCATAACCATCAACTCTGCCATAATTGCTCTGCTCACCGTGTCGTGCGAATTGCTTGGATCGTGAGTGTTCGCAACGCCTGTGACGCTGCTCCCCGATCTCTCCCTTTGGTTTGGCAATACGAAGACCAAACCTAAGCTCTTGAAAACACTTCTACTAATGAATCGTTAAGTCGCAATCACTTCGCGAATTCGCGAAACTCGCTAAAAAAATATGTAGACTGGTTGTTTGTTAGGAGTACGGGTCGCGAAATGCCCGGGTTTGTCACTTGTGCGCGGTAATTGGCGGATAATGCGCCGCCGAAAGTTGCAACTCAGACCGGGCCTGAAGTAGCTGCATGAGTTGGGCACGGGAGAATATGCCTTGCAATGTGCCATTTGCAACCACCGGTAGCTGATTGACATCGTTGCCGGCCATGAGATTCAGCGCATCGAGAACCTGCGTGTCAGGAGTGATGATGTGCAACCTTTCCAGCGGGCGCATGGCGTCGCGCACGGTAGTCCTATCCCAAAGCTCACGCGGAATAGCGCCAACATCGCGTGGTGTAATGAGGCCCACCAGGCGGCCTCGGTCCTCCACGGCGTAGCAGCGCTTGCCGGTCCTCAGGAGGGAAGTATCAACAAACTCCTGCAAATTC
>JBEKCU010000423.1:0-4864 GCA_050014735.1 Candidatus Acidiferrales bacterium | reverse complement strand
ATGCGGTCTCCAGCGGCGTCCAGCCCAAACGGTATTGTGCGGGACGGACGACGTTGCGAATATACAGACCTGAATATGTGTCCAGACGACCAACAGAACAGAAGATCGGCAGATTCGATGCGGGATGAAGAAATGGGACATTGATTTTCCCGCGCCGCTTAGCCAGCGACCAGTTCTCGGTCCGCACCGCCAGTCCTGTGTCGCGTTATCGGCAGGTGGCTTTTTACCCGCCCCCCGAAACGGGCGACGTGAGTTGATTCCTCAATTCCGTTGGAAACTCCCCGGCGCACAGATCGGCGCGGAGCCGGAATTCGAGTGGCGAGACAACAGAGTCTTCCTGCTGGAACCCGATGGCAGCGCCGTGGAGTGAATTTTGTTCGTTGGCGAAGTTGTGACTGACTGATGCGTTACAGGGCGAGCGGCGTGTCACGTCGGGAAGACAAGCTACGTTTCTCTCTCCCCGCCCAGTATTAGATACGTAGGGCGGTCAGGACGCGGATGCCTCAAGTTCAACTTCGCTTCGAAGGGTATCTCATCCGCGAGACCCCGAAAATGTAACAGGAGTCGTGGAGGAGATATGAAGGTCAAAGAATTGAGGCAAGCGATGGCGGGCGTGGCAGGCGACATGGACGTAGCAATGGCGGACGGGATTTCCGTAGTATTCGCGCAGGTGGCCGGCGGCGTCTTCGTGATCAGCGACGTGGAAACCGTGGATGACAAGCCTGTCGAGTATCGGCGAGCCGCCAAGTCGCCGCGAACTTCGTAGTGTAGGGGTTATCGGTCTGGACAAATTCCTGCACCGTGGCAATTCCCTGCGACGCTGCCTATGCGCTAAACATCAGACATGAGCGTTCCGACGCCCCTAAACTGGTTCGGCGGCAAGTCAAAGCTTGCGTCGCAGATCGTGAAGAACTTCCCGCCACACCGTACCTATTGCGAACCGTTTGGCGGCTCGGCGGCCGTCCTGTTCGCGAAAGAGCCAGCGAAGGTTGAAGTCTACAACGACATCGACGGTGAACTGGTGAACTTCTTCCGAGTTCTCCGCGACCCAGAACTCTGCGCCAAGCTCCATGCCGCCGCCGAGAACACTCCGTATGCGCGGGCAGAATTCGAATTGGCGAAGCAGAAGTGCGATGACCCTGTGGAGGCGGCAAGACGCTTCCTTGTTCGACATCGAATGTCGTTCGGTGGGAACGGGCAGAATTGGTGCTACAGCGTCGGAACCTCGCGCAGAGGGACGGCGGCGGCGATAAGACGTTGGCGCTGGGGCGTAGAATCCCTCCCTGCGATTCACAATCGGCTAAAGCACGTCCAAATTGAATGCAGCGATTGGCGAGGGATTTTAGAACGATTCGACGGTGTAGACACTCTCTTCTTTCTCGATCCGCCTTATGTCCCGACGACGAGGGTTGCGGGAACATATCGTTACGAGCTTAGCCACGATAATCATCGGGAGCTTGTTGCGTTCCTGCTGACGGTTCGGGGCATGGTCGTTGTTTCGGGATACGCCCATGAAACCTACGGTGCACTGGAAAGTGCAGGGTGGGCGCGGATCGAGTACCCCACCTGCACTCACGTGTCGGGTTCGCTCACTCGGCGGGTGGAATGCCTCTGGCTATCTCCGTCCGTTGCACACACCGAGCAGACCCGGAATTTGCTCTCGTCACCAAGGGAGAGGATGAGCCACGGGGCACATCAGGCACACAGCGTCATGGTCGCAGGAACAACCAAGAGGCTGCTCCGGGCGGTCAAGCGGCTTCGGGCACAGGGGAAGAAGCCTACCGCGACGAGGCTTGCGCGGGCGATCAAGATGAGCCGCGAGCACGTAGCAAGGAAGTATTGGCACCTGTTTGCGACTCCAAAAGTGTGACTTCTGGGTGCCAGCAGTTGCCCACCTAGAAATCACAGTTTCCATGCCCCAAAAGTATTTACAGATGCATGGAAGGTTCTATCCGCGATGAGATTCACTTCAAGACGAAGTGATCATAGCTCTGCGTCTTTGCGTGCGAAGACTACAAACGAATAGCCTCGATTCTGTGGTCGAAAGCTCACTCGCTCGACGCCATTTGGTGGAACTTCCCACATGGCGAGAACGCGTTTCTCAGGCTCGACTGGGATCAAGTTGAGGATTTCGGTTGCAATCGTCGCACGTGTAAACCGTCTTTGCTGGCTCCGCAAATGTTTCGGCGTGGACCAATCCGAGACACGTTACCCCGGCGTATTCACTATGGGGACGTGGGTAGTGTCCCTCTGATATGGCGGTGCACCCAGTGCAGTGCCTATTGCCTAACTCATGGTCGCGCCCATCGCTTCGCAAGCAGAAGATCATCGCGGAACCGTATCTGGATGACGCTCAAATGTCAGTGTTCCGCATCACACGTCCGGTTCTGGTTCCAATCGGAACGCACAAGGCCGCCCAGCCCCACCATGACAGCTTTGCTACCTCTTCTTCAGCTTGGTTCTTACCGATACCGAAGTCAGCAGTTTTGAAACCTCACGATTAAGTGACGATTCAATTTTTGGGGACCTGCGTTCACCTCGGGCGATGCGGCTTACGTACGAAGGATCGACTCCGAACTTATCGGCCACGCGCTTATAGAGGCCTCTCGTCAGGGAAGCAAGTTGAATGCGGGACTTGCGCATTGGCGAACTATACCACAGCCTCTCGTCAATGTGTCACTTATTATGACAAGCATGTCTTCGGTGTTTCATGTGTTTCGGTCGAGATGCGTCCTTCCCGAAAGGACCAACCCGATCTACTACTTCACACAACTTCGATAGTTGACTGAGCGGCTTGCCGCGATGCAGCCAATCATCATTCAAAGATATGTAAAACTGTTTGCGACGGTCAACACCGGGCAGAACGTGCAAGTCAAATACGGATTCGTTGTCTGTATCCAGCCGTGCCAGGAGCGTTACGAATTTCCGTTCGTGCCAAACCGGGTGAATTAGCCAGCGGCGCGTATCTTTCCAAACTCGCACGCACCGGACAACAAGTACGGAAACGATCTGACCGTTGGAGAGCCGCAATCGGCTGCGCCACCGCCCTCCCCGTGTGATGATCGATATTTTGTCGGGAAACACTGCGACGATCTGAGCGAAGAGTTCATCGCGTAAGGCTCTTACACGGCGGCGCGTGTCGTCGTAAGCAAACTGCTCAGGACTTCCGTAGCCAATCAATTCGTACGCACGCCGCAGACTACCGAAGCGGAACCGAAATGTGGAAGGAGAGGGCACGTCGGGAGAACTCTTGATTATCCTCAGCGACAATCTCCCTTGTGAAGCCGCCTCCGCAAAGGTTTCGGCATCGATGATCGGTTCAAAGGCTCCTGGTTTAAGAACCCAGTCCGATTTTGGCAGCCTTTGAGGGCGGGTGTACAGCCTGGCCGATGTCCGACCCCAAACATGGCATCCCGTGTATTTGGGATTGGTAACGAGGTCGTACAGTTTTTGATAGCTCCAACCGGAACCACGGATGAATGGGATGCCCCTACGGTTGAGTTCGCCCGCGATGGCATAGACAGGCCTCTTCTCAAATACGAGCATCCGGAAGATGTCCTTCACGCATTGCACCTCGTGCGCAGGACCGAGAACTAGGATGACACGGTCAGTGGCGATGCTTTTTCGCTCGCCCGACTCCAAGATTTGTTTAGGAAGACCGGTAGGAGAGACCAGCATTCGGCGCAGACCGTACCCCGGCATGCCTCCTTGCTTGAACCCAAGCAACGCCAATCGCTTCTGACCCGCGAGGACCTTGACGCCCAATTCACGGCTGTATTCACCTGCCATAGTTCGCTTTAGGGCTTTCATTATTAGGCTCGGCAGGCTCCCGTCGTTGGCGAACGTCTCGGCACAGTAATAAACTGGGACCCCCGCCGATTTGCATAAGAACTCGTAATGTGCGGATTCATCGGTATCCTGAAATCTTCCCCAACGGCTCACATCGTAGACAAGGATGGCCCGATAATCCGGGGTGCCTGAGACAACATCTTGAAGCAGTTGGCGAAGGGCGATTCTGTGTCTCAAGGCGAGACCGCTCTTACCTGCATCCGAATACGTGCGGATGACCTCAAAACCTTGCGACTCTGCATACATCTGGATCACCTGTGATTGGTTCTCCAGCGAGTACTGCTGGTGTTCGGTGGACATACGAAGGTACTGAGCAACGGGAACAAGCTGATTGACTGTCATGGTGCCTCCTGTGGGAGGCACATCGTCCGGAATTCAACAGAACTTTAGACAAAAGAACACAAGCCAGCACCGCGCGGCCAATCTTGAGCCAATTCTTGTGAAGTTCGGCTTACCATTATGTGGCTTTGCGGGACGGGGGCGAAAAGGTGCTCACCGGTACGAAAGAGATTTTTCAGGAAGAGTTTGCAAGTTGATAGGCCCGGTAAGCATGATGGGGAGTCCTCATTGCTGCCCGATAAAACGGCGCACCCGGCCGAGGACAGGGCGAAAATGTCATTCGTACGTCCAGCCACACGCCTCGGCAACTTTGTGTAGATGAGGGGCAAGTTCCCGTACGTCGAACGGTGCCACTTGTGTCAATTTTCGACGCCTACAAAACTCAGTGGCAACGATTCAACGCGAATATGCTCCCAAGCTTGTTCCGGAATGCTGAGAAAAGTCTCAACCACATCGGGGTCGAACTGACTTCCTGAGCAGCGGACGATTTCTTCTCGCGCTTTTTGGAATGGAAGAGCAGTGCGATATGGGCGATCCGAGGTCATAGCATCGAGCGTGTCTGCGACCGAGAATATCCTGGCTCCCAGCGGGATTTCTTTGCCGCTCAATCCCTGGGGATAGCCCGTGCCATCATAGAATTCTTGATGGGCGAGCAATATTTGAGCAGCGCCAGACA
>JBEKCU010000422.1:0-3355 GCA_050014735.1 Candidatus Acidiferrales bacterium | reverse complement strand
CGCCTTCTTCAGTCGAAGTGCGTGCGTCCAACCGCCGCCGTTCTTACCCTACTTCTTGTCCTGCCTGTGACCGCCCTGGCTCAGGGTTCACCGTTCGACACGGGCTTTACGGCCATCCAAAGCCTCTTTACCGGCACCATTGCGAAGGTTGCAAGTCTGGTAGCGATCGTGATCGGCGGCTACGGATTCGCGCACGGCGAACCCGGCGCAAAAAAGGCGCTCGCCGGAGTTGCCGCCGGAACGGGCATTGCTGTTCTCGCAGTGAATGTCCTGAGTTGGCTCTGGGGCGTGTAGCCCCTTCAGAGCCACCTTCAACCCGCACTTAGAAAAGTGACTTATGCAAGACAAAAGACAACAGAGGCATCGCACAAATCGAGTCTTCAAGAGCCTGCATAAGCCGCTCACCTACTTAGGTGTGGAACGCACGCTGTTCTACCTCGTTTGTGTCGGAGCAGTCGGGGCCTTCAATCTCTTCAATTCCATCCTCGCCGGTATCGCCGTCTTCATCGGCGGCTTTGCCTTCGGCCATTGGGTAACGAACAGCGATCCGGCCTTCCTCCACATCTTGGCCAAGTCCGAACGCTACAAGCCGCGCTACGACGCCGCCAAACAGCAAGTCCCCCGTGTGGAGGTGCTGTGATGCTGCGTCTCGATAAGGTCATCAAGCCTTGGAAGGAAAGTGCGGCGCTCAACGATCACATCAACCTCTATGGCTTCTGGAATGAGACGGCATTCCTTACCAAAAGCGGCGATCTAGGCATGGTTCTCAGCGTTTCCGGTGTGGACTACGAAAGTCTTGACCGCTCGGAGCAGGAGTATGCGGTGAAGCGGTTGGAGGCAGCTCTCAAAGCTTTTGGCCCAGGCTTCCATGTTTACCAATACCTCTTCAAATCGAATCGCCCGGACATACCATTCGCGCGATATGACGACCCGATCGTCGAGGCAGCGATCGACCAACGGCGGAAATTCTTTGAAGCCAAGCGTGACCATCTTTATCAAGTTGAAATCTTCTACTGCATCCTGCTGGAAGGCGCCAGGTCGAAAACCGGCGTGGGCACGGCGCTAGCTCGCCTCTTGCGCGATCCAGAGGGCGCGATTGCCGAACTGAAATCGCAGTTCACGGCTGCAGCATTCGCTCGAACGCATCTCTATGCCGCGCTCCCGCAGGCTCACGCAGCTGCTCAGAAGGAAGAAATTGCTTTCCAAGATTTGGCAAAAGACGAATGGATTCTGTTTGCCCGGCGATCTCATCCCGTGGTGCGTGACGCAATCATGGACGCAGCGCAACGTCAGGGCATCGCTCCAAAGCACGCGCACGATATCCTTACCGCGCAAGAAGCAATTCATCTAGTATCTCAGCACGTTGGAGTGGCAATCGTAACCGACCCTGCCTCAGCGGGCCCCAGCGTTGAGGGTGTCGTTATAAGGCCGCTGTCAGATCCATCTTTGTCTTTCGAAACATGTTTGATTATGAGAGCCGACGAAGATTCGCGATTGGCCAACGATTTTGGCAGATCATTTCTGCGGAAATGTGCACCGCGGCGTCCGCCGCCGATGCAACTGACTCTCCCGCTGCCTGCTTAACCAACACCGGCGTGTAGCTATCCATT
Source organism: Candidatus Acidiferrales bacterium (assembly GCA_050014735.1). Classification (GTDB taxonomy): domain Bacteria; phylum Acidobacteriota; class Terriglobia; order Acidiferrales; family UBA7541; genus Palsa-360. The sequence goes on along the minus strand of JBEKCU010000422.1, from coordinate 1,745 downwards.
TCAACCATTCATTCATTCGGGTGCGGGAAACCACCGAGAGCGCACCTCGTGAGAAAATATTTTTCGAAGCCCGCGGAGTTCTGTCATGGTAATCAAGGATTGCGTTTTCTCATCTGGCAAATTGAGATGCGTCCCTTCTCTGCCCAGGTTCCCCAAGCATAACAAGGTACTGATTGCAAACACGTTCTTCGCGAGCCTAAGTCGACGGCGATCGTTGGCATTGTGGCCAATAGGTTGACTTAGGCTGAATGACGTTTTAACGTGTGCGTTGTAATTCACGAACCGCGCACTTCGTCGGTCGCCCGGGATCGTGGTTAAGAGGAATTGCAGTGACGAGCGATCTGTTCAAGAAGTGGCTACAGAACACAGCCGCAAAGTCGCATGCGGGCGTGACTATTTATACCGAACGAAAGGGCGCTCGCTCGTTAGGATTGTCTTCGCTGAAGAAACTTCTGGGCGATCATTTCGTTGGGGAGCAGACGATTGTAAAGGCCGGAGGCTATTCCAAGTCCGCAAAGATCATCGCGAATAGCCTGCCATCGAATAAACGCACGCGCTCAGGCGATCTCGGCGAACTCCTCGCGACGGAGTATCTCAATTCAGAAACGCCCTTCCTCGTTCCCATCAACAAACTGCGGTGGAAGAGCGATCGTCAGACAGCCATGCACGGCAACGATGTCATCGGCGTGGATACGAAGGCAAAACCGATACGGGTGATGAAAGGCGAATGCAAGAGCCGGGCGGCTTTTGGGAAAGCGACGGTGGAAGAGGCCTCACAATCCCTCGATCTTCACGATGGCAGGCCTAATCCTTCCACGTTGGCGTTCATAACCAAGAGGCTTTATGAAGAGAATCGGGACGCCGAAGCAAGGGTCTTCCAGAATCTGCAGGCCGACGGCGCGATTTCATCGAAGAACGTTCATCATCTCATCTTTGCATTAGCGGGAAACGATCCGTCTGCCCATCTCGCAACCGGGCTGAAGTCCAAGCATGCGGGTATTAAACGGGAGACCGCGGCGATAGTCATAAACGATCACGGAGCGTTTATCGCGTCCGTATACGACAGTCATGGCTCAAAACCCTGAGGCAATAAACGAAGCGTTAACCGGTCTCATCCAGCCGCAGACGCGCGGAAGGTTGCTGGCGCGAGGGATGGCGCGGGCGATGATCTGGCGGGACGGTGTCGTGCCCGATGGCGCTCAGGAGTTTTCTTCAAGTCTGACCTCTGACCTGCTGGATTTCGGCTACGGAATCTTGGCGTTGGCTCTTGAGCTTCGGGATGCGAACCGAGCGCGCAATCCCAATGCGCGCTTCAACACAGATGAGCCATTCCGCGTGGCGGCGGAAGCGATTGAGTCGGCGGTCCGCAGAGGGGATCCAGAGAATGGCGACCAGGGGCGGCATCTCGTGGTAAGCGCGGCGGCTTTTCACCTTGCCGGATATGCGGCCAGATCCTATTCACTGTTGCCGTTGCCGTCGCTTTCGAAGAACCTGTCCTCGCCAGAGCGCGCTCTTGGATTTCTATTGAGGCGCGACTTGCCAGCGATGCGGGAACAGGTTATTCAGTGGCACACGGACCAAACGCACTCTGACGACGCCATCGCCGCGCGACTGCTTGACGAGGCCGATATTTTTGGCCCGGAGGACGCGGCGATCCTTGCTCTGACTACCCTCTACTATCAGGGCGTGGGACTGGCGGATACGGCCCTCGTTACAGGAAACACCGTTTTGTTTGAAACCGGAAT
>JBEKCU010000421.1:0-3368 GCA_050014735.1 Candidatus Acidiferrales bacterium | reverse complement strand
TCGAGCGTGTCGCCGGCATTACTCTCGAGGAACCCCTTGACCACCCCATCTTCAAGGTGAACGACGACCTTTTCCGGCTCACGGCTCGCTTCAGTTGCTGAATTGACGGTCATGCCACCTCTGGCTGTTCAAGACGGTACTGCTTGATCTTGTACAAAAGCGCTTTGTAGCTGATTTGCAGGCGCGCTGCCGCTGCCTTCCGGTTCCATCCCGTTTCTGCGAGCGTTTTAGCAATCATGACCGACTCGGCGTCACCCTTCAGTCCTCGAACGACCCCCTTCAGACTTGTGGTGGCGTCCCGGTCTTCGGGCCGGGTGGAGAGAACCGAAGAACTCAACTCAGGATGGAGCTCACTGATGATTGCCTGCTCATCTTCAAGAATCAAATAGCGCTTGGTGAAATTGTCGAGCTCGCGGAGGTTCCCGGGCCAGGAGAAACTGGTCAGGGCCTGCATCAGCGTGGGGGAGATAGGGCGAGGATCCCGATCGAATTTCGCCGCGTTCCGCGACAGAAAATACTTTGCGAGAACGGGAATCTCCTCGCGGCGCTCGCGTAGCGGAGGAACGTGGATGGAGAATCCGTTGAGCCGATAGTAGAGGTCCTCTCGAAACGTTTTTTGTGCGATCGCCGCCTTAATGTTGATATTCGTGGCGGCAATCACGCGGACATCGACCTTGACCGTGGTTCGGCTGCCGAGCCGTGAAAAAGTTCCGTCCTGTAGAACCTGTAACAGCTTTGCCTGCAATGCGTTCGGCATTTCGCCGATCTCGTCCAGAAAAATGGTCCCCTTGTCGCAGAGCTCGAATTTACCCGGCTTGGATTTCACGGCGCCGGTAAAGGCGCCCTGCTCGTAACCAAACAATTCGCTCTCCAGGAGGTCCAACGGCATCGCAGCGCAGTTTACTTTCAAGAAACTACGCTGGCTCCGCGGAGACATGCTGTGGATGAACTTGGCCGCAATTTCCTTTCCCGTGCCGCTTTCTCCAAGGACCAGAACAGGAATATCGGTCGAAGCCACCAGCCGGCAATGAGACTCGACGTCCTGCATCTTGCGGCTGGCACGAACAAAGGAGGTCTCTTCGTCCAACGGGATCTCCACGACTTCGACGCGCGAACCGCCGGTACGGTCCACGTAGCGATGAACCACGCCGTAAATGTCCTCTTTGTGAAATGGCTTCAACAGGAAGCCGGCAGCACCCATCTGACTTGCCCGAATAAGCTCTCGGGTATCACCCGAACACGAGAGCATCACCACTGGCACAAAAGGCTTCGATTTGCGAATGCTGGAGAGCAGACTGAACGCCGATTCACCCGACGAATCGGAGCCTACATGGCAGTCGAGAAGCACCAGGTCAGGCGCTGGCGTGCTCGCCAGTTTCTCCGATACATCGTTGGGACGAGAAAACAGGTGAAGGTTGAATTCATTACCAAGGCTGTCCCGGACGTAATCCAGGATTGCCTGATCTTCGTCGATCACGGCGATATGGGGGGAACCACGCTTTCCGGGTTTGAAATCAGCTGAAGAAGTATGCATCGCGATATCCTTTTTGGGGAAGGTTGGGGGACCAGTACAGCAAGTCAACAGACGATCGGAGGTCCTAACGGCACTACTTCAATGTGCGAAATCAGTTGGAAGCGCACGCCCACCGTGTATCAATGTACCCCTGGCATGGAAGGCAGAATGTAAAACTCTGCTCCTAATTCCCGCAAGTTTGTGGGGCAAGTATAGCTTGAAGGATCTCAAATCCCGACAAAAAATAAATGCAAATAGAGTGTCTTAAGTGTGTGAAAAAAGTTACCACACTGGCTGGTGGAAGCTCTCGATGGGCATTAGCGGGTCCGAAGAGGCGAATTGACAGGAATTTTTACAGCAAGATTCTTAATTTTGCGGAAAACAGAGTACCTCAGAAGTTGTAGGGGCGTCGTTTCGGGTAACATTTTGGCGATTACTCCGCCATAGAGGTGGATTGGCGATTCACTTGCATTCGCCGGTGTTGGCGACTCGAAATTCTGGCCGCCCAAAAGAGACCTCCATGGTGCAAGCGTATTCCAATGGTTTCATCGGTGCTCTCGATCTTCCTCCAGAGGAGGTGATTTTCGGGGATTCGCCACGCATGGCGATTGCTCGCTCCAAGGTCCAACTTGCAGCTGCAACGAACGTGCCGGTCCTCCTACAGGGGGAGAGTGGGACTGGGAAAGAGATCCTCGCGAGACTGTTGCACATCAGGTCACCTCGCGCGCCACTCCCGTGGGTCAAGGTGGTGTGCCCTGCCATCCCGAATACGCTCATCGAATCGGAGCTTTTCGGCTACGAAAAGGGCGCATTCACGGGAGCCAACTCGACCAAGCGGGGCCGCGTTGAACAGGCGCACAACGGGACGCTGTTTCTTGACGAAATCGGCGGCCTGGACCCGGCGGTTCAAGCCAAACTGCTGCAGTTGCTCCAGGACGGCACGTTCATGCGAGTCGGCGGGCAGGAAATGCTCCACATGGACGCGCGCATAATTTCCAGCGCCAATATCGACCTGAAACAGCAGACCGAAGACGGAAGCTTTCGCCTCGACTTCCTGTATCGCCTGAATGCGGTAACGATCGACTTACCCCCGCTGCGGAAGAGAATCGAGGATCTTCCAGTAATTGTTGATTACCTTCTGTCGGTTTATGTCCGGTCTTTGCGTCGCACAGCTCGGCCCCTGGGCGCGGAGATGATGGCTCTCATGCGGCGATTCGATTGGCCGGGGAATATTCGCCAACTGGAGAACATGATCCGAAGCTATGTTCTGCTCGGGAGCGAGGATGTGTTGGCCGCCGAACTGGTTCCCAAGGCCGAGAGGGACCCGATCCCGGAAATCGATCTGGCAAAGCCGGTTTCGCTTAAGCAGATCACCAAGGCCGCCACGGCGAAGCTGGAACGAGATATCATTCAAAGGGTGCTGGAAGCGAATGGCGGCAGCCGCCGAAAGACCGCTCAGTGGCTGAATATCAGCTACCGATCCCTGCTCTATAAGCTTGGGGAAGCTCACTTCGACACGATCCAGCGGGCTTTCGAGCAGGCCGGCGAGAAGACCTCCGGATGTTGATCGATTCACGGAACTGAACCTGGGAGTATGGAAAGCCCTTGTCTTTTTTTTCCGTCTCCCAGGCGAGATCGGTTCCTATCTCAGCACCGCGCCGTTCCTTAGCGGGAATTGAGGTGGCCGGATCCCCAGAAAGAAAGACCAGCAGGAATAGGCAGCGTCTCCCGATCGTAAGCGTCCTGAGTTCCCCTCTGGCATGACCTCTGGTCTGAGGACGACGATGCCGTCATGGGTGGTGCGCAGGAAGTTGGAATTGGGCGTCGGCCTCGCCGGTGGCGAACGGTTTCAGAG
>JBEKCU010000420.1:0-3371 GCA_050014735.1 Candidatus Acidiferrales bacterium | reverse complement strand
GGAGGCCGATGTTTGCTGGGCTTTTCTGAGATTCTTGGAGTTTATCGGGGGCAGCGGGAATTGCTCGATCGGCCCCAACCTTTGGCATGCGGGCTTCCGGAACCGGTTGGAACGCATGCCGGTTTCTGAAATCTCGTTTCATTTGACAGGAAATTCTCGGACTGGTCAACCAATCCTCCTGCGACGACCAGCAGAAAGAACTGCCTGTCGAATCATTAAGTTACGGCTGTTGCGGGAGTTCCGTCCAAGGCCGCTACCGCTCAAGATTTTCATTCCTTAGAGCTTTGGTCATTCCGCTAACACCTCTGATCCATCCACCAACCAAGACCGAGAAGCACGTCGAAACAGTAATAAGGCCGAACACTCAAATTCCGCGCCGATTGGCCACGTCTACGAATTCTTGTGCAGAGCCACTTTGTGAAGGCGATGGAAGCTCAGCGCACGCCCATCGCGGTGATTTGTCACGGACCGTGGCTGCTGCTTTCGGCCGACCTTACTCGAGGACATACACTCGCCAGCTATTTCACCATTCGCGACGATATCAAGAATTCTGGCGGCCATTGGCTCGACAAGGAAGTTTTCGCGATCATAACCGCGTCAGCAGTCACAAGCCCGGCGATATCCCGGCATTCAACAGAGAAATGTTGTCGCTATTCGGAGAATCGAAGTCCTCGCGCAAGGCAGAAAACGCATGACGCCGGCGCCGGGCGTCACATAGCGTAAAGGGGTACCGCCACGATCTCTCTAAATCGCACATTTTTCTCGACCTAAAGTTGCGCGCGCCGAGTGTACGTGCGATGAACCGGCGATCTTGGCAGGTACGCTTTGGTCTTAGTAGGTTCGAATTTCGCAAGCTCTAAAAGCACACTGGCTGACGCCTGTGCCGCTCATCGCATTATGAATTTCGGGTCCCCGTAACAACTAGAGCTATGCCTCCAATGAGGGCAAAGCCGCCGACAATTGGGGGCAGTGGGATCGTATTGTGCTCTTCCTTCGTGGCCTGAATCGGACCGATATCCAACACCTTTTTATGAGTGGTATACATGATTCCCTGATAGGCGAGGGCAATCACTCCAAAAACAATCAAGACAATTCCAATAAGGGATTGAATTTTCATCGCAATCCTCCCACTCTCCATGACCTGGCTTGCTCTACAGAGTGCGTCGAGTCAGGCCACCGACCAAAGACACAAGAAACAGGATCAGGAAAACATAAAACAACAGACGCGCAATTCCCACCGCCGCCGACGCAACTCCAAGAAATCCAAACGCAGCCGCGACCAATGCCACTACGAAGAAAATCAAGGCCCATCGCAACATATGACCTCCTCGGCCAGTGTGCCGTAACATGAAGCTAGGTACCGTCCTTTTTTACACATCATTCCGGTGAAGGACAATACGCGCATTCGAGTACGCCTTGAGTAAGTTCACTGTAGGTCCCTAAGATTCTGGGCATTCACGGCTTGAGTTTATTTCGATGGACTGCGCGGCAATTCTTTGGAGACTTCCGTTGGATCTTCAGCGGGCGTTCTCACTTGTAAATAGTCGCAAGCATCCCGATCGACGCCGCTACCATCAGCGCGGTGCTCAGCCAGCCCGCGACGTGCAGATAAGGCGGCAGTATAAATTTCCCCATAACTTTGGTGTTTCGTCCGGTGAGCATCATGACTGCCATCACGGGCCCCGCCGCCACTCGGTTTAGTACCGCGGCCCAAAAGAGCGCCCGGATCGGATTCAAATGCCCGAAATCAAGCATGAGACCCACCAAAGTTGCGGCCCCGATCGTTGTGTAGAATCGAACGGCCCGGCGCGGCTTCTTTTCCAGGCTCGCTGGCCACTGAAACATTTCGCTAATTGCGTAGGCTGAAGAGCCGGCCAGTACAGGCACGGCCAGTAATCCCGTCCCAACGATGCCCACCGCAAAAATTAAAGATGCAAAGCGCCCGGCGAACGGCTGCAGTGCGAGCGCAGCTTGGTCGGCGGTTTGAATGTTCACCAGGCCATGAGCATGCAACGTACAGACCGTGGTCAGTATGATGAAATACGCGACAATATTGGAGAAGAACATTCCGAAATCGGTGTCGAACCGAATCCGCCGCAGCTGCGCCGGGGCTTGGTCCGGCGCGTTTTTGAGCGGTTTTTCGATGGGATTGCGCCTGACATCCTCGACTTCCTCCGATGCTTGCCAGAAAAATAAGTAAGGGCTTATTGTCGTCCCGAGAATCGCAATCAATGCGGTGAGACATTCGCGTTTGAAGGAAAGGTGCGGCAGGATTGTCGCTCGAATCGCCGTCCACCGGGGCTCGTGCAAAATGAGCGCTGTCAGAATATACGCCAAAAGCGCCGTGGTCAGCCACTTTAAGCACTTTACATAGATCCTATACGGAATCAGAATTTGAAGAAGTACGGGAACAGTTCCCGCAAGAACGGTGAAAAAAAACGGAGGCCCAGGAAATGTCAATCCGGCCGCAGCGCCCATCGCTCCAATGTCTGCTCCAATATTGAAAATATTGGCGATCAAAAGAATGGAAACGATCCCGAACAAATAAGGTCTTGGGTAATGGAGGCGAATATTGCCCGCTAGTCCTATCCCGCTGACTCGGCCAATTCTCGCGCTGATTTCCTGGATCGCCGCCATGAGAGGAAAGGAAAAGAGCATTGTCCAGAGCATCCCGTAGCCATATTGCGCGCCGACTTGTGAATATGTCGCAATGCCGCTGGGATCGTCGTCCGCTGCTCCTGTGATCAACCCGGGCCCGAGTTTCCAAAGATTTACTTTAGAGCGGGAGTCCGGAGGTATGGCAGAGACCGGCCGATGGCGTGTGGTCGTGGCACTGTTTTGCATTATTCGAGGTCCTTTTCCATCACAGCACAGTTCCTCCAGTGAATTGGTCGCCAATTCCACTATGAACGCTATGCCCCAAGGCATGCGAGAGTAACCGGGCCTCGACTCGAGAAATCTGGACGTTTTATATGTACGCGGCTCTAAAATCCGTTGAGGGATTCTGGGTCTGAATTAATTTTCTTTTGGGTCCGCCTTCCTACTGGAACCTCCTGGCCCAAAACGAAGTTTGTTGCACCATAAACACGCAGCACAATTTGTACGTCGCATCCACTGACGTTCCCGTAGGGACCGCCTTGTTTCTTTAACGGAGACAAGGCGTACCTTTATCCAACGTTGGCAACTTCCCAGTTCTGACGGTCTACAGTATTCAACCGATAGCCACGGACCAAAACTTCATACAAAGTGGCAACCGTATCCTAGGATTCTTTCGAGAAACGGGCAGGTGGATCATTACAACCCTGAAGCCGGCGCGTGTCAACGAGTTTGAGACCAGCGGTCACGGAATTTAGTGAGTCTTTTCATCTGCG
>JBEKCU010000419.1:0-3395 GCA_050014735.1 Candidatus Acidiferrales bacterium | reverse complement strand
GTGAAAAATGTGCTTCAAACGGGAACAGAGTCTCGCTACACTGTGTCATTGAAAAGGCCTCTTTTCTTCGGACATCAACCACGCCTGAATAACGCAGTTATGCCCGAGAAAGCGGCCTTTTTCCACTCCTATTCAACCGTTTGTTCTTATTCCCGGTGAGATTTCCGGGCTAACCCTGGGAACGCCAGCCGACACCCGAACTCAAATTTAAATTATGACACTATCGATTCCCCGGCAGCTTTTCGGATCGTGAGGCGGTAGAATACGTTGGTCTTCAACGCCGTGGCCGAGAGAGGGGAACGATGAACCGCCGAAAAACGATTCTGAAAACTGGCGTTCTCGTCCTCCTGTCGGTGTGTCTTGCATCGTTGGCACGCGCCTGGGAGCGCGAACCGAATGCGGTCTTTGCCGAGCGTCGCGCCAAGCTGATGTCCGCGATCGATGCTCCCATCGTTCTCTTTGGCTACACCGGCCACGAAGAAGCGAACCCCTCGTACGTCTTCATGCAGGAAGAGAATTTCTACTATCTCACCGGGCACAACGAAGAAGGCGCGGCGCTGTTGCTGGTCCCCGAATCCGCCGCACAGAAAGGCTGGACCGGGCCGCGCGAAATTTTGTACTTGCCGCCGCGCGATCCGGCCGAGGAAAAATGGAATGGGCCGCGGATGGGACCGGACGATCCCGGCATCAAGGAAAAAACTGGCTTCGCCGATGTGGAAACGTTCGCAAAGCTGCACGATGCCGTGGCCGCGCTCGCCATGAATTTCCCTGAAATTTACACCGAACTGCCCGGGCCGCACGAGGATGGCTACCCGCACGCGGCGAACTGGTCCAAGTGGGTGAAGGATGCCGCGCCGCAGGCGACGGTCAAAGACGTATCTTCCGCCGTTGGGACGTTGCGCTCGATCAAGTCTCCGGGCGAGCTTGCGCTGCTGCAAAAGGCGATTGAGCCCTCCATCGATGCACATCTTGCGGCTATGAAAATGATGAGGCCGGGCCTCTACGAGTATCAAGTGGCGGCGAAAATGGTCGAGATTCACGACGATGCGGGTTGCGAGACCGAAGCCTATGCTCCAATCATCGGCACCGGCATCAACTCAACCGTGCTGCACTATAACAAGCTGGACCGTAAGATCGAGGATGGCAATATCGTGCTGATGGATGTTGGCGGGCAATATTCCGGTTATGCCTCCGACATCACGCGCACGATTCCCGCGAACGGCACGTTCTCGCCACGCCAACGCGAGATATATGAAATTGTTCTGGGAGCGCAAAACGCCGCGATTGCCGCTCTCAAGCCTGGCATGACGCTTGGCGGGCAAAGCGCGACAAGCCTTCAGAAAATCGCGTCGGATTACATCAATACGCATGGCAAAGACAAGGAAGGCCGCTCACTCGGGCGGTACTTCATTCACGGTCTGAGCCACCACCTGGGCTTGAACGTTCACGATCCCAGCGGGCCGTATCGCCCTCTCGAAGCGGGAATGGTGATTACCGTCGAGCCGGGGATTTATATTCCTGAAGAAAATATCGGCGTAAGAATCGAGGACGACGTACTCATCACGCCCACGGGATACAAGCTTCTCACCGCGCGCCTGCCGCGCACGCCCGATGAAATCGAAAAAATCATGGCGGAGGGAAAAACGGTACGCGGGAACGCTGGGAAATAGCTTCATTGGCACAGGCTTCAGCCTGTGTGGTTTAAATTTTGCACCCCCAAAATTCACACAGGCTGAAGCCTGTGCCAATGGAACTGGCGAGCTATTTCTCCTTCAGCTTCAACTTGGCTTTATTGTCTTCCAGAAATTCACGAAGTTTTGGCGTGGCATCCAGCAGCCTGATCCACTGCTCATAATAAAGTGTGACCGGGAACCGGCCCAGGCCATACACGCTCACTCCTCCCTTTTCCCCGATCTTGAAATCGAGTTCGCCGGTTCGGCGCTCCGTTTTTTTTTCGAGCTCCGCAATTTTTGCTTTCAGTTCTTCGTATGTGGGTTCCGCCATTTTCTTCTCCTCGAGTCTTTTGCGAACCAGACAGATTGTACTCCAACGCGGTTCTGGTGGCGCTGGCGTCTCGCTCGAAACGGTCGCACTTTCGTTGACCGTGCCCCATCCCGGCGTCTATAATCTAGGTCTGGCATTCACACAGCCGAATCTTCAGGGACGAAAGGCCACGCGTTTCGGTTTCTATTGAACGCTGGATAACCTAACAAAGACGATCGCTATCAAGTAGTTTGGAATTGCCTGCCGCAGGATCCCGTAGGCATTAGGAGCGAATGGAATGCGAGCAACACAATTGCGTCCGGGAATGATTATCCGCCACGATGGCGACCTTTATTCGGTGCACGCCGTCGAGCATCGTACTCCCGGGAACAAGCGCGCCGCCATGGCGACGAAAATGCGCAACCTGCGCAGCGGATCGATCATCGACTACCGGTTCCGCGCCGAAGATGACATCGAGCGCGCCATCTTCGATGAGATCGAACACGAATATCTTTACTCCGATAACGAGGGTTTCCACTTCATGAATACGGAGAGCTACGAACAATTTCATTTGAACGCCGACATACTGGGCGAAGCGGTGTATTACCTGATACCGAACACGACGGTGAAGCTCGAGTTCTACGAAGGCAAAGCGATTGGCGTGGTGCTGCCGGACACGATCGACCTTAGGGTTATTGACACCGAGCCCACGGTGCAGAAGGCAACCGCCAGCGCCGTTATGAAGGCCGCGAAACTCGAGACAGGACTGACGATTCAAGTGCCGCCGTTTGTGAATACAGGCGACACGGTGAAAGTGGATACTTCGGAAGCGCGTTACGTCCAGCGCGTGTAGGGATTTCTGAATATGCCTTTTTAGTAGAACAGGCTGAAGCCTGTTCTACTGTCACGCGGCACTAAGCGCAAACGACATGGGTGATTCCTGCAAAAGTCCTTGCAGCGCTTCCACCAGTGTTGCATCCCACCAGCCGCGCCGGGTTTCTTCCCACATGATTTTGAGCGCCTGTTCTTGAGAGAGCGCGCGGCGATATGGACGCTCCGTAGTGAGCGAATCGTAGATATCCACCGTTTGCAGGACGCGCGCGGTGAAGGGAATCGCGGACCCTTTCAAACCATCGGGGTAGCCGGTGCCGTCCTGCTTCTCGTGGTGCGATCGTATGATGGGCAGGACGTGACGAAAGGATTTGAGTGGCAGGCAAATCCGTTCGCCGACGATGGTGTGCTGCTCCATGATTTTTCGCTCCGCGGCATCGAGCGGGCCAGGCTTGAGCAGTATGTATTCCGGCACGGCAACCTTGCCGATATCGTGCACGATTCCGCCGCGGCGCAGCGCGACAAGCTGCTCCTCGGACAATCGTACCTTTTCGCCCAGGGACACGGTGTAGTGCGACAGG
>JBEKCU010000418.1:0-3397 GCA_050014735.1 Candidatus Acidiferrales bacterium | reverse complement strand
GAAGGCCGGTCGCAACAGCATGATGGCAAGGGCCGGCGCCACGAAGAGGAAAAGGCCCCTGGAACCATTTCCGGCCACTTTCAGCCCGAAAGGGCCTACTCCTCTGCCAAAGCTCAGTGCAACAAGAACCAGCAGAGCGAGACACGGCACGGCATCGCGAGGGAATTTCGTCTGGTACCGCATTAGCATCAGGAGGCCAGTCCCTATCGCGAGGACGCAAGCGACGTCGTCGATATAAAGGTTTACCCCGAAGTCCACGCCGCCAATGCCGATCTGAAACAAGTCCAGTGTGGCAGCCACCGAAAGGGCAAAAAAAATAACCCATCCGGGCCGATGCCACACTAAGCTTAAGAGCAGCAACCCTGCCGCGAGAAGTGCCGACATCTGTATGATCGTGCCTATCAACGCGTCTGCTCCTGCCGTGTATTTTCCAGCACGCTCTCAAGTTTCACTGCAACTTCTTCCAGCCAGTATTCGTTAAACGCCATCGGAGCCACGTGTGTCCAGCTATTCATATAAACCCTCCACAATACTGCGAACGCCATTCTGAACGGAGAATCGCCCGCGAACTTGCTGACTGTCCGACAGGGCTCGTTGGCGGCGTTCAATTAGCTCGATTGCAGCCATCTTTGCGAGACCTTCGACTACGGACTCTGCGGTAGTTGAAGTGAGAATGGCCCATCTCGTCTCAGCCGCAACCTCGGAAAGTCCCTCGACCTTCGAACAAACCAAGGGTACCCCTGCCGCGACCGCTTCGAGTGCAGCGATAGGAAAACCCTCGTTCAAAGAAGGCATCACGAAGACGTCCGAGGCCCATAGAAAGGGCAAAGTATCACTCTGGGATTCCAGGAAGCGAACCTTGCTCTCTATCTTCAACTCAGCTGCCAACTGTCGCTCGGGAAAATCCGGCCTTTCTCGGCCGACATGAAGATAAAGCGGATCGATCGCAGCGGGCAGCAACGAAATGGCACGGAGAAGAGCGTCATGATTCTTCGCAGAATTGCAATTCCCCACAGAAACGATGACAAGTCTTTCGTCCCCAATTCCGAAGGACCTTCGCGCAGTGGCACGTTCTTCCAATGTCGGAGGCTTGAAATGCGACGTGTCCAGCCAATTCCAGATACGAATACCCCTGTTCCGAAACCTCTCCCACTCGCATTTTCTTACGCCTTCGCTAATCATTCCGAACCGGCCGCCGAGCAGGTGTATGAGATGCCGCTCACAGAACTTACGGACACGAAGAGCGCCGCGAAAGTAAAACGTATTATGAGGCGTCACTGCGACCCTCCGGACGCCCGCCAACTTAGCCAAAATCGCATAGACCGAGGGCGCAGCCTCGGTGTGAATATGTACCACATCGTAACCTGCCCCGCAGAGCCGGTAGAATTGCGAGACAAACTCTGCTCGCGGCAAGTAGCGCCATTTGCTGCGGAATGGAATATGGAACACGCCATATCCGCATTCACGCATCTGCGGCGCGACTGGGCCAATAGTTTCTGCGGTGGCCAGAACATCACACTCATACCCCCGGCAGCGCCATTCTGCGGAACTGTTGAGGAGCATGATCTCCATTCCCGAGCGCTCCAGAGATACAAGCACATGTAGAACACGCTTCATATGCAGATTCTCCTGGCACCGGATTGGTGCTTGCAGCCACCATGAGCGGATGGAAAGGGCAATTCATTGGAGCGAATAGCCCTATTGAAAACGCCTCAAGCTGATGAGCGATATTGGCCGCGTTAAGATCGCGGAGTCATCTCAACTTGTCCGGATAGCTATCTCTATCTATATTCGAAAGCAGTTTTCCTCGCTATTAAGCTTAAGGAGTATTGGATCGATGTCTTGGAGCAAGATCTGCTTGGTCAACGACATCCTGATAGTAATCAAGGTGCATCTGCACGACGCGATCAAGGCTGAAGCGATTTCTGAAAGACACGGTTGTGGCCAACTTGCAAAATCTCCCTGAAAGAGGCGCGGTCGATTTCCCGCGCAAGCCGTGATGGCCCAGGATGGCCGGCGGTAGCTATGAGCGGCGGCGGGCTATAGCTCGTCGCAAGACCGGAGTCATCCAGGACAATCATCCCGCCCCGTCGCAGGTGAGCCGAGCACAAATTCCAATCCCGCCGCGCAATCTCGTAATCGTGGTTACCATCGATATAGATACATGACCAGTCACGCGACGATACCACGTGGGCTGCATTTTCGTCTGTTGAATAGGCTCTCAACAACGCTGGAGACGGAAGCGAAAAATACTCGAAGTTGCTGCACGTATCGCCATAATAGTCAAAATCGTTTTCGTAGTTGGAGACCGAGTCACCCGCTTCGCAACACGGCGCGATACCTTGCACGAAACAGTTAAAGCTGAAATGGCGTGCGAGTAAGGACGCGAGGCTCAGGGTCTGTCCCCGAAACACACCGATCTCTAAGAAACTTTCCGGGACAAACTCCCTAAATAATAGGAACCACATTACATGAAAAGATCTCTCGCCAAAGCCGCGTCCGCCAATTTCAAAATAGGAACGGTGCTTACGTAACGGCATCGGCAAGCGTGTGTGGAAATAGTGGAAACAGCGTCCATAGAACTCCGTTGGATCGCTGAGGCTTTCCGCCCATTGAGATTGCGTGATTTCATTCGCAACTCCCGAGAATTGACGTAACAGACTGCGCTCTGCCCGGCGCACCTTCCACTCACTACGACGACGCCCGAGAAAGTTAGTGATGTTTATCATCGTGCCTTATTACTTTTAAGTTTCCGAAGAACAACTCTTTGGAGGAAGGCGCTGGTGCGAGCTGGAACCGCGAAACAAGCCATGGCTGCGGTTGAATTCATAATTCAAGCGCCATAGTGTGTTGGCCAACGATATCCTGGTAGTAATCAAGGTGCATCTGCACGACGCGATCGAGGCTAAATCGGTCGCGAATCATTTGGCGGCCGTGCGCAACCAAATCGAGTGCCAGCTCGCGGTTATGGACAAGCGCCAACATGGCTTGAGCGATCTCCGAGGGGTTTTCAATGTCGACTAATATGCCAGCTTGACCATAATCAAGTGTCCAAGGCACTGCGCCGCTGGCACGACCTGCTATCACCGGGCACCCAGCCTGAATTGCTTCGCAGATAACGATGCCTTGGGTCTCGATCCGGGACGGGTGCACCCAGATATCGACTTGGCTGCCAAGTTCCTTAAGAAACACGGAGTGCGGCTGGGCTCCGCGGAACTCAATGGGCAGTTCGGCGTATTGGGATGTCTTAGCTTCCCAGCCTGATCCATAGACGAGCAGGCGGCTATTCGGCAGCTCCTCGTGGACGCGGAGAAAGGCACTTAGAGCAGCGCCAATGTTTTTAAGGCGCCCCTGACTGCCAGAGCATCCGAAGGTTATGCAACCGGTCTTCGGGAAG
>JBEKCU010000417.1:0-3422 GCA_050014735.1 Candidatus Acidiferrales bacterium | reverse complement strand
AAACGGAGCGCGGATCCCGTCGGCCGGGTGATAGAATGCCACCGAGCCCGTCGGGCTTTGAAGCAACCTGACGTGAGAGGAACGCCCGCGATGACGAACCTGAAACTCAACAAACGACTCTCCCCCTTGTGCGGAATGCTCATCCTAGTCGCCTGCACGTTTCTGCTGGCGGATACGCAGCATGTCGAGAGCACCAAGCGAATGGCGATCCCGGCGGGGGCGACCCCGGCGAATATCATTCAATATGTCCGCGACCGCTTTCAGGTGCCGGAGGCCGTCCGGATTGATGCACAACCAGTGCATCAATCCGCTTTCCCGCGCTTCTATCAAACCGCCGTAACAGTGGATGACGGTAAACAAAAACGCGTCAGCGATGTGTTCATCACGAATGATGCGCGGTGCTTTGTCTACGGGAATATTTTTGCGCTGAACGGCGCCACCAATGCTGAGATCGTCCGCTGCGTGCGCGATGCAGCCAAGCTTTCGGCTGCGGCTGAAGTTACGGTGGGTCCGTTTGCCAGCTCGGCGTTCCCGGATTTCCTTAAATCAACGGTAACGGTCCGGGACGGAACCAGGGTGCAGACGGGCGAGCTGTTCGTGACGCGTGATCGCCGGACCGGCATCCTCGGATTGGTACTGCCGTTCCGACGGGATTTTGTCGAGCAATTGATCGACACCAAGGACCAACCGAGCGTGGGGCCCGCCAACGCTCGGGTGACGATTGTTGAATACGCCGACCTCGAGTGCCCCACGTGTGCGTATTTTCAAAAGTTCCTGGAAAGTGAATTCTTGCCGCATTATGGCAGCAAGGTCCGTATCGTATTTAAGGAATTTCCTATTTCCTCGCACCCGTGGTCCGCGACTGCGGCTGTCGCGAATGAGTGTGCTTTTCAGATCGATCCATCAAAATTCCTCAATTACCGGACGCTGATCTTTGGGAACCAGGAAACTATTACCGTCACGAACCTGCGAGCGCAGTTGCTGAGCTTGGGCGAGCAGGCGGGGCTCGATCGGGTCAACCTCAGCTCCTGCCTTGACTCTAAGGCGTCGCTGGGCCGCATCGAAGCGTGCCGTAAGGAAGCCCTGGCCCTGGGTGTAGATAGAACGCCGACATTCTTTGTGAATGGCAGAATTGTGATTGGAGTCCCACCGGCGCCAGCCTTCTACGCAATTGTGGACGCAGCAATGGCCGGCGCGGACGCGAGGAACTGATTCAAAACGTGGGATTCAAGATTTCAGATTCGAGGCTCCGATTCAAAATTCCAAATTCAAGATTCAAGATTGCGGACTCAAGATCGCCTAATCACCTCACTTCTTCCTGCGCCGCTTCGAACATGGCCACGGCATTTTCCGGTGGCACGTTGGCCATGATGTTATGAACTTGCTGAAAGACAAAGCCTCCGCCCGGCGCCAGCATTCGGACCCGCTCGCGGACATGTTTCTTCACCGCTTCTGGCGTGGCAGCGGTAAGCACGGTTTGGGTGTCGCAACCGCCGCCCCAGAAGACCATTTCGCGACCAAATTCGGCTTTCAAGGCTGCGGGGTCCATTCCCCGGCAGGAGGTCTGAACGGGGTTCATCGCATCCAGCCCCGCTTCGATAAGATCGGGGAGCAGTTCGTGGATTCCTCCGCAGCTATGGAGCATCACCTTGACGTTGGCCAGTTGCTTGGCACGCTTCCACATGATGCTGTGACGCGGCTTGAAGAACTCGCGGTACATCTTGCGGGAGATAAACGGCCCGGTTTGCATTCCCAGGTCGTCGCCGAAGAGGATGACGTCGATGGAGTTGCCCACTGCCCCTAAAAAACGCTCGAGGTTGGCGAGGTGAATTTCCACAAGCCCGTCAAGAAACTCGTGCGCCTGGGCGGGTTCGGCCGCGAGAAGCATCAGGAAGTTGTCATTACGGTAGAAGAATTGGCCGATTTCGAAAAGGTTGCCGCCGAACAGTCCCACGATGGCGCGATCCGTGCCAGCCCGCAGCGCCCGGGCGCCCATGGCCAGCGTGCGCAGGCCCTCCGCGCCGGCGGCGAGCGGTCCTGGCGGGCTGGCGACCGCGGTCCACATGCACTCGTCCATCGCTGCCTTGCTGGTGCGGGGGCCGCCTTCTTCCACAAAAGGAAAATAGCACTGCTCGAAATACAGCGCGCCGTCCGGCATGCGCGCAATGACGGTTCCACTCGCCGAGCGAATGACCCATTCGTTGTTTCCGCGCTCCGGCAGAGCCCATATGGGCATCTGGCAGGGAGTTCCGTCGGGCAAAACCCAATCAGCCCAGCATGCGTCATCGAGCGCGAACGCCCGGCCGAGCTCGATCGTATCCACGCCGAACATGTCCAGCACATCGTCGTCAACAATGGCGAGCTGCTGTACGGGATCATAAACGCGCAACGGCTTGAGGGGCAGCCCCAGATGCTTCCGCAACTTGGCGTAGGCAATCGCCGCAATCCCGGAGGAGCGATGCCCCGAAAAATCGATGGGAATCCGGTCGGGCTCGCGGTGTTGCAACGCCGCCAACACTCGCTCACGCGATGTCATTCCATGGGTCTTCGCGGTTCCGACAGCCTGCCGCTTCGCAATTTCCATAATTTCACCTCACGATCCGCTCGAACGAGCAATCCGTGCCAGTCTAGCGCAACTTCGTGCGATTCAACAGGGAGACATGGACAATTTGTGGTTCCGAGCAGAAGTTTCGGACATATTGCCGCCACAATAGTCCGCGATTTCAGGGAGAGAATTTCGAGCGCGGCCTTGAACTGGTGCGGCGGGTCGAACAAGAAGGGTTCGAAGCCGTCGCAGCTCGCCCTGGCTTGGGTATTAGCGCAGAGCGAGGGGATTGTTCCCATCCCCGGTACCACCAGCCGCGCGCAACTGAGAAGAGAACGTGGCAGCCCTTGGACTTGTGTTGGCTCCGCAGGACTTAGCACAGCTTAACGAGGCCGCCCCCCAGGGCGCTACTGCCGGCGACCGTTGCGCGGAAGCGGCGATGAAAGCCGTCAACGGGTGATACGGCCGATTCAACTCTTACTATTTTCAAAAAATAGGGCGCATATCGGGTTATGATATCTAACTCTCACCGGTAAAATCGGGCATCGCATCACAACCTTACGGCGGCATGCATGGCCGTTTCGTTGCAGCAGATTCTCATAAGGAGCGGCAATGGTGGATTTCGACTACGACATGTTGGTGATCGGATCGGGTCCGGCAGGACAGCGAGCGGCGATCCAATCGGCGAAGCTCGATAAGCGAACCGCCCTGATCGAGCGCAAGGCGGTATTGGGCGGGGTCTGCATCAATTCCGGAACCATTCCCAGCAAGACCTTGCGTGAGGCGGTGATTTATCTTTCCGGTTATCGTCTGCGGAGCATTTACGGAGAGTCTTACACTGTCAAGCAGAACATCACGATGGAAGACCTTCTTTTCC
>JBEKCU010000416.1:0-3452 GCA_050014735.1 Candidatus Acidiferrales bacterium | reverse complement strand
CTCGCTTCGCTCGGTCGGAATGACAACGCAATTTTTCTCGGCAGTTGTTCCGCTTGCCTGGTTTCTTTCCAATCCAAGTCACACACTAAATACCACGGACTGAAGTCTTCGCTACCGAAGATCACGGACAGCGGCCAACAATTCAACCGGGGTAAGGGTGGAAGTTCCGAGCTTTCCAACAACCACGCTGGCGCCCGCGTTTGCCAGCGCCGCAGCGTCTTGCATTGGAATTCGGGAAGCAACCGCAAGTGCAAGTACCGAGAGTACCGTATCTCCTGCACCGGTCACGTCGAATACTTGCCTCCCGTGACTAGTGCGGTCGATGCCAGATTGCCCGACTCGCCCATAACTGATCTCTCGACTCATCGCGGGAATATGAAAGCCCTCCGGAGATGTTTCGTCAAAAACGTTCATCCCTTCGGCTCCCCGCGTGATTACTACTGCCGAGCAGCCAAAACGCGCCATCAACGCACGACCCGCCTGGCCAACCGATTCTTCATTATCCAAGGAAAGCGTTGCAAAAAAACCGGCTTCCTTCGCGTTGCAAACGATAAGCGTCGCGCCGCGATACGCAAATAGACGCGAGGTCTTAGGCTTCACCATCGCGGGAACACCGAGGCGGTGACATTCCGTCAACACGCGATCCGCCAGCGAATCGGTTACCACGCCCTTGTCGTAATCGGAGATGACCAGAGCGTCGAGATGCTTGAGCTCCGCTTTGATTCTACGAATTAGCCTCTCTTCGAGCGGCTTGGCAAGGGCATCGCGCCGCTCACGATCCACCCGGACGATTTGCTGATGTTTCGCGACAATGCGCGTCTTAACGGTTGTGATTCGAGTCCTGTCCGCAATCAACCCTTTCGTCGACATTCCCTGTGTTCCCAGACATGAGCATATTGTCCGCCCGTCCTGATCCTCACCGACCACGCCGAACGGGAGAACCGTTGCGCCCAGTGCTGCAAGATTCGCAGCCACGTTCCCGGCACCCCCCAATACCTGGCTTTCGCTCATGAAATCCACGACTGGCACCGGAGCCTCCGGTGAAAGCTTGGTGGCCGACCCCCACACATATCGGTCCAACATGAAGTCGCCTGCGACCCCTATCCGGCGTCCTCGTAAAGCCTTCACATAGTGCGTAAGTTTTCGGTTATCCATGGTCGTAGGCATGATCGGAGGAAGAAAAACACAATCAAAAGCTGCTCGTTCCGCGCTCCTTAATCCAATTTTCCTTCGGGAATCTTTGCGAGGAATAGGTTATCCCATGCGTTCGCACGGAAGCAAAGACGAATTGACTGGAACAACTGCCGCACGATCTGAACTATAAGCACTGTAACGCGCTGCCCGCTCGCCGCGTCCATTTAAGTATGATGATTTCGGAACCCTCGCAAGTGGCGGACGCTTTTACCCGGATGTTTTTTCGACAGCCGAGGCGAGGAACTCTGACAGGTCGATTAGTCTCGTCGGAAATTCATATACGGGAAGACATGTGCCATGAATCCATCGCAACCCTTTATTCTTCGGCCAATCGCAACGTCGCTCCTGATGGCGGGAATTCTAATCGCGGGGTTCGTAGCCTATAAACAACTGCCCGTTTCGGCGCTTCCACAGGTAGATTATCCCACCATCCAGGTTCTTACTTTTTATCCCGGGGCGAGCCCGATTGTCATTGCATCCGCCGTGACGACTCCTTTGGAGCGCCAATTTGGTGAAGTGCCGGGACTGCACCAAATGACTTCGGTCAGCTCGTCCGGGGCATCGCTCATCACGCTGCAATTCGACCTCGATCTCAATATCGACATTGCAGAACAGGATGTGCAGGCTGGGATTAACGCGGCGCAAACGTATCTCCCCCCATATTTGCCGAACCCTCCGATCTACAGCAAAACGAACCCCGCCGATACCCCCATCCTGACCCTAGCGCTGACTTCCCCATCACTACCGCTGTCGAAACTTGAAGACCTCGCGGACACGATTCTCTCTCAAAAAATTTCTCAATTGCCCGGCATCGGTCTTGTCAGTATCAGCGGCGGTCAAAAACCGGCGGTACGCGTTCAGGCGAACCCCACGGCATTAGCTTCCTACGGCCTAAGTCTGGAAGACTTGCGCACGGCGTTGAGCAATGCCAACGTCGACCAAGCCAAAGGCAATATCGATTCCCCGCGGCAAGCCTTCTCGATTTGGGCGAACGACCAGCTTCTCGCCGCCGACGTTTACAAGCCAATTGTCGTCGCCTATCGAAACGGCGCACCCGTGCGGCTTTCGGATGTGGCCTCTGTCGTCGACGGTACGGAAAATGTCAGACAGGCAGCTTGGATGAACGACAAACCGGCCGTCATCGTGAACATCCAGCGTCAGCCGGGCGCAAACATCATCACCGTCGTGGATCGCGTCGAGAAGTTGTTGCCTGAGCTCAAGGCCTCGCTTCCCGCTTCGGTGGACGTATCAACGCTCACGGACAGGACCACAACGATCCGGGCTTCCGTGCAAGATGTGCAGTTCGAGTTAATGCTGACCGTCGCGCTGGTCGTGATGGTCATATTTCTCTTCTTGCGGAATTTATCGGCGACCGCCATCCCAAGCGTGGCCGTGCCATTGTCGATTGTTGGCACTTTTTGCGTGATGTACGTGCTTGACTACAGCCTGGACAACCTTTCGCTAATGGCGCTCACAATTTCGACTGGTTTTGTGGTCGACGACGCCATCGTCATGATTGAAAACATCATGAGATATATCGAAGAAGGCGAAAGTCCTCTGCAAGCGGCATTAAAAGGATCCGAACAAATTGGATTCACAATCGTGTCTCTCACTGTTTCGCTGATTGCCGTTTTGATTCCACTTTTGTTCATGGGCGACGTGGTGGGCCGGCTGTTCCGGGAATTTGCCGTAACTCTAAGCGTGACGATTCTCGTCTCGGCGGTCGTCTCCCTGACGCTGACGCCCATGATGTGCTCGCAATTGCTGCGGCACCAGTCAAACGAGGAGCGAGGCTGGTTCTATCGCTATACCGAGCGTGGGCTGGAAAAATCAATCGAATACTACGCCGTGATCTTGCGCTGGGTCTTGAAACATCAGACCGGCACTCTGATCGTCACGGTCGGTACCCTGATATTGACTCTTTTCCTCTACGTCATTGTTCCGAAGGGATTTTTCCCAGTGGAGGATACGGGTGTGCTCCTCGGCATTTCGGAAGCCTCCGCGTCGATTTCCTTTTCGGCCATGGCCGAGCGGCAGCAGGCACTCACCAAAATCATACTGACCGATCCCGATGTGCAAAGCCTCTCCTCATTCATTGGCGTCGACGGTACCAATATGATGCCGAATAGCGGCCGCATTCAAATCAATCTCAAGCCGCGGGAGGAGCGAACCGCAAGCGCGGCGCAAATTATCGACCGGCTCGGGTCAAAGCTCGCCGCAGTTCCCGATATCAAGCTCTATATTCAGGCCGTACAGGA
>JBEKCU010000415.1:0-3482 GCA_050014735.1 Candidatus Acidiferrales bacterium | reverse complement strand
CAGCCCAACTTGCAGAAGAAGCAAAACCAAGAGAATTCCCGTTCATCTTTCCCTTTTTCTTTCTCGCCCTGCTCATTAATTAAGAGTACTAAAACGGTCTCAGAGATGTTGGCACGGAGGGAAATGCATGCTCGAATTATGCGAGGACTTCGAAGTTCTATATTTTTTAGTGACACTCGTATCGGCGAAGAAGACTTTGCCCAATTACTCAACAGCCTCCGGCCCTCTATCTCATCTTCTGAGCTCATATTCCTCCATACAGTACGCGAGCAAGGTCTCAGACGAGCAGCCTTTCTAGCGGCCATATTTCAGTGGCAATTCCAACGGCCATTGAAGGCGTTACTCGGAATGACTGATGCACGCGGCAGAAGTTATACCAAAGCGAAGCGCAAAGCCAAGGACGCGCTGAAGCGCTGTGAGGTGCGTGGATGAGTACAGGACAGAACGGTGGATCGCAGCTCAAGGATCGTGCGGTGGTTCCCGCCAGCGGAGATAGAAAGCCGGCCGCATGCGACGTTAGTCTTTGAAAACCACTTCGGGGGACAGTGATGACGGACGAACGTCCCAAATACGCAGCAGGGAAAATCGGCAAGTACACCTGCACCCGTTGCGGCTGGAAGTGGACGCCGCGCGGCGGTTGCCCTGACCCGCCTCGTGCCTGTGCGCGATGCCGGACCGCGTATTGGCAATCCGCGCCCATGAGTTCTCGTGCGAACTCCCCGGAGGATCCGAAGTGGCAGGCGGAACGCGATCTAGTCGCCCGGCGCAGGCAAGAACGGCACCTGGCGAGGCTGAAAGAGCTGGCCGAAGAGTTTAATCTTGACCCTCCTCCGATCCTCGATGGATGCGCGATTCCTCTGGCGGGCCGTTTCAACGATCCGCTTCCTGCCACCGCCTTCCGGCATGTCGGACCCTTGGCGCGGAGGTTGGAGCGTGCGATTGCAGAGTCTAAGGCTGAGACGCCTTCGCGGCTTCCAGTTCCAGAGCCATCACCGGACCTTGCGGCGCCAGCCATGCGGCCCAAGTTAGGATACGGGAAGAGTCGAGACCCCAAGAATTGGTGATGGAAGTGTCCTTACTCGGAGTCGTCCATCCTGAAGACCGTCCCGCTATCCGAATCGCCTAGACCAAGAGCCCAGCCCAGAGAAAGACAAAGGCGCTTTCCGTCAGTGATTATTCCGCGTGCGGGCGAGAATTTAATAGGCATCGCGGCGCAAATTCGCCTGGATCGGTGAATGCGATGCGGCTTTGAATTTACGTGCTAGCGATACGACGATTCGAATGTCTCTTCGCTTTCTTAACTTTTTGAACGCTATTCGTAGCTAGCAAGTCCTCGTGAGAACGAAGGATTGGAGTGTGTGTGCCTGCTCCGGTTAGTCTCTGAGCATGACTGGAAACGGCGCCCATCAGAATGAACAGCGTGACGCTTGCTTTCTTCATAGGTAGCTCCTCTACGATCATGTTGGAGCTGCGATCATCCCGGCGTGATGGCTCAAGATATGGGATTTGTCGGTATCGGCGTCACGGCCATACCAGTACTCGCTAGGCGTTTGAAAAATAAGCTTCAATCCAAAAATTCAGGGTTTTGTCGTGCAGCTCAGGAGGGCCAATCAGGATTGTTCTGAGTTCCTTTTCGTATCGCTCCCGCAAGATTTTCGCATCGAGATGGCACGTCTCGGCCAGATATTCAACATCCTCCCGATCGCGCTCCACGTTTCTGCTCAGTTTCGAGAGAACCAGGTCGTACGGATCCGGAATCAGAACGCGAATATTTTTGAAGCGACCTGCAAATGGATCTTTCAGCCGTTCTTCATAGTCCTCTGGGATCGAACCGACCGCCGTGTATTGCAAGTGAATCTTGTGTTTCCGGTCTAAGGCAGAACCCGGGCCGGCCAGCTTCTGCAAGTCGGATACGCGGTTGTTCGGGACGAGGGTACGGTAGTCCAAATCGTTTGTACTTCTCGGAAGGCCGTAGGCAATGACAACCGCGAAGCCTCCGATGCAATGCAATTCGAAAGGTTCGTCTAGAAGAGCATCAAGATCGTCTAGGAACTCAGCCCACGGAGAAGGAAGGCTAGGCGACATAGCGCAGCGCATCCGGCCGCAGATCGCTCAGAAGATTCCATCGCCGTGCTTCATCTGAGCGATGCTCTCGAAGCCAACGGCGCTCTGGCTCGCTCAGGTCTTTGCAAAAGGAGTCTTCCTTTTCAAGTTTGCTGTCCGCCAGCATTTCCTCAGGCGCCTGAAGTGCATCGTTCCGGCTTGCCAGTCTTGCGAGCGTGACCGTGAAACCCACTCGGTTTTGAAGGTTCTTCATTCGCGCCTGTGGAACGAGCCAGCCGAAGTCCATGTCTGAATACCGGAGAACAACCCAAGGAAGTCCTTCGGCAACACGGGCCTCAAGATTGTGTTGAGCCACGGCGGTCAGCAAGAATTCCGCGGGGTTCGATGCCCTCGTCCGTGCCCGGAAGTGGGCGAAACCAGGGTATCCCAGAGAGGCAAGCCCGTGAGCCAAGAAATCCGCAGTCACGTTCTCACGAACATCTGAAACAGGCAGCACGGTAGGCGGCAGGTCATATACATGCATCAGCTTGCGAGCGAGACGAGGAGAAGGGTTCCTCCGCCCTTCTTCCAGCATCGAGAGATACGCTTGAGTCACACCCAGGCTGTCGGCGGCTTCTTGCTGAGTCCAACCCCGATTGAGTCTAGTCGTTTTCAATTGCTCATGATTCATGGTCACTTTATAACATACTGTGTTATACCATGTCAAGCGAACTCAGCCTTGCCGCAAGCACTGACCGTCAGCGCCGGCAGCAAGCGGGCCGAAACCCTGTCAAACAAAATCGGCCTTTCCGTCAGCACGTGCGCCCACATGCCAATTACCTGGCCGCACGCGCGCTTGCTGATGGCGTGGCTGGCTGAAAAACAGCGCGATCCAAGTCCTTGAGATTGAAGTCAGTTAGTTAACCCGCGAGTCGCGTGCGTACCAAAATGGGACGAGACCCTGCCAAGCGAAAACATCTCTGTCGCAATCGAGATCGCGAATCGACCGGGTGAAAGCAAATCAGAAGCCTTGCCAAACGAAATCTGTGAATGAACACAGGAACCTGCTGTGGACAGTCTGTGTAAATGTGGCGCATCTCGTGCGCGAACCAGCAGCCGATCCGCCGGCCGAATGCGCGGCTGTAATTTTTTTGCGGTTTATGCGGGGAGAAGGGTACAACGGCGAATATTGTCTCTCTGACCACTCCGACGCGTGGGAATGCGTGTCGCGCGCGCGGAAAACCATTGCTTCGCGTGCGCATATCATCCTCGCGTGCCGCGTCACTCCGTATCGCTCAATCACTCGCCATCAACATGTCGGCGCGTGTCAACGAGTTTGAGACCAGCGGTCACGGAATTTAGTGAGTCTTTTCATCTGCGGTTAGCGGTTTGTTGATCCAGACCTCGGTTGGAACCGAGAGTGGTTTTGGCGCTTGGCG
>JBEKCU010000414.1:0-3508 GCA_050014735.1 Candidatus Acidiferrales bacterium | reverse complement strand
TTGCAGATCGAATTCCGGACCACGTCATCCTGATGGACGACGCCGACGGCGTCAATGGCCAAGCCGGGGCTCCGACCCTCGAAGAACTGATCGCCTCGATCAAGTCAGCTTACCCCAACCGGGTGGTTGAGGTCGCTCACAATATCTTAAGAATTACGCCGCGGTCACAATCAAAACGCGATCCGGGCTGGCGGCGATCTGCTGGCGAAAGTTCCTTGCCAGGATGATACAGCCTTTGCTGGCGGTGTGATTCATCGCGGGATTGTCCCCGTGGATAAGAAACCCGTCGCGTCCGAACATCTGGTTTGCGGGATCGAACGCGAGTGCCATGACCACCGGCCCCTTCTCAGGGTCTTGATGAGCCGGTCCGATGGTATAGCTGCCTTGCGGGATCGGCCCAACGTCCGGATCGTTTTGCAGGGCGGGATTGTTCAGTCCGGCGCCGTTTCCGCTATAACCGGTGCCGACCAGATTGCCGTCCAGTGACATAATCCCCGTGGATTATTGACTATAGGACCATGGCATGAGCGCGATGCCTCCGTGGAACCGATTGTGTAGATCGAACTGGATCATTTATACCACTGCCGGCAAAGCCTACGATGTGGATCATTTGCTGTTCGCAAACAGATTGTCCAGGCTATACGTCACTCCAATGCTGCCGCGCACGTCCGACTCTTTGTTTAGCTCCGTGCGGTTTGTATATGTCAAGGCAACCGGAATCTTGACCCCGCTATTCTTCACCTTGAGCGAAAGCTTGGACTGAAACAGCCAGATGTTACCCGTCAGCGAAATCGGCACGTCATTAACTACAACCATTTGGCCCAGGGGCTGATTGACTAATGACATAAATAGTCCAGCAAAGGTAAAGACCGGCATGCCTACATTGGTGATCTCCGGCAGAGGAATATCGGCCTGCACTGCGGCGCGATAATCACGAACCCTGCCGATGTGCGTGCCCAGCGGGATGGTATTGTAGATGGTCGTGCTGGCGTTGGCGGTGAACTGGGTCGCGCCCACCGAGCCCTTCTCCACGACAAAATTGAAGGTGGACAGGTTCGGGATTGGATTGCTTACGGCAGGATTCGAATTGGTGACCGTGACCGGGCTGCCCAACAAATTGGACTGCTGTGTCTCCGTGTATTCGAACGCCACCGCCGTGCTGTTGGAGATGCTGGTGAGAATATTGTTGCGGGTGTCGGCGTAGTGTTCAATGGATTGGGCCGCATCATCCACCAGGTTGCGCAACACCGTGTCGTTTCCGACGATTTTGCGCAGGGCCTCTGCCTGCTGGTCGAAGGCCTTCTTAATTTCCGGCTCAGTCATGTCCAGGCGCGAAATCGTATTCTGGGTGTCGACTCGCCACCTCGCAAATGCATCTTGGTACTTCGGGTCCTTCGTTAAAGCGTCCACCAAACTGGTAACTGCCTCCAGCATGGCTTGCGCGTTTTGATCGACAAACTCATTCCAAATGGCCTGGTAGCGGGGATCTCTCGCATCGCGATGGTTCCATATCGAGTAGCGAATGGTGTAGCCGGCGAGCGTACCATTCGCGCCAGTAGTTGTGCTGCTGGCTGGAGCGCCAGACATGGTACCGGCCATACTCACGCCGCCGCCCGACGAGTTGTTCGAGCTGGAAGACTGAGCAACATTGAACGACACCGAAAAGGAGAGTGGCGTAAACAGCCACTTTACTAGAGGGGTATTGTCACCAACTGAGTAGCTGGCCAGATAGTCTTTGGCCTTCAGCGCCTTCACAATATTTGCCGGCGTGCCGTTGAAGGTGAGGACATTGTTCGAAGTGCTCTGGGTGAGCGCGCCGGCCTCAGCTGCGAAACCTAACAGCCAAGGTACGCTTCCCTTGCTGGCCACCGACGTACCAGTGGAAGGCTGGGTCGTACTCACCTGCTGGTCAATTCTCTTTTCTTCTGCGTCAGAGAGAATTCGCCGAGAAATCGTCGGGCTCGCCAGGTAAAGAACATAAGGGGCAAAATCGTGGGCAAACCTCGCTTGGGCGCTAGCGAGCGAGCCCGCTTTCAACGCCCCTTGCACTCCTGCCGCCACGACCTGTTCCGGGTCGTTCAACTGTTCCTGAGCGGCCTTCTGTTCTTGCTCCGAGGCTGGCTTTGCCCCGGCCGAATCGCCCGTCGCCGCAGGTTGGTCCTTAGTGTTGGTTTTCGCCTGGCTGTCGTGTGCAGTCGCACTTCCCGATGAGATTTCCTGACGCGCTGCAGGCGCTGGAGTAGCTGGTTTTACTGCGCCCGCCGAAGGTGTGGCTTCAGCGGTGGGGGTTGTTGCCTTGGTCGGATCGGGGGACGCGAGCGGCTGCGCTACCGGTGCTGCCGGCGCCTGAATTACTGCCGCTCTAGCGCCGTCGGTCTGACAAACCTTCACGATGCCCCCGGCGCGTGAGATGGAAACCGTCGTGTCAGCTGCGAGCGCCGCTGTCCAAACCACTCCTCCCGCGTCGCTCGACACTGCATACGAGGCGGTGTCGCCGGATATGTTCGCCGATCCGGCCACACGAATTGTGACTCCGCCTTCGTTCTGGCTGACGGTGATTCCGGTGTCGGCGGTAGCTGGCTTCAACGTGATGCAACTATCGGCGTGAAGTGAACCTGCCGCCGCCAGGCCTGTAAGCGCCAAGGTTGCCAAGAAGCGGCCAACTGTCCTCAACTCCATGCACATCGAGGGGTACATATTCTGCCTCCAGCGATCGAGCGATGCAGACCGAGTTGCCAACTCTCAGGACTGGTGCGCCATGTCAACGCACAAAGAAAATGAACACCATGGCCAAGGCTGGCGGAGGGAAAATATCAATCGCTGGCACGGTCGATCCGCCTGCACCAGAAAACGTAAGAGTGTATTTGTCCCCGTTGGCAAAGTTACCTTGGGCGTCGGATTGGAAATCGAAGGACATCGCTAACGTCACCTGCGCCCCGGACGTGCCGGGAGCGGTGAACGAACACTGCTTGCAGGTAGGAAACTGCGTCGGCTGACACGATAACGTTGCCCCAGTGAGGCGTATACCGGCCTCGCAATTCGGCAGTGACTTAATTATAGTGATATTGATCTGCTCGTTGGCATCAACGTCGAAATTCCCATCAGGTCTGGATGTCATTTGGCAATACCTTTTGTTGCGTGAAAACTCACGCTGAGTAGTTCGGCGATACATACACGGGTCCGCTTCCGCCTAAGAAAACGGCTTCCACGAGAACCTAATTGGCAAGTGGTGTAGAGTGTCGCGACGACTTTAGAGATAAGTCGAATGAATGTCAATAGCCCTGAAGTGTGTGGACTTTTGGGTAGCCCTGCAACTTTTTGGATAGTTTGGCACGACGCTGCTGCCAAAACATAACAATTTTAGAGACAGGTCCGCCGCCGCCGACTCATGTTTCCTACTAAGTTAGGCCCAAACTCAAGCAGGGAAGCTATGATTATCAGCGCGACTAGACAAGAACTAGTAGCATCTCTATAGGTTCATGTACTCGGGATGGTAGTCCTTCCAGAT
>JBEKCU010000413.1:488-4004 GCA_050014735.1 Candidatus Acidiferrales bacterium | reverse complement strand
ACGCCCGGCAAGCCGCCTCGGTCGAGAAGCGCCGCTCCAGTTCCAACAGGTCTTGTGGATAATCTTCCACCGCCAGAAAAACTACAGGTTGTGGTCACCTGAGTCAAGTAAATACCCATCTTTCTACAAACGGACAATTCCGAAAAAAATGGTAACTTTGACACGTTTTGTGGCCTATTTACATCACTTGTTATGCGCAGAAAGCAAAGGACTTATGGCCGTAGAATCGCCTCTTGTGCGACCGAAAAACCGCTGCAAAGCTGTTGAGCATAAGCCTCCGCAGCCTGGCATAGGCGTCGAGGATGGCCCGTAGTCGCATTTGCAGCCCTGAAGACACGTCAGTGAAATTTCGGGGGGAAGTAAGCCGCCTTTTGAAGTTACTTCCGGTTTGGCGGTCATACTCCCGGAACTTCGCAGATCCAAAGATCCGCGGCTGTCTCCGGGGCATGATTGGATTTCAAGCGGCTGAAGATCTCGATCTCAACACCTCCGATTTGCCCTGGCTGGGGAATGCGCCAAAACCAACGAGGACACTGTGGCGGCAGCGATCGAAAGCGTTTAACCGAAGGCGGATTCGGCGAGGACCGCTGCGTCTCTTCCTATCTTTCGTGCTTTTGCCAATGCAGCATGTGATGGTCGTCGACCACAACCTTGGCGGGCAGAACCAGGCCACAGGTCTTGCATAGAATCATGTTCCTGCCGATTTCCCAGTGCGTGCAGGACTTGCATTTGCAAACGAGCAATTCGATCTGTTTCTTTTCGCTCACTTAGAGTCTCCTGAATTCCTCTTTCACTTCGCGGACAAAGTCGGTGAATCTCGCCGTCGTGATGATCCCCGGCTCCCAACAAAGATCCCGCTCGATCAGGTTGTACTCTTTCACAATGCTGGAGCCCGGTGCGGGATTGCCGTTGGCGTCGAAGGTGCGGCCCATCAGCCAAAGATGGTCGGCAACCGAACACGCCGCGGTAACGTCGTGCGTGACCACGATGATGGTATTCAAGTCATCCATGTCGGCGATTTTGGTGATCAGTTCGCAGGTCCTTTCAAGCATCAGCAAGTCGAGCCCGGAGAATGGCTCGTCCATCAGCAGAAAATGATCGCTGCACAGGATCTGCTGGATAATGGCGCACCGCTGACGTTGCCCGCCGGATAACTGGGCAGGATACAGGTTGAACTTGTCTTCGAGCTCGAATTCCTTCAGCAAGCTCATGACCTTGTCGCGAGCCGTCGAGGAACTGCTTTCCTTCTTTCTGGCTGCGAGCATCAGGTTTCCGAGGATTGTGCGATGGGCAAAGAGCGGGTAACTCTGCGCCACCACGCCGACTTCGCCGGCTTGTACGGGGCGATTAAATCCATTCACCGTGACGCGGCCGGAAGTGGGCTGTTTCAAGCCGGAAATGATGTGGAACAGACTGGTTTTTCCGCATCCCGAAGGGCCAAGGAACCCCACCACCTGCCCTTGCACACGGCCCGGCACGATAATGTCACGTACTTCGGCGTTGACATTTTTCAGCACCCGTACGCCGTCGTAAACGAGACCGACATTGTCGATTTTCAGGAGCGTTTTGCCGAGAGTGTATGAATTGTTTGCCATTCAGCCACGCTCCAGCGTCAGGACCGCATATGGGCAGAGCATGTTCTTAATGATCCCAATTCCGTAGTCCTGGAGCAGGCCCAGCAGCAGGATCGTGACCTGAATAGCAAATACCGCGGCCAATCGGAAGTGGTGGTTCTGATCGAGGAGGATTGTGCCGACCCCTCCCTCGGAACGGACAATACCCTCTACCATGGTCAGCATCATCCAGCCGATCGCAGCATTCTGTCTGAGGACGTCGAAGACCTTGTCAATCTGGCCCAGCACAATCACTTCCCACACCACGCGCCACTCACCCATGCGCAAGGTGCGAGCCAAGTCGAACATCTCCTTGGGTACACTGTTGATCACGTCAGCCATGCCGGTTACGAAAAACACGGTGACCGAAAAGACCAACAACGAAAGTTTCAGTTCATGGCCGCTTCTCGCCAAGAGCGTAAAGAAGAAGGTGAGCCCGACAAGGGAGAGGAATCGAAATTTGCTCAGCAAGGCTACAACTGGCCGGAAGAACGGCATGACCGTCGCATAGGCAAGAAGGAGGGACAAAATCGTCGCCAGCGCGATGGATTCAAGATTCAGGTAGAAGCTCGTGATCAGCTCAGCTCCGAGACCCTGCTGCCACATATCTCCGAGCGCCTTCAGGACTTCGCCGGGTTTCGGAATCAGCGCGGAAGGGCTGAAGGACCATATGAGAAACACGATCACGACCTGCGCAGCCACCAGAATTCGTAACGTGTTCTTGCTTATGGCAGCATTCGGAGAAAATACCGCAACAGCCTGATTCATTTTTCTAACCTGGAAGAACGGCGTGGGGAGGTCTGCACCTCCCCAGTGAAGATTGACTACTGGCCGATTTGCGTAATCTCGACGCGGCGATTCAGCGCCTTGCCTCCAGCAGTCGTATTGGGCGCAAGGGGGTTCTGCGAGCCGTGACCCGATACCTGCTTGAAGCGTGAGTCAGGGAAACTCAGCGGCGCGGCCTGCTGGAAGTAAGTCTTCACCGCCTGCGCGCGCTTTTCGCTGAGCGGGATATTCACGGCATCGCTGCCTACATCGTCGGTGTAGCCGTCAATCTCGATCGCCAGTTGCGAATTGATGGCCAGCGAATCTTTCAGCTCGCTCAATGTCGGAAGGCTATCGGGCAATGGCCGGTCGGACCCTGTGGCGAAGTTGATGTAAACGGCCTTGTGCCCGAGTACGCTACCGCCGGCGGCTTCCTTGGTGGAGTCGACAGCCTCAGCGCTGGCGCCCTGCACTCCGCTGGTATTCAACAGCGATTGCGCACTAAAGATGTACGACGTGTCCACCGCGTCTTTGTAGGGCGGGACAGGGTTTTCCTTGAATAGCTGCGGATAATTCATCGTCGCGATCTTGCCGAACGTCTCGTAGGTGGCGCGCATATTGTTGTTATGCTTGCCGTCGAGCCCGAAATAGTTGACGTTGTCTTCGAGGTTGAAAACCGCCGATCCACCCAGGGGCTGCCCCGATTTCGGGTCGCGCAAGCCCATGTAGTAGCTGTACCAGTATTGGCCGTTCTGGTCTTTGTAGATCTTGGAGGAGATGTCGCCGGCATTGCGGCGCACCGTGTCGAACGCCTTTACCTGGTCCGCGGCCTGGAAGCTGGCGGCCAGCAATCCGCTCACTTCATCGCGATTGTCATTGAAGAACTTCTTGATTCCCAGGATCACCGCCGGCATCTGCGATGCGTACTCGTGCGAAGAGACGATCTTGGTGGTTCCGGGACGGCCGTGCACGGCCTGCTCGTCGCCCGGAGTCCAGGTAACCACGCCATCCGGGCAGATATTCCTTATTTCACCGGTCGGACGGCCGTCCTTCACCACCTTTCGATCTTCGCAGCGATTGGGGATGTACACGTCGGTGACGGCCTTGATGTAATCTTCGTCGGGCGCCGCGATCCAGT
>JBEKCU010000413.1:0-472 GCA_050014735.1 Candidatus Acidiferrales bacterium | reverse complement strand
GATCCAGTTCACCGCATCCGGATCAAAAGTATTCAGGTCGGGGTTGTTCTTGAGGCCGTTCGAGCCCATGTAGTTGAGCGCAATGTTCCAGTCGCCGTCGCGAATCACGCCGACGACGGTTTTGCCCTTCATGCTTTGCGGATTCGTTTTCCACTCAGCCGGGCCAAGTAACGCATCCTCGCCGTTTGACCTGCCGACCGCGCCGATAATCACTGCCTGATACTCGGGGCCGAGCTTCTTCAGCACCGGATTCAGCGCCGAGAGCCACTGGCCTCCGCTGTCGCCCATTACGACCAACGCTTCCGCACCTTGCGAGCAAGTCTTCTCTCCGTCATGGAGTTGCTTGGCGCACGCCACCAGGTCGTTCTTCATCTGAGAGTTCGAATCCTCGCGGTGCAAGGTCAGATTCACGCCATACTTTTCCATCAGCGATCCCTTGGTCGTATCCGGACCACCGTTGGCGTAAATGAGC
>JBEKCU010000412.1:0-3516 GCA_050014735.1 Candidatus Acidiferrales bacterium | reverse complement strand
TGAATCTCCAGAAGATCGATTTCTTTCACTCCGCTTAGGCCTGCCTGCAGCCCCTTCCGTTCATCGTTGAGGAATGGCGTAAGTTTATGGATCACCACGCGGCCCGGCAGTCGGAAGCGGGATTCCCAGAAGAGCTGCCGGATGGTTTCGCCGACGCGACGGGCGTCGTCGTACGACATGAATGCGTTTCGATGACGGAACACAGGGTTTTCAATCTTGCTCAGGCGGAATTGAAGCCCCTGCCCCTGCGCGTTGTACAAATGGCTGCACCCGAGAATGACCTGGTTCCCCTTCTCCGCCTTGCGGTCGAGGCTGATCCCGAGCCCGACGAAAGCCGTATCGCTGTCGAGTGCGGATAAGACCCATGGCGTTCTCATGCTCTTGACATAAAGGGCCAGGGACAACCACCAGCGAATCCGGCATTGCAGTTCGTTTTCGAGCGTGTCCTCTTCGAGGAATTGGGTGGCGATCCCCTGCGGAACACAGAATGCCTTCACAAAATTATGAAGATCAAATCGTTCCTCCTCAGTTTCGAAGGACCGCCAACGTGCCCACCTCGTTGGAATGAAGATGATGGTGACATTCGGCAGTGCCGCGGCTTTGAGTGCGTTGAGGCATGTCGTAACATGCTGACTCAATTGCAACGCGCCCCGCTGTTCATCCAGGGCGGGATCGATCTCTGGGCAGGTCATCCACAGGTTGTCGCCGGGCGCCGGCACCTGCAATGCCGTCGCGAATGCATTTTGAAAGCCCGCGAATTGAAGCAGGTAATCCGCTTCGAACTTGCC
Organism: Candidatus Acidiferrales bacterium; assembly: GCA_050014735.1. Classification (GTDB taxonomy): domain Bacteria; phylum Acidobacteriota; class Terriglobia; order Acidiferrales; family UBA7541; genus Palsa-360. Next base: position 2,728 of record JBEKCU010000412.1, on the reverse strand, counting down.
GGGCTGGATCGATTGATTCAGGCGCTGAAGGTACTCGCTTAGTTTCCGTGATTCCCGGGCCGGGCAAATTACGGCTAGTTGAATGGGGGGCGCAAGATTTCTGGCGCTGAGAGCGTAGTCGAAAGGCTTATTCTGAACGATTCCCCGCACGGGATGGGGATCAAGAACCGAAGCGGTCCCTGCCCGATTAGAGAAGACCAGGTCTGGCTCTCTCAGCTCTACCCCAGCGTGGGTGATGATGGGCTCAAACTTCCGCTGCACCTGGATCTGCCGATTGCGGTCAGCACTCATTATCTTCGCTAGGACAGGTGCACGCTTCACATGGAACTTGAAGGGAGAACCACAGTTCGGAGGAAACTCGAAGTTTTCATCCGTCAAAAGGCGAGTTCGCCAGGAATCCAGCGCCTGATTGAATTTGTTGTTATGTTGCCAACCCAAAATACTCATCTTGAGGTTCCGTTCTACCTCTTCCGGCACCTCCTCCCCGGTCGGACTTTCAATCCGGACGGTCGGTTTGAGCACGACGTAACTCTTTCCGGCGACTCTCCGTAGGTACACGACTACCGCATCGTGGATAAGGTAGTCTTTTTCACCTTCCCTCCGTCGCTCCCGCGCCGCCTTCTCCCAAAGGAACTCACGATCATCGGTATTCACGCCGGCCCTTGCCGCCATAGCACGCACCAACGCGCGGCGGATGAGTGAAGTGATCGCCCCATCTTCATAGCGCAGGTCTATGTCGTTGATCGGCACGCGTTCGATCTTGTCGTCGATTCGGTCGGCAAAGGCGCTCCGGATTTCATCGATAGTTCCGAAGGCGTAGGCTTTCTTGAAGGGAGCCGCAACGATAGCCTTGCCGGCGGTACAAGCGTCGAAATATTCCCAGACCTTCTCTCCCGGCCATTGTTTCAGGTCGAACTCGTAAATCTCTGAAGGGGGCGTTAGCGGAAAGGCGTTGCTCTTGATCAGACCACAGGTCGGCATCTCTACAAGTGCGAAGTCGATCCGTTCCTCGGTAGGAGTCGGCGTCTGTGCCATCATGAGCTGGCGTGCCTCATCAACCGCCTCTCCTTCCAGGCTGTGCAGGGCGATCCGCAGCATCAGATCGTCGAACCCCCCGGACTGTATGTAATACGCCCCGCGGCCGTGGGCGCGAGCCGACTCCAGCAACCGCCGAACATTTCCCGGTACTTCACCGTCACCAAACCCGCACCAATACAGCACGCCAGCGCCTGGTCGGCTATAACCTTCCTCCAGCGCCGCCATGAGCGAAGCGTCCCGGCCGCTATAGCCCACGACAATCAACGGCGTGTCCTTGGCTTGTTCGACAAGCGCGTCGCGCAGCAGCTTCTCCTGCTGCTGTAATTCAGCCGTAGTGTTCTTCAAGGGATCGTAGCGGTAGTCTCCATGCAGGGACACACAGATCAGCTCGCTGCGCTTCGGCCTCCGAAAGAGCCTTTCCTGGCAGTCTATTCCAACCTCGATGGCAGTGATAGATTTCGATTGGGCGGCCGCCTTTGCAGATAGGCCATCGAAATTGGGGGACCAGACCGACTGAATGATGCCCGCTTCGGCAAGCTTGACCATGAGGCGATAACCGATATAGGGAACGGCCTGTCTCACCTTGTCCTGAAAGAAGGCCCTGCGGTCATCACCGATTGGATAGCATTCTTTGACGTACACGCTGTACTCTTCGGGAGAGTCGTTGAGCGGGTAGACGCGTTGACCGTCCAGCCAGTGCTGGATCTTGGAGCGGACGGCTGGCAAGGACAATTCCGCGAATTGCGTCTCCAGCCCTGGATTTCTCGTAAGGAAAATTGCCCGTTTCCACTCCCAGATACAGCTTGCAGCAGATGGAATCCCGGAACTGATCGACGATCCTGCCCCCAACAATAGGGCGTGTTGGGAAGCTCTGTTTATGCCAATGGACCGGATGAACGCATCCAGCCCCAGGATCAGATCGTCGGCCATCAGTCCTCCACATCCGCCTCTGCAAACTACTGAAATCACGCGATCTGGCTTCTAAAACATTATGAGCCTGAAATGTGGAGCGCGGAGACCCAAGACGGCCGCGCTGGCCCGCCGGGTTTCCAAGAGCCGGATCCGCTTATCAGTGTGCATTCGTTTTGTTTGAAGTGCGGTCAAACAGTTTACGAATGGACCGTCGCTTTTTTGCCACCCCGCGCGGACAAATCTTGGAATCTGTTCGAATAGGAAATAGCGGGGGCGGTCGATCAGCCCCCAGGGAGAACTGTGGCGACGGACGACAACCTGTTTGAACGCGTTCCCTGGTTGGAAGTCTGCATGCGCCTTCGCGCTACGGCCGGTTGGCTCACCCACGAGCAGCCGGACATCTTTGACGCTGTGTCGGCGGATGATCTGGTGAGCGAAACAGTTCTGGAATTCCTGAGGTCGCCGAATGCCCTGGGCTGGGTGCCAGCCCGTGGCAAGCTTGAAACATTTCTATGCGCAGTGCTCAGAAACAAGTTCATCGATCATCTTCGCCGTCACCGACACTACGGCGGCCCTCTGGAAGATGGCGACCTGTTCGCAGTGCAACCCGGGCAGCAGCTTGAGCAACAGGAGGCGGTTGAGCAAGTGATGCAGCACGTGCGCGGCAAAAAGGACCTAGAGGATTTGGTGTCTGCCATTAACGAAAGCAATGGCAGTCCCTGTCCAAACCGGGAACTCGCAGCGGATCTTGGAATCACTGTTTCGGAGGTCGTCAACC
>JBEKCU010000411.1:0-3519 GCA_050014735.1 Candidatus Acidiferrales bacterium | reverse complement strand
GTCTCGGGGTTGCCGAACATTACGCCGATTTTCTCGCGGATCTGATTGATAAAAATGAGCGCGGTGCGGGATTTCGAAACCGTGCCGGTCAACTTGCGCAGCGCCTGCGACATGAGTCGCGCCTGCAGGCCCATGTGACTGTCGCCCATTTCGCCGTCGAGCTCGGCCTTGGGAACCAGCGCGGCGACAGAATCGACGACCAGCACATCGATGGCGCCGGAACGGACCAGGGCTTCGGTGATTTCGAGAGCCTGTTCGCCCGAGTCAGGCTGCGAGACCAGCAGGTTGTCGACATCGACGCCCAGCTTCTTGGCGTACCCAGGATCGAGTGCGTGTTCCGCGTCGACAAACGCCGCAAGGCCACCCGCCTTTTGTGCTTCGGCGATGATTTGCAGAGTAATTGTTGTTTTGCCTGAAGATTCGGGGCCGAAAATCTCTGAAACCCGCCCTCTCGGAACGCCGCCGACGCCGAGCGCCGCGTCAAAACTGATGGAGCCGGTGGAGATTACGGCAATCGGCAAAAGCGCCTCGCGGGAGCCGAGCCGGACGATCGACCCCTTCCCGAACTGTTTCTCAATTTGTGCCAGGGCTAGTTCTACAGCTTTGGTGCGGTCGTCAACGATGGCCATTGGGAGGGCTCCTCAAAAGTGCTCGCCCTGCGCATCTCGTGCTTTCCTTGCAGGAAACGGCGAGGGGCTGAATTGGATTTCGATGGGATTGTAGCAGGATGAGACACGGAAGAATAGGAGAAAATGGCGAAGAAAGAGGGAATATTTCGGACGGCGAACCAAGCATGCGTGACCAGCATCACAAATCTTCTATTGCATCAAATATAAAAACGGCATCACATTGCATAAGTTGCATCAAATATGAAAATGATGTAGATTGGGATTATGAGAACCACGATCACCCTCGATAACGAAACTCATGAGTTCGCGATTTATTATGCCCGGGTAAGAGGGCTCACCTTGAGCGCTGCGATTAATGAGCTTATCCGCAAGGCGGAGGCAGGGCCCGCGCCAAAGCCGGATATTCGAATCGGGCCGAACGGCCTTCCGATGTTTCCTCCCACAGGCAGAACAATCACGGCAGAAATGGTGAAGAAGCTCGAGGAGGAAGAGTTTGATCCGAAGAACTTTGCTTGACGTGAACGTCCTGATTGCCCTCCTTGAACCTGGGCATGACTTTTTTGATAAGGCGCAGGAGTGGTTCAAGTCATCGGGCAAGGACAATTGGGGCGTTTCTCCGCTTACCGAACTTGGATTCGTCAGGATCACAACCAATCCATCTTTTTATCCAGGTCCTCGCACGCACGAGGAAGCAACTTTCATTCTGACGGAGCTCGCGGATCGTCCGGGCTACCGCTATTGGCCGCTCGCAGAGAGTTGGGCTGCTCTTACCGCGCCGTTCGCCCCGCGCCTCTCCGGCCACCAACAGGTGACAGATGCGTATCTGCTCGGGATGGCGATTAAAGAAAATGCGGTCTTGGTGACGTTCGATCGCGGCCTCAAATACCTGGCCGGACCGCAGTTCAGCAAGAATCTGCTGATCCTCGAATAGAGGCACTCAGACCGTATATGCCCCCACCCGCGTTTCCCGGCTGGTCAGGGCGTCGCACTGGCGATCCAGCACCTCATACTCTTTGTCGTGATCTTTGCGGAAGGCACGAAAGGCCTCCTCGCTGGTCCAGCGGTCGATGGTGAGGTAACTGCCTGGAACATAAGCATCTCGGAGCAGTTCAGTGCCCTTATAGTCGGGCGATGTGCGGAAAAGCTGCGCCCAGGCGCCTGCGGGTCCGTAAGCGGCCTCAAAAGCGGCCACTTTCTCCTCTGCAATCTCAAACTGCCAAACCACCACAAACATGCGGAACCCCAGTCCTGTCTTTATCGTAGCGCAAAGGCGGTTCGGCGCGTGGGTGCCAACCCTGCCCAGGTTCAAGCGGGATGGCACCAAGTACCAAATAGTGGAATGCCGTCTCTATACAAGGCGCATACTTAGGATGGCTGTACCTGCGTGGAGTAACCTTCCCCTGAGGTCTCCTGATTACCGCTCCGGCCGTTCTGCTTGCAATTTCTTGTAGGGGTTTTTGATCGGCTGCTGACCCACAGCACACGCACCGCACATTCATCGGCGTGGAAGCCGGATGAGGGACGCGAAGTAGTTCCCGCCTCCGCGCCCCAGTTTACACAACGTGGTCTGACCAACTTGAAATCACGGTCTATTGTGAGGGATCTATGAAGGCTGCTCGCTATCCTGGCATTCGCGTTACCGCCAACGGAAATCAACTTGTCGCGTACCACACGGAAACTCGCGTTGCCGACGCCGGTGTGTTTTATCCCATCACGCCTTCCACTGAGGGCGGCGAGCTCTTCCAGCAGGCCTACGCTGAAGGCAAGCTGAACGTCTTCGGCGGCAACACGATTGCGATTGAGGCGGAGGGCGAGCACGCGGCCCAGGGCGGCGCCATTGCGCACTCGGTGTGCGGCAAGCGCGTGGTCAATTTCACTTCCGGCCAAGGCGTGGTCTACGGCGTGGAGCAGTATTATCACGCGCCGGGCAAGGGATCGACCATGGTGCTGGAGGTGGGCGCCCGCGCTCTCACCAAGCACGCGCTGAATGTGCACTGCGGCCACGACGATATTTATGGAGCCCTCGACACCGGTTGGATCATGTTGTTCGGTAAAGACGCGCAGCAAGCCGCCGATCAGGCGTTGATCCTGCGCCGCGTGACGGAGCTTTCGCTTACGCCCGGCATGAACATCATGGACGGTTTCCTGACCACGCACCTGGAGCGGACCTTCTACAAGCACGAGTCCGAACTGATTCGCGAATACCTCGGCGCGCCGGACGACATTATCGATTGCCCCACCGAGGCGCAGCGCGTTCTGTTTGGACCGACGCGCCGCCGCGTGCCCAAGATGATGGATCTCACCAATCCCATCCTGCTGGGCCCGGTGCAGAACCAGGAACACTATATGCAGGGCGTAGTGGCTAGGCGCAACAACTTCGCCGAGCCAATTCTCCCGTTCCTTGAAGAGGCATACGAGAAGTTCGCCGAGCTCACAGGCCGGCGCTACGGCCTGATCAGCGAATACAAAGCCGCGGACGCCGACACCGTCTTTGTTTCGCTTGGCTCGGCAGCCGAGAATATTGAAGCCGCGGTCGATTATCTGCGCCAGACGCGCAACTCGAGTGTGAGATCGGTACACGTCAACGTGATTCGTCCCTTCCCCGAGGCTGCGCTGGTAAACGCGCTCAAGGGCAAGAAGAACGTCATCATCTTGGAGCGCACCGACGAAGCGCTGGCCGGTGACAATCCACTCGGCCGCGACATTCGCACCGCGTTCTCAAAAGCCGTGCAGGGAACCGAAGGCTTGCCCAAGGTGGAGCTGGCCGAGGTGCCGAGCTTTATTGGTGGCAGCTACGGTCTCGGCTCGCGCGACTTCCGCCCCGAGCACATCATCGGCGCATTTGAATATGCGACCGCGGGCCGCGCGCGCAAAGATGGCAAGACCGCGG
>JBEKCU010000410.1:0-3535 GCA_050014735.1 Candidatus Acidiferrales bacterium | reverse complement strand
ACCCTCCGACTCAATTTTGGTTTTCTTGATTGAAATATCAGGATCACGCCGGATCGCAGACTTCGAAAGAGCTTTTCAGAACGTGCCGGCAGTCACCGATATTTGGGGTGAACTGGCCGCAGTCCGGCTCGCTGCTGACTTCGAGAATGATCCTGGGGTCAATAACAGCAGAATCTCCACAATCGGCTGCTCCGAATCGGAGTAGGTGTCGCCTACCACTTCGGGAGATACGGCCGCTGATTTGGCGAGCGAATTGCCAAACTCTGATTAGAGCGGCTGGGATCGGGGAGTTCGCCCCCGATTGCCCACAAAGTCGGTCGAGTTCTCGGAAGCAACTAAAGCGAATTCTGGCGCTGCCCCTAAGGAGGCCGGCGACGAGTATGGATAAAAGCCAGACAATGATGTCGGTCACACTCGCCATGACTCTAGGGTTGTTTACTGAACTTAGAGTAGGCGCGGACGCTGACCCATCTGGATTTATCGATCAGACGAATATGCAAGGTGCAGAATTCCAACCCCAGGCTAAAGCGACCTGGAGCCAGCAACAGACGGAAGCTGCTTCGCAATGGATCGATCTCTGGGCAGCATACCGGATTCTACAGAATGAACGAATCCCATGCGGGCTAAGGACGAGGCAGCTGGAATGGGTGGAGTGAGTCCTTCACAGCAGATTACCCCGGTGTAACCGTTAGGATTTACTGGCGAGAGCATAAGCCTGCTCATGCGGGTGAGAGGGTTTACCGATGTTGGCGGGAGATATCCCCCGGCGGCAAGAATCCGACCTAGGGGGAATGGCACTAAAGGCTTCTAACTCCTTTGCCGATTTGAATAGCGATGAACGTCATGAACGAATCCGGGGCGCACATGAGGGCGGACCCAGCACCAGTAGAGCGTCTCGCTGTTTTCCTGAATGATCGCAATGTGGGATTGACGCCGGTGCGCTGCCCGAACTGTCAAAAGCTGCTGGCCAACTGCGCAGTTCGCGGCATGGTCGAAATCCTTTGCCCGCGATGTAAGACTTTGGTGAGAAATACGTTCGCCTAAGCTGGGCCCTCACCCCAGAGCACCATCGAGTGCCTATAATTCCACAGAGTGCCGTGAGCACCGTTTGGAGAGCGACAAATGGTGCGCACGTCTACAGCCCCGCTGCCCCCTCGCCAAGCCTCCTGTCCGAATCGACCCGGAATTGCCAGTCTTCTGGATTTTGCATCACCGTTCATAACTTCGCGGCGGGGTTGTGGATGCGCCGCCAGTTCCACACAGCGGTCCAAGGCCGAGAGAGACGCCACTGCGGAGAAAGCCAGGCGTCCGACCCCAGACGCGATTTTCCTCGTGACGGCAGTACTGGGAATTTTTTTGTCAACCACCGCGTGCGGTCGCGCGAGCTCTGCGCCGACCAGCGCCGCCCAAGCGACAACCAGTACGGCACCGGCGGCAACTTCTACATTATCGCCCAGAGTATATACCGGCAGCGCTTCTGTCGGAGATTTACTCCGTATTACAGTGGATCCGCAGTCACAGGCCCTTACGCTTTCCAACGTCTTAACTAATACTACGGAGACAGTTTCTTCCAAGGTGAATGCGGATGGTAGCTCCACTCTCACGGATCCGACTGGACACGTCTTGGCAGCTCTCGAAAGCCCAAATGACATGATGGTCGTGTTGGCAGACAACGCTGGTCCCAACCATGACCAAATGGCACTAGTAACGGCAACACAGGCGCAGGATGTAGCGGCTTCGACGTTTGCCGGGAAAAATTACAACAGCATCCAATTCCGGGCCACCCGCGGAGGGGTGGCGATCGGCTCATTAGCTATCGATAACAATGGCCAGGTGACCGGCACGGAATATGCTCCATACAAGGCCATCGACGGGTCTACTTATCCTGGATTCTCTTGGCTCTATTTTCAGCTTCCGGATGGTGGCCCATCCCCATATCTGAGCATCCCCGCCAGTGGCTCGAACGTCAACCAGTATGGATTTGGGTCTCCGGCAGGTTTATTCGTACTTGACTCGCGACGAGGATCATCGATTGGCATGCCGAAAGGGAGCAGCAAACTCTTTGACGAAAGCTGGGCCGGTACATACAGTCTGTTGTATTATCAAAAAACTGCTGCCCAAACGGATTCGACCGGAGTCGAGGAAGGAAACGTTAGCGGAGGGATGGGGCAGATTACCGTGGACTCGTTTGGGAATCTAACGATTGTAGACGGTCAAGGGAATCAGGTTTCCGGATCTCTCCAACCGATCGCAGATGATCTCGCCTTATATAGTGCCGGTAACACTACCCAGTTCGCCGACCCGTGTTTTGGTATGTTCACGTTTCACATCAGCGTCGACGCGAGTGGGAGTCCAGTATCACAGGATGCTTTCGTGAGTTTCAGACCCGGAGCCGTTCTTCTTGCCCTATTCAGCACCGCTGCGCCAATCTCTCCCGCAAATCCGTACAACTACTTGTATGGGATTGCCCTTGCCACACCGAACTCCTACATACGCTCAGGAATTTCGGGCAGCGGGCCAGCTTCCGCCTGGTCCATCCCGTCGAACTCCGGCGGGGGATCAAGTTCGTCGACTGATGGCACCACCGTCACCGGTACGACGGTATCTGCGTCTGGGCCGATAGTGAATCCGCTAGATCCCGCCTATGGCGCGAAAGGCGATGGGTCAACAGATGACCGGGCGGCAATTCAGGCGGCGCTCAACGCTGTGCCATCAGGCGGTACTGTGTACTTCCCAGCTGGACATACCTTCGAGATTTGTTCAGCAACGAGTCCGGGTTATCTTTTGACGTGGCCACGGAATGTGTCCATTGACGGTTTTGGGGTCATCCAGATCTGTTCGGGTATCGGCAACTACAACACCCTGTTCAACAACACAGTCGGGCTGGTAAACGTCACGGTGCAGAACATCACGGTGGATGGAAATGCCATCGGAAATCCCGTGAATTCCGACCCCACAGGGGTCAACGCTCACCAAACATTTCAATTGAGCGGTAGTGGCGTTACCGGGACCAACGTCACCATCCAGAACGTCAAGTTCATCAACGGCAACGATATCCAGACCATTGCACTTAACAATTGCAACGGCTGCACCATCGCGAACAATCACTGGTCAAATTACGGAATTGGCGGGACTTTTGATCACGACTCGTCGGAAATTTATCTGACCGGAACGGGCGGGACGGTAACCGGCAACATTTTCGCCGCTGCGGGCTTGGGCGTGCGGACGGCAATTGAGGTTCACCAGGATAGCAAACTCGTGACCGGCAACATCGTTACAGGCTACCGCATTTGCATCATTACCTCGGCGAATCAGGCGGTCGCACACGACATCAGCATTCAAGGCAATACTTGTTCCGGCGTCTATCAGGGCGTGCTGATGTGGGCGGTCGATGGCAGCTATAGCGGCATGTCAGTCACCACAAACCAGATCACCATCAACCGAAATGGGCCATGGACTCCTACTCAAGGCGAATCTGGGATTGCAATTTATCCGGCTAGTAGCTACGGCTTCACCGATCTCCACATTTCCGGGA
>JBEKCU010000409.1:0-3576 GCA_050014735.1 Candidatus Acidiferrales bacterium | reverse complement strand
TGGTCCATGGCGCCCGAAGTGATGCCGATGTTTCCGGCAGTGACGCTGATCCGCTTCATGCAAAATCACGGCATGCTGGGGATCAACTCTCATCCCCGGTGGAAGGTGATTCGCGGCGGAAGCCATTCTTATCTCGCCCCACTGACCGCGCCCTTCCGGCAGCGTATTACCAAGGACGCGACGATTGCTTCCATTGAGCGTTCCCATTTAGGGGTGACGTTGCGATTCCAGCACCAGCCTCCCCAGCAGTTCGACGAGGTTGTTTTCGCCTGCCACGGCGATCAGATCCTGCCGCTCCTCGCGCAGCCAACCGAGGTGGAACGCGAGGTGCTCAGTTGTTTCACGACGAGCCGGAACGAAACCTGCCTGCACACGGATTCCGCCGTGCTTCCCAAGCGGGCTGCGGCCAGGGCTTCGTGGAATTATCTGCTGGGGGATTTGGGCAAGGTCACGATGACCTATCACATGAACCGGCTACAGTCGCTCCAGACATCGGAAGACTACTGCGTTACGTTGAATGCCAATGGCCACGTCAATCCCGGACGGGCGCTTCGCAGAATGGTCTATGAGCATCCGCTATACACAAGGGCGGCGATTCGCGCGCAAGAACAGTGGGCCGACATCAGCGGGAAGAACCGCACGCACTTCTGCGGGGCGTATTGGTTTTACGGCTTCCACGAGGACGGCTTGCGGAGCGGCATGCGGGTGGCGGAAGCGTTGGGAGTGTCGTGTTTATGATTCCGGAACCCGGCCTCTACAAGGGCACGCTTCGGCACCGCCGGTTCCGACCGGGCAAGCATGAGTTCACCTACACGCTCTTCATGGCGTGGCTCGATGTCGACCGGATTCCCGAGCTGATGGCGAAGTCGCCATTTACCAGCTACAACCACTTCAACTGGGCGAGCTTTGAAGAGCGGGACCACTTTGGCGACCCCCGGCTCTCCTTGCGTGAGCGCGTGGCGCAAGACGCCCGCGCGCATAACATCCCGTTGCCGGATGGCCCGATCTTCCTGGTGACGCACCTGCGCTATCTGGGCTATTGCTTCAATCCCATTTCGTTTTACTTCTGCTATGACCGGAGCGGGCACCTCGATGCGGTCTTGGCCGAAGTGAACAGCACTTTCGGAGAGACCCGCAACTACTGGCTAAGCCGAGAGAATCGGGAGCCTTCCGCGAACGCCCTGCATTATCGCTGCCCCAAGACCATGCACGTGTCGCCGTTCATGGAAATGAATCTCGACTACGAGTTCGTACTCACTGAACCGGGCGAGAAGCTCGTGGCGCACATGAATACCATCGAGCGCGGGCCGGCGTCTGAATCTTCCACGCCTTTCTTCGATGCGACGCTCGCGCTCGAACACGAGCCGTGGACCGCACGAAGCGTTGCCCTTGCCCTGCTACGCCATCCATGGATGACCGCCAAGGTGATCGCCGCGATTCACTGGCAGGCCCTTCGCCTTTTCTTGAAGCGAGTTCCTGTGTACACCCATCCGGCCCGAATACGGCCGCCCGTTTAGGAGGCAACGAAACGAACATGAGCATAAGCCTTGCACGGAAAGCTGTCTTCAGGATGCTGGAAAACGTGCGTCACGGCGCGCTCGAAGTGATTTGCCCAGGGGCTGCATCGAAAGAAGCGCGGACCTACCTCTTTGGCGAAGCCGGAACGGGCTTACGGGCATCGATCAGCGTACACGAAGAGCGCTTCTTTTCCCGAGTCCTCTGGGGCGGAGACGATGCCGCGGGAGATTCCTACGTGGACGGCGACTGGTCTTCACCTGACCCTGTCGCGGTTGTGCGCCTTGCCGCACGGAATTTGTCGGAGTTGGAAGGCGGGAACCCTGTTCTTTCTTTCGCCAGCCGCCTCTTTCACCGGTTGCGCCATCGGATGAATCGCAATACGGTCGTGGGCAGCCGCCGCAATATTCAGGCGCACTATGATTTGAGCAACGATTTTTTCCGCTTGTTCCTGGATCGGAATTTGGTCTATTCGAGCGCGGTCTACCGGCACGCCCACGATTCGCTCGAACAAGCCCAGATCGAGAAGCTCGACCGCATCTGCCGCAAATTGCGTCTGGGGCCGGACGATCACGTCCGTGAACTCGGTACCGGCTGGGGTGCGTGTGCGCGACATGCTTCGCGGAACTACGGTTGCCGCGTCACCACAACCACGATCAGCCGGGAGCAGCATGACGAGGCCCAACAGGTGTTCGCGTCCGCCGGAGAGGCGGGAACCCGGATCAACCTGCTGCTGGAGGACTATCGGAATCTGCAGGGCTCGTACAACAAGCTGGTGAGCATTGAGATGTTCGAAGCGGTTGGCTTGGACTACTACGATGCTTTTTTCTCGACGTGTGACCGGCTGTTGACCCCGGACGGTTCCATGGTGATGCAAGCCATCACGATGAACGAACACCGCTTCGATGCTTACAGGCAACAGAGCGACTGGATTCAGCGGCGTATTTTCCCGGGCGCACAGCTCGCCTCGATTCGAGAAATTCTCAACTCGTTGGTGCGTTCGACGCGGCTTTCCTTATATAACGTCGAGGACATCGGGCTGCACTACGCCTCTACGCTGGCGGAGTGGCGGCGGCGATTCCACGAATCGATCGGCGAAGTTCGTGCCCTGGGCTTCGACGAAGCATTCTGCCGGATGTGGGACTACTATCTGGCTTACTGCGAGGGCGCCTTCCGTGAACGCCACATCAGTGACGTGCAGTTGATGCTCACGAAGAACGCCAACCCCGAGATGCTTTTTGGCGAGCCGTGGAAGCATAACGGGGAAAGCGAAGTGCTGGCCGCGCCCTCTTATCCGGCTCTTGCCATGCAAGTCCGCAATCTGGCATCCGCGCAATGACGGGCACACCCCCGTACCGAACTACCGTTGGCTGAAGCCCTTCATCCAGCTTCTGCGCCAAGGTGTATCGCCCGAGAAAATCGCGCTTACGATCGCTCTGGGAATCATTCTGGGCGTCACGCCGGTATTGGGTTCGACGATGCTTTTGTGCACTCTGGCGGCTATCGTACTTCGGCTGAATCTTGCCGCAATTCAATTGGTGAATGGCGTAGTCTATCCCCTCCAGTTCATCCTGCTGGTTCCTTTCTACCGGCTGGGCGCATGGATGTTTCGAGCGGACGTTTCGACAATTTCGCTCGGCGGCGTCACGGCGCTGATCCGGGAGGGTGTGGGGCACGCGGTTCGCGGTCTGTGGGTGGTCACGATGCACGCACTTCTTGCATGGCTGGTGTTGGGAATGGTGGCTCTCGCCATCCTTTATGCAGTACTTGTTCCTTTGGTGCGTCAACTGTGGAGAAGAGTCCATCCAAGCGTGAGTCCGCTTTATGGTCGCTGAAATCGCAGGACCGCCCGGGGCTCCCTCGGGGAGTGGTAAAGCAAGGGGCATGAACGAAGCCCCAACTTTAGTTTGGTTTCGGCAGGATCTGCGCTTATCGGATAATCCCGCCTTGGCCGCCGCCGTCGATCGGGGAGGTCCAGTGATTCCGGTGTTCATCTGGGCGCCAGAGGAGGAAGGTGCCTGGCGGCCAGGTGCTGCCTCGCAATGGTGGCTTCGGCGCTCG
>JBEKCU010000408.1:0-3592 GCA_050014735.1 Candidatus Acidiferrales bacterium | reverse complement strand
CGAAGAATGCTGCCTACTGCACGGCTTTGCTTATCTTAGCGCCTATGGAAAGGGGTGAGCGGCGATCATTGAAGTGCTTCTTCTCCACCTCAGGAGCGACCTCTCCAACGCGCCGGGGAGGGCCAAGGAGTATTTTAACCGATGTGTTCTCCTCAGTTCCGCCAGATCCCGGATGCGCCGGGCAGACACACGGCGTTGTGGCGGAAAGACGGGGTTCCATTCCTTCGACATTCCGGGCGGGACAGCGGACCGGACGCGGCCCATTTTATGTGCTCGGGCCACAACTGCGTCAAGTTGGCTAGGGGCCATGAAAATACGGGGGCCTAGTTCAACTCCAACTTGGATAGATGTTTCTTCTTAACCTTGTACATTTTGGTGTTCACGCTTCCAGCAAAAACCGCGACAAGAAATTCGCCATTGGGCGCCGCGACCTTCACCCGCCGGACGCTATCCAGTGGGAATTTAACGCGAAGGGTTTGACACTGAGCCGTGGCTCCGAAGGCGTTTCCCCACGTCTCGCTCAACGGTTCCGACAGGTACGGTTCTTCGACGACCTGCCCTGATGCGTCGGACAGTAGAACCACGCGCGTAATGGAATCGCATCCCCCCGGAGCGTATTGCGCCACATACCCATGCGCTATTATCGTCAGCGCCCGCCGCCGCTCTTCCTCTTCGGGCTCATACCGGATAAACTGTTTCCTTGCGGATTCACCTCGTATCGCGAGCACGGCCTCGGGCATGTAGAGCGTGATTTTAGGAACTTGTGCACCTTGTGCTGCGAAAAGTCCCATGTCTTCGATCACGACATAATGGTTTTTCCCCACGCCGCTGACCGCCGCCCTCACTTCTTCGGCGGAAAGCTCGTCAGGGCGCGGCTGAACCACCGCACGCGTTGACGGCGCGGCGAGGCCCCCACCGGCAGCAATGCTCGGGCTTGGCTCGGCTTGCGCAGGCCCGTTTGACGGGCTGGCTGCAGGCGTTGACGCTGCCGACGCCGGTTCCAACAATTCCAAATAGTTCCCAAGCAACGACGGCAGAATTACCCCAGTATCCGCCTTGGTCCCGTCCGCAAACTGCACGACGACCGTCCCCGAGTTTTGCGCATCTTCGATCATTGCCCTTGCCTGTGCGCCCAAACGAGCGAGTTGTTGCGCTGTGAGCGTCCTTGGAACAGATATTGGTTTGAAGGCGATGATCGTTACTTCCTGTCCCGCGTATGTATTCGGAATAGTTCTGTACGTGCCTGGTTCGTAGAACGGCAAACGTTGCGCGATTGCCCTCTTGCCGATCAAGGACTTCAGATCGGTCGCTGCCTGTTGGGCAAAACACGTCATGCAAAACAGAACCGCCAGGGATGTCTTTTTTCTCAAAAGAGTTTCAACCTCCAAGCGCGATTATACTGCCCCGCTACGTGATGCGAGCGACTTGCGCAGGCCTTAAAACGGTTTGCTATCTTTGGGAAGGAGAACGAACCATGGAAGATTACCAGGTCAAAACAGACGGGCGCGGGTCCTTTGGCGTATCCGCGCAAACCGAACGCGCTCAAACCAGAGCGGCGGGGCCACCCGTTACGAGCAATTTGACGCTCTGGTTTAGAGCACGTACCGACGCGCTCGAATTCGTGAAAGCTGGCCAAGCCCAGGGCTTTACGTTCGCAGGCAAAGAACTCCTAGACTAGCTAGCTCAGCTAGCTGAGCTAGGCTTGTGGCATGGAAGACCGTCCATACAGAATCGCTGATTGTTACTCTGCTGATCGTGCAGGCCACGAATGCGTACAGAGGAGAGTCGATGATTCGATAGCGGGCTACCTGATTAAGGTTGAAAACCACTGGGAGATCGAGGAGCCGGCAGGTTCTCGCGGTCCCATTGCGGAAAGACGCGCCTACGTTGATATTCATGAGGCAGCACTGATCGTACACATGCGAGGGCGTGCGTACCAACGATCCTTCGACATTGGCGACCCCTTTGGCCCCTTCCAGATCAGGCTCGCGCCGGAGGGCGATGAGCGCGGCGGATGGATCGCCGGCATTTGGCAGCAGGGCCGGGTTAAGGGCAGTTTTTGCGTGGCCGAATCCATCGAAAAGGCAAAATGCCTGGCACTTCAAAAGCTACACATCTTCAACCCGATCTCCGAATACGATCTGCGGCGGCTGTCGCAGGAAAACTGGCTAGATGTGAAGCTTGAGTAACAGGACTTTTCCTGCGCGCTAAGGCTAAGACAACGTTATTTTTGCCCCTGCCCTTCTTCCTCCCGGTTTCTCTGCTCACGTATCGTTTGCGCCCTTTGGGCATCTTCACGTATCGCCCTTTCGATCTCTGCAGTTCTCGCCCTGTCCTCTTGTTGTTGTTTAAAACAATCCGATCCCTGATCAAGCTTATCCATTTTCTCTGGCATTTTTCTATCCTCCAATCGTGTCTAACCATTCCGCCTTGCGGCTTTCGAAGCCTACGGAGCCAAGGAGTCCCAAACTTAGTCTATGTGCTAACGAGCGTCTCTTCTTCAGCCGGAGCCTCAATGATTGTGCTTACATTGAATTCAACGTTACTCTTCCTCGATAACCTCCCAAACAACCCCTTGTTGCTCGCCACAACTCGAACTGCCAACCTCACCGCGATAAATTGAGCGGGAAGGTCAACCATTACACTGTCCTCTATCGTTTCGGAAGGTTCCACGCCTGCGTGGTATTCAAAGATCCGTTTGTGAGATTTTTCGTCCCAGTCCACCGGCCTTTCAGGAGAACTATCTTTAGCTCTGGCACAACCAGAAACGATCAATACAGTTCCCTCCTTTTGAAGGTCAGCCCTCGACGCACCCACGTTCTTCAGTTTGACGGCTACGATTACATAATCTCCTGATCTGTCCCGGAAGCAACGACCGCTGACTGTCGGTTCTAAGCGTGTGTGGAAGAGTCGCCCTCTAACGAACTTCATGTAGGCCCAACCACCACCAACGACGATTGCGACGATTCTTGCAGTTTTGTCCCACAAGTCGAGCCACGTGCCCCACGACAGCGATATCCACCAGTGCCAGAAATGTTGCAACCGTCTCTCCCTTCTTTTTGGAGTTTACCATGTTTCGCTTTATCTTCGCTTGACAGCGCTTGTCAAATCCCACCTTCCCGCCGACGCGGGCGAAGTGTAAATCATGGCGCCGATGAGCGCGCGAATCGCGCAGGCCCGTGAGTGTGCCAGCGTCGATAAACCGCAAGCACCGGGGGACCGGCTTTCTTTTTGACGACATGCTTAGTTTAGGCCCGCGCACCGAGTGCGCCGAGCACTTGGCCGACCACGAGCCAGTCAGACAGCATCCAGCATCTACACCACGCTCGTTGTTCGGTGGGGTTTTATGCTACTGCTGCTTCTTCTGTTTGTCGGCAGCGTCTTGAGCGTTACGAATCATTTCGTCTTTGCTGTCCTGCTTTTCTTTCTCGGCGGCTTGGCGATTCTGTAATTTGAGATCAATGGTCACCAAAGGATCGAACTCAACACCACACCTCTCGGTTGCCCAATGCCGGAAATTCTTGTACTGGGAGCGACTCATTCTCCCTACTTTGCAAACCGGAGAGTTGGTCCCTAGTCGCACTTTGTCGGG
>JBEKCU010000407.1:0-3593 GCA_050014735.1 Candidatus Acidiferrales bacterium | reverse complement strand
AAACCTAAATCAGATCCGGCTGGAATCGCCAGGGTTCATGACAAGGTTTTTCACCGTGAACGCATGAGATTGTTTGGATGGCGGTGACGCAGTTTGCGGTTCCAAATCGATCTCCGCTCAGCGTGAATCGGCCGGGTACCTGGTAGCGTCGGCGTCACTGAAAGCTGTCCTCACGGCAGAGCTCCGCGGAAACTGAATCATTATCATTTGGTTTGCTTGCTGGACAAAGCTCCAACAGGATCCCAGAAGTTCTTGGCGCCGAGGAACTCGATGCCAATTTCCTGAATACCGGAAGGCAGTTTCTGCTGCCAAACGACTCGCGATTCTTCCGCTTCTCCCGTGTCCGGCCGAAAAATCTTCAAAACGTCGCCATTCTTGACGGCGTTTTGGCATCGCATCCGCGCACCGTGGCGGTCCACGTCCACCGTGTAGGTGTCTTCCACCCACGATCTTCCCTGCATTTCCGAAATCAATCGGACGGGAATTGCAAAGGGACTTCGCGGGCTGCGTCGCAAGCAGCGGCCCAATTCGGTTGCCCAAATCGCAATGTCCGTAAGCCGAGCGCGTTCCAAATTCGACAGATCGGAATTTTGCTTAGGGAAATTCGTCGCGATCTGTTTGCATTGCATCGTAAAACGACGAGCGGATTCCCACGCGGGTCCTCCAACCGACCATGTATGCGTGCTCCGCGCCATCTGTTCGAGCTTTTCATAGCAAGTGACAATAAAATGGGATAAACACATGTGTTGCAGGTCAGCAACCGTACCTGAGCCTGAACACCGTTCGCACTTCTGCTCCGAGACCTGCTGGGCTATCTCCACGGCGTCACCATAAACTCCACATTGCGATAACTACCAGTTGGCGCTGTGACTTCTTCATGGGGTCACACACAAGAACGATTGCCTTATATATCGCGGCGCGCGCTTTAGAACGATTCTCGAACATGGCGCCTATCGTCGCCCAACGGGTGCAGCGTTAGCTCGTCAAAGTCTAAGCCAATCCACGAATCGATTGTTCATTCAGGACATCATCTGTGCTCAGTCATATATTTATTGCAGAGGTATCCATCAGGCGGTCAATATAAACACATCTCGAAAGACGCGGGGCAGGCCGATCAATCGGTATTGCTTAAACGTGCCGAGCAAAACGCAGCCGTCTCGGATCGTCTTTCTTGACAGTTTAAGTTAAGTCGATTCCTGAGTTTCGGTCGCGTTATCTTTTCCGGTCTACGCCGTCGAATGCTCGTCCATCACGGGAGATGGTTCCGCCCGGAGCATTGGCCGTGCATCCCGTGGATCTCGTATTGACGCGGCACGATAATCTGTGCGAGTGTCATGCCAAGCTTCGTGAGGCCCTTGCCGGTTTTATGGATGCCTTGAGTAAAGGGGGAGCCATGAATGAAGAAGAAATCTGCACTGAATGCGGCCGACCGATGTGCGCCCACGGATTCTGTCCCGAGTGTGAACAAGGATACTGCACTGCGTGCACGAAAGAACATTTTGAGAAGCACGGGCACGAACACGAGGTAGGAGGAGAATCCTGACCGACAGCCCTAGGGCTGACCCACCAGAAGTGCGGCTGCCCTGAACTGTAACTGCCAGCCGATCAGGCGGCAACAGCCAAGTAGTGCCACTTACCGTCGGTGGACTTCAACTGATGGACCTTACCCTCCTCAGTATAAAGGAAATAGGTTCCGTCAGGAAGCCGCCTTCCATCCTCGAATCGCACCGAACACTTCGCCCATTGCGCCGCACGCGCCTGCCGACCGTGCTCGGGAGCCTCAACGACATGAATCCCAAAGCGCACTTGGTAGGCGATCCCCGTCGCTCGTGTTGGCACTAGCCGTCCGCGTCCCTCTTGTTTTTTCTGACTCATACAGCGATTAGACGCAGGAAACGCCTCCAGGTTGTAGCCGTGTCGACTAAATTTTGTTTTATACGAGTTCCTTCAACCTGGAGCCCCCTCCCTGCCTCAGGGACTGCGGGGCTAGGCCAGGGGCGGTCGCCTTTCTAACTCATAGCAATATAAGCGCTTGTGCCAAGGTTCGGATTTCTACCAAGGTTCCGGGCCGTCATCGCTGAAGACTCCCGCAGTCGGGCCGTCATCGAGGAGCAGCGCCAATCGGACGGGCGTGGCGGCTCCCTGCTCGACCGTCCTCGGCCCACGATGCTGATTCATATCGGTCGCAGTGAATCCCGGATTGGCTGAATTGACCTTGATTCCAAAGCCCTTTAGTTCGTTCGCGAACTGAACCGTCATCATATTCAGCGCGGCTTTCGACGACGAGTATGCGAGCAAAATATCGACCGGCAGCGGGCTGTTCGGCTCCGCTTTACGGGTAATGGAGCCCAATCCGCTCGACATATTGACGATTCGACCGTGTTCGGACTTCTTGAGCAGCGGCAAGAAGGCTTTTGTCACACGAAACACGCCAAAAACATTGGTTTCGAACGTCTTCTGAAGCACTTCGGCGGTCAATTCCAAGCCAGAGAACCAATCGAGCGCGATTCCCGCATTGTTCACCAGGATGTCGAGCCGCCCATAGCGCCGGACAATCTCGTCGGCAGCTTTGTCCACGCTTGGTTGTGAATTCACATCGATTTGAATGAATTCGACGGGAAGGCCCTGGGCTCTAAGCTCTTCCACAGCTTTCATCCCACGTTCCGAGTCGCGCGCGCCCATCAACACGAGAATGCCTTTGCCAGCCAGTTGCCGTGAGACTTCTCTTCCGAGTCCTTTATTCGCGCCTGTCACGAATGCTATGGTTTCAGCCATATGGCCAAACACGATAACACGTGTCTGTTCCAGCTCATCGAAGACATTGTAAAATCAGCAAGCCGCCTTGGTGGGAACCTCGCACCGGGGATCAGCAGCGCAAATCGATCACTCGATAGGCTCGATTATGGATAATGATCCGAAATGTCCGGTAACCGGCAAACGCCAATACGCAACCGAGGGTGAGGCGATGGCCACAGCCGACCATCAAATTGCAACGAACCACGCGCCCACGCAGCTGCGGCCCTATCTGTGTCCCTACTGCGAAACCTGGCACCTCACGAAGAACTCGGGACGCAAACGATAAATCACGCTGCCAGATGGTAGGTCGGCCGACAGGGTGCTCCACGTTGTTCCCCTGCAAGTGCTACATCACCGATCCGCCGTGCGAGGAGCGACCGACGGTGCCCTTCAGGCGTTCTCAGAACTCGTACTTCCACAGGTCGTTGAGGTATCCGCCCCCCTCCGCTGAGTCGTTACCATAGCCACCGAAGAGCCACAGATTTCCCGATTTGTCGGTCCAACCTACAAATTGCTGGCGCGCCCCTGGAACATTACTCGGAGCGGGCGTGTCCTGATACCCGTACATCCCGTTCTGATTGACTATCTTCGGCCCATCTACCCACGACCATGCGCCCGCGCTGTACTCCCACAGGTCGCTGAGCTGTCCTAGCGTTCCTGCTGAGTCGTATCCGTAGCCACCGAATAGCCAAAAATTTCCAGCCGCATCGGTCCAAATCACCGCACTCGATCGCGCTCCTGGAGCGTTGCCGGAAGCAGCCGTACCCTCAGTTCCATATGTCCCTTTCTGGTTGCTC
>JBEKCU010000406.1:0-3613 GCA_050014735.1 Candidatus Acidiferrales bacterium | reverse complement strand
GGCGCGAGCGGTTGGATAAATCAGCATGGTCAGAGCCAGTAGAATGACGAACCCGAGAATTACACGATTCCCAAGATCGGGCCCGGACTTGTGAACATCGGCGCCTTGTACATCGTTCGAAGCAAACCTACCCAGAATTTCCATGTGGACGCTGGCTACGCCTCCAAAGTGCACAAACCTAAAGATTTAACAACTACCGCTTGGCAAGGACCGAATGAACTTCCACGGCAACCGCTCGCTTATCTGCGTTACGATGCGGAATGTTCGAGAGTGGTTTCTTTGAGCATTCAAGGGACGACTTGCAGGCATTTGATTTGTTCATGCGAACGCAACATTCTTTTCGCTATACTCGGCCTTCATTCGAATGTGTGAAATTGCTCCACGTGGAACAAAATCGAGGCGCCCATGGATAATGACGAACGCCCCAAACTAAGCACGAACCAGAAAGCCCTTAAGATAAACCTCGATCCCATGTTTTATGGGACGTTTGCTGAAATCGGGGCTGGGCAAGAGGTCGCCCGCTGGTTTTTCAAGGTCGGCGCCGCCGCGGGAACCATATCCAAATCCATATCCGCGTATGACATGGCCGTCAGCGACGCAATTTACGGCCGCTGCAAGCGTTACGTCTCGCGGGAACGTTTGCAGGGCATGCTCGATTACGAACATGGCCTCAATCTGGAGCGCCTGGAGTCCTCACGCAAGGACAGCACTGCCTTCTTTGCCTTCGCCAATACAGTGGCCGCCCGCAACTACCTGGGCACGAACGAGTGCCATGGGTGGATGGGCGTCAAATTTCAGGCTCATCCGCGCGACGACAACAGCCAGATCATCATCCACGTTCGAATGCTGGACCGCGAAAACGATCTTCAGCAGGAGACGCTGGGCATCGTGGGCGTCAATCTCCTTTACGCCGCATTTTTCCTGCATCACAGGCCGGAGATGATCCTGGAATCGCTGCTGGATAACCTCACCACGCAGCGCATCGAAGTCGACATGATCGAATTCTCGGGCATCGAATTTCGCCATGTCGACAATCGTGTGATGAGTCTGAAGCTCGTACAGCTTGGCCTCAGCGGCGCCGCGATGTTCGGTCCGTCCGGCGCGGTGCTCCAGCCTTCGGAGGTCCTGCGCAAGCGGCCTATTTTAGTGGAGCGCGGGAGCTTCCGCCCCGTGACGAAGGTCAATATCGATATGATTCGGAGCGCTCATGAGCGCTTCGCGTCCGAACCGGAGGTCGAACCTGGCAAGGTTGTTGAACTAATGGAAATTACGATGAGGAACCTCCTGGTCGGAGGCAAGATCGATCTGACCGATTTCCTGGCTCGGGCGGACGTATTGGCCGCGGTCGGAAAGACCGTGCTGATCTCCGATTATTTCGAGTACTATCGCCTCGCGGCCTACCTGACTCGATACACCTCGCAGCCTATTGCGGTAACAATGGGCGTAGCCAGCCTCCAGGATCTTTTTAAGGAGGAATACTATTCGGGACTCGAGGGAGGTATCCTCGAAGCGTTCGGCAAGTTATTCACTAAAGATTTGCGGATCTACGTTTATCCGCTGCTGGACCAGGCCACCGGCAAAATCACCACCGTGCAGAATTTGAAAATGCCCGGAGACTTGCACAGTCTGTATTGTCACCTCGTCGAGCGAGGCCGGATCAAGCAACTCGACAATTTCGATGAAAGCGTGCTGCATATCTTTTCGCGCGATGTTTTGCGGCGTATCAAGGATCACGATGCTTCCTGGGAGGCCATGGTCCCACCGGAAATCGCGGAGATGATCAAGCATCGCCATTACTTTGGCTATCGTGAAGTTGAGGCTGCCGATGAAAGCTTGCATCTATAACGCACCGGGTGCGCTTGACTGCAAGGGAGGTTTTGGTGGCGCCGGCGCTACTAAGCGTATGCTATATTCATGCGGCGAATTGAAATCGAATGGCCGCAATGAAAAAACGAGAATCGGGCAAAAAGAAAATCGCCGCGCGGGTCACGAAAAACTCGAAATCGAGCTCGCGCGCGCGGCCGGCAAAAAAGCCCACCGCCAGCAGGTCCGCAGCGAAAGGTGGCGGAACGAATCCGCAGCGCGTTCGCGCCGTTCTTCAAAAGCTGGACGAAGCCTATCCGAATGTAACCTGCGCGCTGATTCATGAAAATCCGTTTCAATTGCTGATTTCGACGATCCTTTCGGCGCAGTGCACAGACGAATGCGTCAATCGCGTCACAAAAACTCTTTTTGTGAAATATCGCACGCCCCAGGATCTGGCCTATGCAAATCCTAACGAACTAGAACAGGACATTCGGCCAACCGGATTCTTCCGAAACAAGACGAAGTCCATCATGGGGGCCAGCAAGAAAATTGTGGAAGAGTTCAACGGCGAGGTGCCCCGCGCGATGGAGCGATTGCTAACGCTGCCCGGCGTCGCCCGAAAGACCGCCAACGTGGTGCTGGGCACGGCGTTCGGCATCGCGAGCGGCGTTGTGGTGGACACGCACGTCACGCGGCTCTCGAACCGGCTCGATCTTTCGCGCAACACCGACCCGAAGAAAATCGAGCAGGACTTGATGCGCGTGATTCCGCAAGAGAAATGGATTTTGTTTTCTCACCAGCTGATCTGGCATGGCCGCAAGATTTGCCAGGCACGCAAACCCCGTTGCGCCGAGTGCACTCTCGAGCACATTTGCTACTCGAAAGACAAAACCACCTGAGGGCTACCTTTCGGTGACACTCACCTTCAGGTCTTGTGGACGGCCTTCGCCTTGTTGGGTATATTCCCCTCATGCAGCTTTTGTCCGGGAAGGCGGCAGCAGCCCACATCTCGGGAATCCTTTATCCGAAGTTCCAAGTTCATGGATTTTCCGTCCATCTGAGCGCTCGCAAGATTTTCGCTCTCGAGCCAACGGGACAAATCGACTTCGGCGGGAACGAATACATCCCCGCCGGCAGAATCGAACTCCCAACGCATCAGTTGCGTCCCGAAGATAACTATATGTGGTGGGAGTTGAGCCGGGGCTGTTATTTCGTCGAATGCAATGAAAGTCTCAATCTCGGCTCGGACGAAATTGCGATGGTCGAGCCCGAAGACCGGCTTCTGCGCGCGGGCGGATGGCACGTGCCACTGTACTTGCGGGGTCACGTGTCGCCGGTCGAGTTGCTAATCGAGGTCGGTACTGAAAAGCTTCGTGTGAAGGAAAACGCTCGTCTATCGCACGTCCGGCTGTTCCGCTTGGACCCAGGCAATTCCGGCAATGGCGCGTCCCGCAAAAACACTTCGCCAAAAGCCAAGCGCGAAAAACAGAAAAAATAAAAATGCCTCGGTTTGGGGGTTTTGCTCTCCTTTCTTGGATGCGAGTTCACGGTGGGATTACTGTAGCCCCCCACGTTGAAGTATCCTAGAATCGTAATGCACTTCATGTCGGGGCGTAGCGCAGCCTGGTAGCGCGCCTGCCTTGGGCGCACCGAACTCGACTCCAACAGATCCATCCGTCACTTCTAACTAGAAGCCATCTCATAAATGCCTCAGCAGGATAATGAGGCAGCCGAGTTGGAGCATGCCGAGGAAATTGGCTTCGTGATATTCCCAGCGGCTGACAAGTCGGCGGAAATTGTGGAGCCA
>JBEKCU010000405.1:0-3634 GCA_050014735.1 Candidatus Acidiferrales bacterium | reverse complement strand
TGTGTTTTTCTTTCGGCACGGTTTGAAAGAATTCGCGTGTCGTTAAGGCACGTTGCGTATACCGTTTCAGCAACGGAGTGCATTCGAACGTCCCGTAGCGCTCATTTTGCTCGATAGTGATCAGGCCAGCATCCAGAGCCGCTCTCAATACAAGCTTTTGTTCGGCATCGCAGGCCGCAACGATTCGGGCCAGGGAGTCCGCGTCGAGATCATGCCATTTGATTCCAATCTGATTCTGTGCATGGACAAGGGCGGACTTCGGAATCAAGCATTCCTGCGCGAACAAACTCGCCCGTTTCTCTCTTAATTCGGAACCAGTCTCGCCCCTGTAGTCGATAGAGACTGGGTCGCCTTCAAGATCGAAGATAGCGTGGCTCACTTCGTGGAGGATGACCGCATTCCTTCGGAACCATGTCGATTTGTATGAATTCGCGAACACGCATGGCACGTCCCGTTCAGCTCTGACACGGAAGCTGCACCCTTCAATTTTGGAGTCCGGTACCGGGCTTTCAACGATTACCATTCCAACCCCGCGAAGGTTGGGGCGGATAATCTCTCCGATTCCAGTTTGCCCGTGACTCCAACCCAATTCGTTTCTAAAAATTTCAGCCGCGATCCGTGCCTGAATCCGTATCGGTGCCGACTGATCGACGGCGCTTCGCACTTTTTGGAAGATGCCATCGCAGACATCGGAATTCTGTTCCAGGATCGCTTGCAGTTGGCTGAATCCGAAGCATAACTTGCGAATCAGCCCGACAAGTTCAAGATCAGCCGGGGCGTAGTTCCCTTCTTGGTTACGGAGTTTGTACCAGATCGCGGGGGCAAACTCTTTATTTGAAGGGGAGTGGTATTCCGTGATATCAGCGGGATGAACCCCGAATACGGAGGCGACCTCTGGCAACAAAAAATGCGGGATCGGGCGATTCCCCGCCATCCACTCGTTGAATTGGTCGGGATCTACCCCGAAGAGGCTCGCGCAAAACTTATGATCGAGTTGCGTTAGCTTTACAATATCTCGTAGCATTAATCCAAGCGAACGTATTAACAGCGAAAAACAGAAGGCCCACTCGGCGTGGAATGGGAACGCACGACACTAAGCCTGCACTTGGATAGCCAGTAAGCAATTGAAGACGCACCTCCACCCTTTAACACATCGACTACAAACCAACAATTCTATTGTAGATGATGCGAAACTATATTTGTAGTGTTTCGTTTTCCACAGAAAAATTAAGCGACACGGAGAAGGTAAGGCGAAAGCCCTTGCCTCAGTCAACGTGAGCGGAATGGCGCAAGGGAAGTTATCACTGAGATTCCTATCACCTTCACCTAATCTGGTGTATGTGATTGTAACGCGCTTTCGCTAGGGGATACCCGGTGTGCTGATTTGATCGGACCGAACCGGCCACAGGCAGCGGGCCGCCCCTGGGAGGGGAGAAAACACCCCCGGCGACCCCGAGGCGGTAGACTGGGAACCTCGCGCCAACCCCAATGCCGCTCACCACCGTCTACATTCCCGGCCCGCGCGGCCAGTACGCGACGAACGTGGACGCCGGTTCGTCCGGTGAGGCCGTGCGCAAGGCCGTAGCGTTTTTCCTCGATCCATTTTGGAAGGGGCCGAAACCGAAGGCCGGGACGGTGTTGCGGGTGTGTCCGATGGGCGGCAAGGAAATCCGCGCTCGGGTTCCGGCTGAGATTGTGATCCGCTTTGAACGGTAGAATCGGCTTCGCCGCCGAGGGGTTGCCCGGTGAACGAGTTGGCACATTGGCGTGACGCCGACTTTGTGATCTACCAGAACGCAGTTTCGCGGGAGCGATCCTTCGCAGCGTCTGAATCCAGGCCAATTGTCCGGGTGGCGCGTGAAATTCGCCCGGAACTTCCCAGCGCGAGTTCTCGACCGACTTGCCAGGCCCGGCCCCGGGCATCCATTGCGCCGCTCAGGGCTCTTCAGCGCATTTTGGAATGAGCGGCCCTGAGCAGTACGCTGGTATCCGAAGATGACTACCGCAGAAGCCATTGAAGCCATGACCGACGAAGGGCGTTTTCAACACTTGGCGGTGAATGTCCTGCGACAACTATACCCGGAATGCCGAGCTCTCATTCACACGGGGCTAAACGCGGCAGGAAAGACAATCGTAAGCGCCATGGATGGGTTCTGTCAGGTTCCGGGCACCGTCCCGCCTCAGTACATTTTGACAGAGTGCACTACGACCTCCTTGGACAAACTACGCGAAAAATGGCTGCTGGACATGTCCGAAGCCACTACTAGGACCACGGGTGTGGACGGCGATCTTGTCAAGTCAGGGCGGGAGGCAGCCGAGATTCGCGCCAAGCAGCCGACCGCAGGATTCGTCGTTTATCTTTGCTCGAACCGCGTTCCGGGACTGCAGTTGCAGAAGGACACTCATTTCAAGGCCGAACAGCTTGGCGTCCTCGTTGAGATCGTCGACCAATCCCGCATGGCCGACCATTTGGATACGGACGCAGAAGGCCAGTGGCTTCGCCAGATGTTCCTGGGGGTCCAGGCCGAGAGGCTTTCGGAGTCCTTGTTGAGA
The DNA here is from genome assembly GCA_050014735.1 of Candidatus Acidiferrales bacterium. Taxonomy (GTDB): domain Bacteria; phylum Acidobacteriota; class Terriglobia; order Acidiferrales; family UBA7541; genus Palsa-360. Next base: position 1,081 of record JBEKCU010000405.1, on the reverse strand, counting down.
GAGATTTCCTTAAAGAATCTGAATACCTACAGATCAGAACTACTGTTTCTGACCACTCCCGTCGTGCCAACAAAATCCCTTGACGCTGCTGACGCCGCGCTTCGCCGGGCATCGGTGTGTCTGCTCGTGGGGCCTTCTGGCGTCGGAAAAAGTATCAATGCGTATGAACTACTCCGAAGGCACATCGATGCCGGGGGACGCGGACTTTGGGTGTCTTCCCACATTGCCGAAGCTGAAGCCTCACTTGCATCGGCAGTTGCAAGAACGCTACGAGAGATACACCCCAGGCTGAGTGAGGGCTCGGGACACGCGGCGTTAGGCCTGGCCGGCACCTTCAGCCCGTTTGTGATCGTCGTCGACGATGTTTGTCGTTCCAAAGAGCCCTTGCGATTGCTCGAAAAGCTCCTTGGATGGGCGCGCCCCTTCGGGCAAGGTACGTCGAGTGATCCGTTAGCGCTCGCCGCTTCCTTACGGCTTGTATGTCCCATTTGGAACACATACTGGGGCAGTATTGAAGTTAACTATCGACGCCAGAGCTGGATCGCCGACGTGCCGATGACAGGCATGGAGCGACCGGAAGCCATCATGTACCTGCGTCGCAGACTCGAAGCGGTCCAAGCCCCGGCTCTGCAGGACAGCTTGGATCAGATTGCAGCAAGTCTGAGGGATGATCCAATGCTGCTATACCTCTTTTGTGAGATGGCGATCGAGACGCCAGATAGAAACTTCCTCGGCATGGCCCAAAATGTGATCGGCGAGTTTATAGAGCGGGCTCTATCGAGGGCGGTCCCGCCAGGCGCATTAATCTCCCTCCATTCAGACCTCTTAACGGAGATCGCCCTGAACATGATCCGCCAACGAAATCTCCGGCCATCGCGAAGAGACGTGGAAAAGTGGTTTGAAGGGAGGGCGCCTGATCTGGATCGCATTCATCGTATATCGGAACAGGGCATCGTCGGTCGATTCGAGACGCGCCCAAGCGGGCAATGCCCTCTGTGCCAACCTGACTGCGACATCTTGTGTGACCGCAATTAGTGAGCAGGGCGGGAAAGAGAATCAGTATGGCAACGATGAACGGTTC
>JBEKCU010000404.1:0-3656 GCA_050014735.1 Candidatus Acidiferrales bacterium | reverse complement strand
TGGGTATCGAAGCTCGTCCTGGCAAACCACGTTCCTCGGTTACACTATCTCCGCGATGATTTGCTCGACCAAGCGCCGGATGTTTCCGCAACTGCACAGGATTACGGCGACGGCCTTAGTCTGTTCGCTCCTGGCATATTTCGTGGCCAGCCACGAATTGCCCAGCAGGCCTTCCCAGTCCGCTGCGCAGGTTGAGAGACGTTCAAACGATCCTGCTGCCCAGACGGCATTCGAGCATTTCTATAACACAGACTACGACTCGGCGGTTCCGGAATTTGAGGCGGCGCTGCAAGCCCACCCAAATGACGCGCTGGCGGTGAACCACTTGTTGCAGGTTGTTCTGCTTCGCGAAATCAACCGCGAGGATATTCTAACGGGCCAACTTTACATGGGGGATGAATTCCTTCGTTCCAAGAGGCAGCCGATCGATCCACATGTTCAGTTGCGCATCGAGGGACTTGCAAGCCAGGCGCTGTCGCTGTCCGAGGCGAGGTTGAAAACGAACCCAAACGATGTTGAGGCGCTTTATTCGCGCGGGGCGACACGTGCTCTCTATGCAGTTTATGAGGGGTTGGTGGAGAAAGCTTGGTATTCGGCGCTTCGCAGCGCGCTGGGCGCGTACCGTGACCACAAGCGGGTCCTCGAACTGGCTCCAGATAACAGCGACGCGAAATTGGTTGTCGGAGTTTATGATTACGTTGTCGCTGCCTTGCCGATCTACGCCAAAGTCGCGGCCTTTCTTTTCAACATTCGGGGAAACAAGACCGAGGGCATAGAGGAGGTGCGGCAGGCGGCCCGTGGTGGAGGCGAGGCAAGCGTCGACGCGAAAACGGCGCTGGCGCTTTTTCTCGCTCGGGAACACGAGTATCCCGAGGCGCTCGTTTCTATACGCGAACTCTACCGCTCCTATCCCCATAATTTCGAGTTTGGCCAAATGGAAGCAAGCCTGCTTCGCGCGCGCGGCAATCTGCCGGAAGCGGTGGCGGCCTACCGTAACGTTCTTGCTGCTGGACAACGAAAAATGTTTTTCCATCCTCACCTTGACAGGACTGCGATCGGCCTCGGCCAAGTTTACCGAGCGCAGAGAAATTTTCGCGATGCAGCCGGGGCATTCGAATCGGCCGCTAAGATGCCCGGCCTGGACCATGAAGAATCTGCCAGAGCAAACCTGCTCGCGGGCGAAATGTACGATTTATTGCGGGAGCGTGACTCGGCAATTCGCAAGTACGAGGAAATAATCGCCACGGGTAATGATTCCATCGAAACGCAGGAAGCGAGACGATTTCTGAAACGTCCTTACCACGAGCCTTGACTTGGCGGTGCGTGCCGGAAACCATTCGTAAACGATCGGGGAGGGGAACTCGATTGGGCTTCGGAGGCTGCCGATCTCCGTTGACTTCCGAATGCAGGAATCTCGATTGCTGTAGCCCGCGTCTTCAGACGCGGGGATTTTTCGAATGATCCAGCGGAAAACCCTCGCCTCTGAAGAGGCGAGCTACAGCAATGACGCCGCCGCGACCCACAGAGATTGTTTATGAGTTCGCTTTTTGGAAGAATAACCCTCGACCGTATTGCGATGCACCGCAGTTCTAAATTGAAAAGGGGAAACGAGATGGTTAAGGGAAAGGGAACGGCAGAAAGTCCGTGGCAACTCAAGACACCGCCCGGGACTTCCGAATATCAAGCGTACCGCGACAATGACTCCGTTCCTCCGGCGATTGTCGTGCAGGTCGGAAAAACTCAGTTGAGGTATGCCGCACGATGCATCGAGGACCTGCATGCAATGCTCAAGAAACACGGCGACTGGATGCTCCTCGGCAGCGCGGATGAACAGAAGAAAGCAGCCGATGGTACGGTTGAGGCTTGGGGCCGCTCGGTGGGGAATCCGGTCAACGGCTGGTATGGGCTGAAGAAGGGCCTGCGAGGGCGGCTCGCTATGTACATTCCTCCCATCCTGGAGGCACTGGATTTGGCCGAAGTGGAACACAACCCCAAGAACAATCGGATGCGAGCGAAATAGTCATTCGCCTCGATCCAGGCGTCAAAGGCGCACTACTCGACTAGAGCGAAATGCTATTGTGAGACAACAAACTCAATCGCTGTATCGCCGTCTATTTTCGAGCCCGGGCCGGGTATCTGCTCGATGACGGCGCCCTTCGGCCATTGCGGCGACGGACTGGTCGTGGTCTTACTCAGCCTGAACCCACCGGTGGAAATTAAGCGGTCCGCATCCGGCAAAGGCATGCCGACGACCCACGGCATGACATAGGTGGGTTTCGGTTCACTCTGCTCCACCAGCAAATCCACGCGAGGGCTCGTTGCACGCGTTCCCGACGGAGGATTCTGCTGCAAAACCATGTCCGAGCCGGAATCCGGGGAGAAATACGATGTTACTTCTCCCAGCTGGAGTCCAGCCTGAAGCAATTGGATTCGCGCGACGCGGATCGACTCTCCCACCAGCGTCGGAATCGTCACGTTTTGCGGCCCCAGGCTCAGAGCAACGTGCGCTTCCTGGGGAATTTTCATGTGTTCGCCGGGCGCCGGGCTTTGGCGAGCCACGGAATTTGCGGGGAGATTGCTGTAAACGCGGTCGACGACTTTCAATTGCAGCCCGCGTCCTTGCAGAATTGCCTGGGCGTCGGACGAGGTCTTGCCTACCAGGTTCGGCATGTCCACTTCGCGGCCCTGAATCGCGAATCGCATCGCCGTGATCGCGCTAAGGAAGGCCGCCGCTGCCAGGACAAACACAAGCAGTCCCATGCGGAAAATCCATTCGATTCGTTCACGGAAACTCATCGGCGCTCCAAGTTCAATTTATCATGCGCGGTAAAGTGGTGCCAGTGGCGCAAGGAGCTGGAGCTTTTGGCGGCAAAGGCTTCGGCTTTTGGTCATTTGACTTTCGATTGAATTAAGGAAGTCAAAAACTGACTGGCTGAAGCCTGTCCTACTCAATGACCGCGGCGAAAAAGCCATCGGTTCGGTGGTCTGGAGGAAATGTTCGGAAAAAGCCATTCGCATCAACTAGACTGTCCACGTTCACGTGCGCCGACAGGAAAGGTTCGATTGTTTTCCGAGGGCTCACAATGTGAACCGCATTTTGCGCCGTAAACAAAAGTTCTTGCACCACGCGTTCATTTTCATCAGGTTCGAGCGAACACGTGGAATAGACCAGGCGTCCCCCAGGCGCGAGATATTGAAGTGCGTTCCTGAACAGCGCTGTCTGCCGTGCATGCAGTTCCTGGAGATCTCCAGGGCGAAGGCGCCATCGAATTTCCGGGTGTCGCGCGAGTGTGCCGGTTCCCGAGCAGGGCACATCGACCAGAATGCGATCAAATCGGCGATCGAACGGCGGTTCGGCCGGCAGCGGAATCGTGGCGTCGAGAGTGAGGGTCTCCACATTGCGAATGCCGGCGCGCCCGATGCGGTCTGCCATGGCGCGAACCCGATGCGCGTGTAAGTCCGCAGCGATTACACGTCCCGTCGGGCCTGCATCGAGCGCCAACCTCATCGTCTTTCCACCGGGCGCAGCGCAAAGGTCGAGGACTGTGTGGCCCGGCTGGACGCTCACAAGGCTTGCTACCAGTTGAGAAGCTTCATCCTGAATGGAGACCCACCCGCGCCGCACCGCTTCGCTGGCGGCTGGGTTTCCCCCGTCA
>JBEKCU010000403.1:0-3665 GCA_050014735.1 Candidatus Acidiferrales bacterium | reverse complement strand
AGATCACAGCGAACGACGCGCGCCCCGACGTGGCGGCGAAGTTTGGGCCGCTGGCACGCAGCGAGGGGATGCCCAATTCACAGCTAACAGGCGGCGACGTGACGTTCACGTGCACTATTGACGGAACGGTGGTTCATGGGACGATCGTGGCGGCGACGGTGAAGCCGTTCCCTGGGAAATCGGGACTGTGGTACGTCTACCGGCTCTATGGGTATCTGGCAGCGCCGGGCCGCGAGCAGGACGCGCAGCGCGTGGTGGACGAAGCTGTGCAGTCCGTGCGTATCAGTCCGGAATGGCAAGCGAGGCAGCAACAAATCGCCAATGCCGCGGTGGCTGCCGACAACGCACGATCCCAGCAGATCCAGCAGCAGGCCATGCAAGCCATCCAGGAAGATCAACGGAAGACTTCGGACATTATCATGAAGGGCTGGGAGCAACGCTCGAAGACGTACGATGAGATTTCGCGACGCCGTGAGAATGCCATCCTGGGAACCGTGGACGTAGTAGACCCGCAAAGCGGTCAGCAGTACAAGGTCCAGAACTACTCTGACTACCATTGGATGAACAACCAGGGAACCATCGCAGGGAACAACACAGGGAGCGCGCCGGGGCCGGATTGGCGGGAATTGGTTACACTGCCATAACCGGTCGGACATCCTGTTTCAAACACGACGCGCGTTCCGGAATTTTACCTTTATTTTCCTCCGTGTGGGCGCGGCACGCCGTGCCCACACGGCAATCGATTGACTCGTTGTCATACCTTACCGGATGAGACTTAGTACGCGCGCGATTCTAGGGTGCGTCCCGTCGCTTGCGCCGTTCTCATCTCTGACGTCCTGGTCCAATCCACTTCGTCCACTTCCGCCGACCCAGGCGTTCCGTCGTAGAGAACGTAGTTGAGATGTCCATCGTCGATCCGGTAGCTCGTTACCCTCAAGACCTCATTGGACTTCAGCACGATACAGCTAAGCCGCTCCGTCCGCGAAGCCGGAAGAGGATCCGGAGCCGCCGACGCGCTTACGGTCGTGATCGACACTTCCAGCGAATTGTAAGACTGCGGACCGTTCTGTAAGAACGCGGAGGGCTGGCCAAAATAGTGCCATCCGGGCATCGGCGCGGGCCTTACATCCGCCACCTTTGGCACAACCACATCGTCCATAAGGCGCAATGTGAGCAACTCCTCGCCCTTGAACGTAGGACGTGGACCGCGAGCTGGCAGCGAGATCATTTTCCATGGCCACAGGGGAGGAAACAACCACTCGACGACGTCACACGTGGCGTGCCCTTTTCCGACAATATCCCCCTGACGGTCGGTTTTGTATCCCCCGGCCGCTGCGATCACTTTACTGGGCACCGGGATGTCCGTGGAAGGCAGCCCGATGCGATCGGATTCAATCCTAAGGTAGCCCTTGCCCCAAAAATGACCGGGATCCTTTTCCGCCGACAAATGCCCTTCGAGATAGCTGCCGCGAGGAAGTACGATGTGTCCGAACTGCTGTACGGATTTTAAGTAGCAAACAACCGGATCTCCCACGTTCACTGTGGCCGAAGAAAAATTCGGTTCATCGAGAGTGCACTGGAGAAGGGTTCCAGCCGGAACCACAGTTCCAGTCTGAGCCCCCGCGCTGGTTGCCAATCCTAAGTACATGCCAAAAGCTATGCCCAAACAAATTAGTGATGAGAAGGGATACTGGAATATACGTCGCATCATGGACCTCACGAAGATTGAGTTAGGCAGCGCAAGAATAGAGGAAGGTAAGCCCTAGAATCGGGTGAGCCGCCGTGGCCTGCCGAAATGTCCAGTGGAGTCTACTCCTCCTTTATTTTATGTGGCAATAGCGAAAGTTTATGCAGTGTCAGCAGAATCGTCTCGAGTACCGCACCTGAGATCGAGCCTCAATATGAGTGGCACAGCCTTCCTAGGTTGCAAAAAAAAACTCCTGCGTGTCATTCCGAGCGAAGCGAGGAATCTCTCTGCGGTTTAAATCCAGGGAAAGAGAGATTCCTCACCCGCAAGAACGGGTTCGGAACGACAATTCTTGAGTTTTTGCGTATTCTGTTCAGCCTGCGCGGTTTTCACGATTGGGAAATTACACAGGCTCAAGCCCGTGCTGCTAAACATGCCGCAACACGGCCGCGTCCTATCGGATGGATCCCGCCTCAGTTTCGATGAAAACGTCGTGTTCCAGGCCAAGGTCCCTCGCGGAGGGTGTGAGGATCGTTTTCGGTCCGATGAAGATTTTTTCGCTGCGCGTCATCGCGCGACGCACGTCGTTTTCGCTGACAAACGGGGCGATCTCGACAGGAGGCTTCGCCGGAGGTTTCGGCTCCTGCGCGGCGTGCGGCAGCGATTTAGGCGAAACAGACGCTTCCGTTTTCACTTCGCCGGAAACACCCGTCGAGGAATTCGTAGCAGCGTCGGCTTGCGGCTTCGAAGGCGAATCAAAAACACGCCGCGCAATTTCCGATGCGATCGATGACGGGCTTGGCAATCGCTTTGCCGCCGGCTCGGGCGCTGGCGCATCGCTTCCCGATGCAACTCCATGCGACGCTAAGACTTGTTGGACCACGCGCGCAATCGTTGCTTTGTCCAAAAAGGTTCGTTCAGGAATTGTCCCGGCAGGCGGCCGTTCCACGCCGCCCGCTGAATTCGGCACCGAGGATTTGCCGACCTTGGTTTCTCCAGATTTTGTGCTCGGAATCGATCCTGTCGCACTTTTCGCAGCTACTGAATCGATTGGCATGTTCGCCTTTCCTTGAACGGCTTCCGGCGCTGTGGAAACGGTTGCGCCTGCCATTCGTTGATCCACCGGGATCGTCCGGTGCTCGACGGCTCGCGATTCCCAGGCAATGCGTTTCACATTCATCAAGTGCTGCGGACCGATATTATCCGACGTGATGTTTCCTCCAGGAGCGCCGCAGCCCAGCGTCATCGCCGGAAAAAGATTGGTCGAGTAGCCGATCGAGCCATGCACCGATGAAGTATTTACGACCACGCGAAACGCGGGCATGTTCTTGCCAAATTCAAGAATCGCGGCGCGATTTTGCGAGTGGATCGAGCACGTATGTCCCAAGCCGCCAAATTCAAGCAGGCGGCGGCAGAGTGCAATCCCCGCAGCCAGATTCGGCACCGCGTAGAACGCCAGGATGGGCGACAACTTCTCCGCCGATAACGGGAATTCGCGGCCTACCTGTTCCGGCTGGAGGCGCGCGATCAACACGCGCGTCGCAGGAGGCGCTTTTATTCCGGCCATCTCTGCAATCGCTGTCGCCGGGCGGCCCACGATCCTTGGATTGGCTACATGCGATCCGGGTTGAATAACGAGACGACCTACGGTTTCCGTTTCCTCTGGCGAAAGAAAATATGCGCCCTGCCGGCGGCATTCCTCGAGCGCTAATTCCCGTACCGGCTCTTCCGCAACGATGGCCTGCTCGGATGAACAAATCGTCCCGTAATCGAATGTGGTCCCGGCAATAATATCCACGACGGCCTTGCGCACGTCCGCGGTGCGTTCGATGAATGCGGGCACGTTGCCCGGACCGACGCCATACGCCGGTTTGGCCGAGCTGTACGCTGCACGCACGAGGCCCGTGCCTCCAGTCGCCAGGATCACGCCAACGGCATTCTGGCGAATCAACTCACGAGTTCCCTCAAGTGTCGTGTG
>JBEKCU010000402.1:0-3670 GCA_050014735.1 Candidatus Acidiferrales bacterium | reverse complement strand
TTGCCGTCATCACCTAGAAGTTAGCGACTATGACGGTTGAGGTTTCTTGCTAGAAGGCTCAGAAGAAACAATCGATAAGACGAAATCATTTCAGAATTAGAGAGGTAACCACATGGCTGTTGCCGTTACTCAGAAAAGGCTGGGTGCTGTAGCCGAAAAGCTTGAAGAATTGCAAGAGAAAAGCAACCAGGTTAAGCAGATGGGCGGGGCAGCGGCGGTTTCCGCGCAGCAGAAGCGGGGAAAACTCAATGCCCGCGAAAGGCTTGACCTGCTGTTCGACCCGGGTACTTTTCGCGAAACAGATATGTTCGTGAAGCATCGCGGGACGATGTTTGGGATCGAAAAGGTGGACATCGCCGCCGATGGCGTCATTACCGGCTTCGGCAAGATCGACGGGCGACCGGTTGCGGCCTTTGCCCAGGATTTCACCGCGCGGGCCGGAAGTCTCGGCGAGATGCATGCCAAGAAGATTTGCAAGGTCATGGATATGGCCCTCAAGGCTGGGATTCCTTTTGTCGGCATCAATGATTCGGGGGGCGCACGCATTCAAGAAGGCGTGGATTCGCTTTCCGGATTTGGAGAAATCTTCTATCGCAATGCCGTTTGTTCCGGAATCATTCCGCAGATCTCGGCGATCATGGGGCCGTGTGCCGGCGGCGCCGTGTATTCGCCGGCCATGGCCGATTGGGTCTTCATGGTTAAGAACACAAGCTACATGTTCATTACCGGACCGGACGTTATCAGGGCGGTAACTGGAGAGGAGGTCAGCCAGGAAGAATTGGGCGGCGCCATGACGCACAACAGCCGAAGCGGAGTCGCTCATTTTGCCGCCGAGAACGATTGGGACTGCCTCGAGCAGATCAGGAAAATGTTGTCTTTTCTGCCCAGCAATAACCGGGAGTTTGCGCCGCGCGTCGACACTCGCGATAGCGCGGATCGCATCGATCCGGCGCTGGACGCGATCATGCCCGACAATCCCAAGACGACTTACGACGTGCAGCAAATCATCCGGTCGATTGTGGATAATGGCGATTTCTTCGAGGTGCAAGCCCACTTTGCGCAAAACATGGTCGTCGGCCTCGGGAGATTGAACGGCCAGTCGATCGGTATCGTCGCCAACCAGCCCATGTATCTGGCCGGTTGTCTTGATGTAAATGCTTCCGATAAGGCGACGAGGTTCATCCGATTCTGCGATTGCTTCAACATCCCTCTGCTCACGATTGCCGACGTGCCGGGGTACCTGCCCGGAACCGACCAGGAGTGGAACGGCGTTATTCGTCACGGCGCGAAGTTGCTCTGGTGCTATTCCGAAGCTACCGTGCCGAAGATGACGTTGATTACCCGCAAGAATTACGGCGGCGCTTATATTGCCATGTGCTCCCGCCACCTCGGAGCCGACATGACCCTGGCATGGCCCACGGCTGAGATCGCGGTGATGGGCGCTGAGGGTGCGGCCAACGTTATCTTCCGCCGGGAGATCCAGGAAGCCGCCGATCCTGAGGCAAAACGGCAGGAAATAATCGATAACTATCGCAATACGTTTTACAACCCGTATATCGCGGCGAGCCGCGGCTATATCGATGCGGTAATTACGCCAAGAGATACGCGGATCCGGCTCATCGAAATTCTGGAAACGCTTAACAACAAAAGGGAGACGAGACCTCACAGAAAGCACGGAAACATTCCGCTGTGAGCTAGATGTGGAATCCTTCGCCGGATTCATTAGCGTCGGCCTTCGACTTAAAAGATTAGAGAGGCAAGCTATTAAGGTGACAACTCGCGAATGGATTGAAACCAACCTCGATTACGGCCGCAACCTGATTAATTCTGGTTTCGAGGGTGCACGCTCCGCGCGGAAGAAGACCCTAGAGGGCGCGCCCGTTAGCTCAGTTCTGATTGGCTCGGCTCGCGACTCGTGGATGCCATCGCTGATCGGAGCTTACGTTGGTGCTCTAGGCGCATCTCTTGGACACAGGCGCAAACCTAACTACGGTGCGATTCTTGGAGCTAGTGTGCTTGGAGCGGCGATTGGTCTCACGACCGGGATGGCTTGGGGTACGCGACATTTGACTGGAGGCATGGCTCGGGGAGCGAAAAAGGGCATCGGGGTTGCGCGAGATGCGCGCTGGCTTGAAAAGAATCCTATTCCCTACGGGTAATGATCGAGTAGTGAAGGCGGTTGTTTCATCGATGGCCAGCGATTGGCAAGGCTCTTAGGAGTTGGAGATGTCGGGCATCCTTACTGAAGTGATCGATTCACCAGCGCAAGCAACGTACTGGTTGATACCAGGGCGAGTGCTGTTTTTGATTATTCCCCTCGTGGGCATCGCGTGCTTTGCCTACATCATAGCGAAACGCGTAGCGCCGCTGCTGAGGAGCGCACCAGATTTTCGTCTTGACCAACTATCGGTCCGGTTCACGAGAAGCTTGAAATTCTGGCTGGCTCAATGGAAGCAGCCGCGCTACCCGGTTGCAGGTGTCCTTCATATCATTCTCTTTGCCGGCTTTCTGGCACTGGCGATTCGTTCGGTCTCGCTCGTGGGACTCGGTGTCTCCGATAATTTCGTTATTCCGGGTTTATCGGGCAGGGTAGGGCATTGTTACAACCTGATCAAGGACTACGCCGCGACTTTGGTATTCCTCAGCGTAATCATCGCCGCAATTCGCCGGGGTATCGTCAAGCCCGCACGCTACGCAGTACCGGCAAGATGCGGAAAGGATCACACTTCTGAAGCGATACTGGTTTTAGGATTGATTGCAATACTGATCGCTTCAGAGAGCGTGTTTGAAGCGAGTAAAGCTGCCTTCCAGGTGCAACTTGGCCAACCGGCGGAAACCTTGGCTCCGCTGTCCTTGGCGTGGATCACGAAGAGCGCGCTGCTTTCAACTCCGCGGCCGTGGCTCCGGAATCTTCATCTCAGCAGCTATCTCCTGCATGAATTGACCTTCTTCGCGTTTCTCTGTTTCCTGCCTTTAGGAAAACACTTTCACGTCATCACCTCATTTTTCAATGTCTACTTCGCCAGGTTGCGCCGGGGAACTGTAAAGCCGGTGAGGTGGGGCGTCGCCGATGAGCATCTGGATCAGGTGAAATCTTTTGGAGTAAAGAAATTCGAGGATTTTACCTGGAAACACATGCTTGATTTCTACTCCTGCGCCGACTGTGGGCGTTGCTCGGACCAGTGTCCGGCCAATGCAGTGGGAAGGCCATTGTCTCCCCGCTTCATCACTATTAAGGCGAGGGATTACAGCTTCCGGCATTATCCACTCTTCGGGAATTCAAAAAACGGCGAACCTCTGATCGGCGGCATTTTTTCTGAGGATGAAATCTGGTCCTGCACGACCTGTGGCGCCTGTGAGGAGGAATGTCCGCTTTTGATGGAGTATGTCGACAAGGTCGTTGATTTGCGGCGCGGCATGATCGACGACGGCAATGTGCCCCAGTCTCTGCAGAAGCCTCTGAAATCGCTCGAGAGCCGCGGTAATCCCTACGGCAAGCTGGAGAAGAAAAAGGCCGACTGGATAAAGGCGAAAGAGTTCCAGCAGAGCTGTAACGTCAAGGTCCTTGACGAGAAAAACAGTGCGGAGATTTTATATTTTGTCGACAGCATTACCTCCTACGATGACCGCATGCAGGCAATTGGGCGGGCAACAGCGAGAATTCTCCAAG
>JBEKCU010000401.1:0-5592 GCA_050014735.1 Candidatus Acidiferrales bacterium | reverse complement strand
TGCTGTACGACAGCATTACCGACCACAGCCGCAATGAAGTCGCCGTCAAGGATGCTGTGGCTCATGTTATCAAGAACGTCGTGATCGAATCGTCGCCCGTTAGAGCCAATGAGCCAGATTCTCGTTGACGGGCAATTGGCAGAATTTTCGCCCAAAAGTATTTCGACCGTGCATCGGTGATAAAATCCCCAGACCATGAGCACAGTCAGCCAACGGCCGCAGCTTCAGATTCGCCCGGCGATTGAAGACGATGCGGCGTCCATGTGCGAGATTTTCAACGAAGCCGTGCAGGATCGCCTGGATACCTTCGATTCCGATCCCCGGTCGGTCGACGATCAACGCTTAATGGTCGCCGCGACGGAGCACGATCCAAAGCACCCGATCCTCGTGGCCGACGTGCGAAACTGGATTGCCGGCTGGGCCGCGCTCGCGCCGTATGACTACCGAATTGCTCTGGACGACATGGGCGAAATATTCATCTACGTGCGCCGCACCTTTCGCAATTACGGAGTCGGGCGCCAATTGATGCGCGCGATGCAGGAATCCGCCGGAAAACTCGGATACCGCAAACTCATCGGCCGAATCCTGGTCGCCAACAACGATGGTTTGCTGCTGTGCCGCGCGACCGGATGGCGCGAGGTTGGCCGCCATCTGGCGCATGCGCGTCTGAACGACGGCTTGCATGACGTAATCATGGTTGAATATTCGATTCCGACGGAGCCTATTCCCCCGACGTGACCGATCTCGAGTACATGCACATGGCCATCGAGCAGGCTCGCGCCGCCGCGCTGCGAGGAGAAGTCCCGATAGGTGCCGTCGTTGTGCTAAACGACCGAATACTGGCCGCCTCGGGCAACCGCACCATCACCGATTGCGATCCCACGGCTCATGCGGAAATCGTGGCCCTTCGTGAATCCGCACATAGGTCCGGCAATTATCGTCTGACCGGCGCAACTTTGTATGTAACCGTTGAACCGTGCGCGATGTGCGCTGGGGCGCTCGTGCAGGCACGCATCGCGCGGCTGGTTTATGGGGCGGATGACCCCAAGGGCGGCGCGATTCGAACTTGCATGAAAGTGCTCGATGCCCCCGCGCTGAATCACCGTGTGGAAGTAACTCCGGGAGTTTTGGCGGGGGAATCCGTTCGGTTGTTGCAATCTTTTTTCGCCGAGCGACGGTAGGTAGAACAGGCTTCAGCCTGCTTTCTTTTGACTTCCCCTAACTCAACGAAAGTCAAAAACAAACAGGCTAAAGCCTGTTCTACTTGTTCTCCCGCTCGTTAGGGCCCATGGCTGAATTCATCTTCCAGAGCATCTGTCGCAGAATGCCGAGCCAAATCACGGCGTCACGCGCCGGAAGATTCAGCCGGCGGACGAGCCTGCGGATTCTTTCGTCCGCGTCCTTTACGCGGCGCCGGCTGAGAAAACCGCTGGTATCCAATGCCTCCAGCAGCAGCATCGTGATGCGCTCGAGTTCGCCAGACGACGCGAGCTCAAGATTTTTCGGCTCGCGCTCGAGCTTTGAGTCGCGAATGAGCTCGTAAAGGCAAACTGCCACTGCCTGGCCTAAGTTCATGGAAATATTTTCATCGCAAGTGGGAATGCGAATAAGCCAGTGACAGTGACTGAGATCATCGTTGGAAAGACCGAATTTTTCGGAGCCAAATATCAGCGCCACGCCACCGCCCGACCTCAGCCGTTTTCGGATGAGTCGTGCACCGTACTCCGGACGCCTGACTGGATGCTGCAACTCGCGATTGCGGACGGCGGTGGTGCCGACAACCAGCGCACAATCGGCCACGGCTTCAGCAACGGTGTTGAACAGTTGAGCATTCTCAAGAATCTCCGACGCTCCCACGGCTGAGCGCGCTTCTCGGAACGATGGTTCAAACGGATTCACGACCCGCAGCGAGCGAAACCCAAAATTGCTCATGGCGCGCGCGGCAGCGCCGATGTTTAGGGGGTTACGTGGCGCCACCAGCACCACACGCATGCGGCTGATTTGAGACGAATCGGACAAGGATCTTTCTTCGATTCTTTTCTGCTGGGCTCGCTACCGAATTTATAACAAGCTTGCGGAGCCTGCACCCGCATTCTACGACACCTAACTGCCGTGTCGCCAAACCTCTGGCCTGTGCGAATTCGATGCGCCGCGTCACTTCGGCGGGAACGAAACGACCCGATTTACCGGCCCGTGCGCGGGCCTTGGCCGCACGGACTCGACATGCCGTGCCCCCGCAACGATCACCCGGCTGAATCAGATTTCTGCTCATTTTGCAAGGCTCTCATGAATTAAAACATTCGCACACGTGGCTAAAGTGATACCGACGATTCAACAGATGAATTGGACAAACGGCTCGCATCGGAATACGATTGATCAGAATAAAAATAGAGTCACCACAATCTCGATTAAGGGGAGACTCCGATGAACCGCAAATATGACGTGTTTGAGAAATTCTCCGATGGTTCCTCTTTATGGCGGGCTTGCGTTTTAGGATTGGAAGGCACTCACCTTCATTTAAGGGAATTGGCCCAAAAATCTCACAATCGCTTTTACGCCATAGCCCATGCAAACGGGAAAACTGTCCACCTTAATTTGGCGAACGTCGGGCTGGATCTCATAGGTCCTCGAAAACCCGCGAAGCGAAGCCGGTCCGCCGCAGCGTAGTTACAGGGCCCGAATCACGGGGCTTGGCTCCGACGGGAGATGCTCGATGGGCTTTGGGCTTGACGGCTGGCGGTCGTTAAGCGCTTGATTTCGATAAAGCTCGGTTTCCCAATGCAAGTCCCGAAAAAATGGAACTACTAGTCTTCGCGGGGGGAATATCTAACATTAATGAGCCTTCCTCCGACAGGCTCATCGAGGAGAGGTGCTTGTAGCCCAGCGCCTCTCCTTTTTATTTGTTCTTCCCGTGCCGGCTGCGATGCATTAAATTCCCACCGCATGTTTGCTGAGAGCGCACACGGCTTGTTTGCCAGTGGACATCCGATGTTAGTTCACTTATCCTCGGCAAGAGAATTCATTCGAGAATCCTTCGGATTCTCCCGCCCAGCCTAGTCCGAAGGATCAGGAGTGAGCCAAATGCAGACCGTAGTGAAAGAATGCCGCCTAACCCCTAGAGAGAACCTGTCTGAACCCGTTCGCGTGCGTCCCTGCGATCCGCAGTATTCCGAAGAAGTTTGCACCACTGTAAATGTCTCGCGCAACGGAGTATACTTCGTGACTTCCAACGAGCATTTCTGCATCGGAATGAACGTCTTTGTGACACTCAACTTCGGTCCCGACGATCCCATGCACCGCGAGCAGATCGGGGATGTGGTGCGAATGGAAAAACTCGATCAGGACAGGTGGGGAGTCGCAATTCGCATCTTGATGCACAACAACCCAGGAATTTATTCGGGCACGTAACGTTTCCATCCGGCGGGCGACGCGGTCCCCTGACGATCGCAAACCGGCCAAAAATCCAGCGATGGCGACCGTCGCGACGACCGTTCAGCGGAGCGCTGAGCATTGGGGTTGCTCACGCCTAAAACCTAACCCGTGCTTACCGTATCAGAGAGTGTGAAGATTCCCAGCGGCGGTCGCTTGTGCGGGCGCCTGAGCCAGTTGATGCTTTCGTTTGCGGTTGGCGATTCGTAGTTGCAGACGATCCATATACAGGTACACCACTGGGGTCGTATACAGCGTCAGCATCTGGCTCCGATCCATATACAGGTACACCACTGGGGTCGTATACAGCGTCAGCATCTGGCTCACGATCAACCCTCCGATGATGCTGATCCCCAGCGGTCGCCGCAATTCCGCTCCCGTCCCGGTTCCCAGCGCCAGCGGCACTGCTCCCAGCAGCGCACACATCGTCGTCATCATGATCGGCCGGAACCTCAGCAAACAAGCCTGATAGATCGCTTCCTCCGGCCTCTTCCCTTCCTTGCGCTCCGCTTCCACAGCGAAATCGATCATCATGATCGCGTTCTTCTTCACAATCCCAATCAGCAGGATGATCCCCACCAGCGCAATCACGCTCAACTCAATATGAAACAGAAGCAAAGCCAGCAGTGCTCCCACGCCTGCCGATGGCAGCGTCGAAAGGATCGTCAACGGATGGATGTAGCTCTCGTACAGCATTCCTAGCACGAGATACACCGTGATCAACGCCGCCAGAATCAGATAGGGTTCCGTTGACAAAGATGCCTGGAAGGCCTGCGCAACCCCTTGAAACGTCGGATGAATCGAGGACGGCAAATTGATCTGGAGCATTTGCGTCTCAATCCCACGGACCGCGTCGCCCAACGCGTACCCTTCGACTAAATTAAAGGAGATTGTCACGGCTGGGAATTGCCCCTGGTGGTTCACCTGCAATGCCGTGGTCTTCGGCTCGAAATGGGTGAAGGCGCTCATCGGCACAAGCGATCCGTTCGCCGCCCGCACGTAGAGCTGTTGAATCGCGTCCGTGCTCTGCTGGAATCTCCGATCCACTTCCATCACGACGTGATATTGATTCAGTTGCGTGTAGATCGTCGATACTTGGCGCTGGCCGAAGGCGTCATAAAGAGTATCGTCGATCGCCTGCTCTTGAATCCCCAGCCTCGAAGCCGTGCTGCGATCGACGACCAGAGTCGCTTGCAAGCCGCGGTCTTGCTGGGAAAGGTCGCGCACTCCCTGAACTTTCCGCATGGCCGCGAGCGCCTTCGGCGCCCACTCGTTGAGTTCGGTGATGTTGTCGCCCTCGAGGGTGAATTGGTACTGCGAACCGCTCGGGCGTCCGCCCATGCGGAAATCTTGCACGGACTGCAGAAACGTCGTGGCTCCCGGGATAACAGCCATTTTTCGCCGCAGCCGCGCAATGATTTGATCGGCAGTTACGTTTCGTTCTTCCAACGGCTTTAGTTCGATCCTCATCGAACCCGTGTTTTCAGAGCCCCCACCCGTATTACCGGTGACATCTCCCACGGCGGGGTCCGCTTGGATGATGTCCAGAAACTGCTTCAGCTTATCTTGCATCGTAAAGAATGACATGTCCTGTGAGCCCAGCAGTGTTCCCGCCAAACGCCCGGTATCCTGCTGAGGGAAAAAGCCCTTGGGAATGATGATGTAGAGATAGACACTCAGGCAGATGGTGGCGCCTGTCAGCACCAGCATGAACGGCTGGTGCCGCAGAACCCAGCGCAGCCCGTACGCGTAAGCCAGCATGAACGGCTGGTGCCGCAGAACCCAGCGCAGCCCGTACGCGTAAGTATCCAGCGCCCATTGGAATGCCCGCTCGCTGGCTCGATATAGCTTGCCGTGCTTTTCTTCCGACGACGGCTTCAGAAATTGCGCACACATCATCGGTGTCGTGGTCAGCGACACACAGAGTGAAACAGCGATTGCCGTGCTCAACGTGATCGCAAATTCCCGGAACAAGCGCCCGATGATTCCTCCCATCAGCAGGATGGGAATAAACACCGCGCACAAAGAAACACTCATCGACAGCACGGTGAAACCGATCTCGCTCGAGCCCTCCAGCGCCGCTTGGATCGGCGAATAGCCCATCTCCAGATACCGGGCGATGTTCTCAATCACCACAATGGCATCGTCAACAACGAATCCCGT
>JBEKCU010000400.1:0-3771 GCA_050014735.1 Candidatus Acidiferrales bacterium | reverse complement strand
TCCGGTCACGCCAGCCCGCTAACCCCATCGTGAAACCGACTAGTTTCTCACCATGAAAGGCACCGAGGACCAGGCCGCCCGTTTCCGCAGCGACGGCGAATATGGGAATAGGAACAACATCGATGTCCGAGGATTTCCACACGTTGCGTTCGACTTCAACGCACGCCTCGAACTCCGCGGTTCCATGGCATGACCGAATCAAGATGCCGTCTCGGAGTTCGGGTCGCGTGTGGCTGGCAGTTTTTAACTTATGCTTGCCCTTCAACTTTAGACTCATGCTTCAGGTCCAGAAGGAGTCGGAAGTCTTGCCTGCACCTTTGCAGCCTCCCACATGCCTTCAAGTTCTTCCTTGGAAATCTGCGAAAGACGCTGCCCTGCTTGCATCGCTTGCGCCTCCATCAACTTAAAACGTGACTTGAATTTTAGGTTTGCACGCTTGAGTGCAACTTCAGGGTCAAAACCAAGAAATCTTGAAATATTTACACAGACAAAAAATAGATCGCCAAGCTCTTCCTCAATGTCTCCCTTAGTCAGCGCCTTAAGTGCAACTTTAAGCTCATCGGTTTCTTCATGTAATTTCTCAAATATGTCTTGAACGTTCTCCCAATCAAACTCCACTTGAGCTGCGCGACGCGTGAGCTGATAGGCCTCAAGCAACGCTGGAAGACTTCGTGGCACGCCGTCCAGTGCGGACGGGACCAGCGTCTTTTCAAGCGATGACTGTTCCTCGGCACCCTGCTTTTCCTGAGCCTTCAATTGGGCCCAGTTTTTGAGTACTTCCCCAGCTGTTTCTGCCTTTGCATTCCCGAATACGTGCGGGTGTCTCCGAATCATCTTGTCGCGAATTCCTATGATTACGTCGGAAATATCGAATGCCATTGCTTCGCGGGCGATGTCCGCGTGGAAAAGCACTTGCAAAAACAGATCGCCCAGCTCCTCGGAAAGTTTTTTGGCATTTTCGCTTTCGAGGGCGTCCAGGACCTCGTAGGCCTCTTCGATCAGATAGGTTTTGAGGGTCGCGTGGGTTTGTTCCCGATCCCAAGGGCATCCACCCGGGGCGCGCAGTCGAGCCTGGATTGCGACAAGCTCCTCAAATAGCACGCCGACTGGAGGGCGAACTGTCGTCGTTCCAACCGCAGGTGTAGCCGGGGCGTTTTGTCGGCGCGCAGACCTTTTCGGCTGCAGCCGCGGAGAACTTGCCCGTTGCTTCCGTTTTTGCTTCTTCGGCTTGTTGCTATTCCGTTTGCGGGGAGGCACGGTAACCGGTCGCTCCTGAGATGCGTGAAAACTCTAAGACACGCCTCGGTAATTCACAAGGGGCAAGTGGGCGGATTTTTGTAGCGCCGGCGCGCTACTCGAACGACTGAACACTTGTGAGCGCACACGTGAGGATGCTAAACTGCCTGTTCAACACACGCATTTCTGATTACCCGAGGGGGAATCCGTTGTCAGAGTCCAAACAAGACGAAACTTTTAAGGTGGTCGACCGCCGGTTGTTTACAGCGGAGGGCGAACTTCGCAAGGAAATAGCGGAGCAGCAAGACCGAGAGCACGAATCCGCGGCAACACTGAGTACCCCTCCACCGGCGCGCAATGCTGCACCGACTGGCGGAGCGCCTGTTTCAAATACTGCTAAGCCAAGCCCGTCTGGCGCGGTGCCGGCAGCAATGCCAACACTGGAAACTCCGAAGCGTTCACCCGCATTTGAAAATCTCATACGGTCGCTTGGGCAGAATGCAGCGATGCTTTTGGGCGGATACGCGGACCCACGCACAGGACAACCCATGCTCGATCTGGAAGGTGCACGGGAGATGATCGATATGCTCGATGTGCTTCGCGAGAAGACGGTGGGAAACCTCGCCCCCGAAGAAGACACGCTCCTTCTGGATGTGCTCGGAAATCTGAAACTGGCATTCATGGAAATGACGAAAGCCGCGACGGCAGCCGCGATGCAAGATAAAGTGAAATCCCGGCCATAATTGAAGGTTGCCATCGCTGAAAACAGTCATCTCTGAAGGATCGATTGCGCCTTGATTGAGAGTCCGCCCTGCCTGCGACATCTAATTCCGTACTCGAACTCACGGTGCTCGGCTCCGGCACATCCATGGGAGTTCCCACGCTCACCTGCCATTGCCGGGTGTGCTCTTCAAAGGACCCTCGCGATAACCGGTTGCGTCCCTCGGTTCTTCTCGCCCATCAAGGACAAACTGCCGTCATCGATACGACGCCCGACTTCCGATTTCAGGCGCTCCGGATTGGCCTGGAGCGTCTGGACGCAGTCCTCTTCACTCACGCGCATGCCGATCATATCCTCGGATTCGACGATATCCGGCCATTTAACCTGCGTCAGAATTCGGCAATGCCAGTCTACGCTTCGGCGGAAACAATCGTCAGACTTAGACAGACTTTCGCGTATGTGTTTGACGGGCTTCCAGCCGTGAGCACAATCCCGCAAGTTACGCTACACCCAATTGACGGCCCATTTGAGGTGATCGGAGCACGAATTATTCCGGTACCTGCTCAGCATGGCGACATCGGCGTGCTCGGTTTTCGATTCGGTGGCGCGGCTTACCTCACGGATTTCAGCGCGATTCCCGAGTCTTCCAAGTCGCTGCTGACGGGCCTGGACGATTTAATCCTTGACGCGCTTCGAGACGTACCGCACCCGATGCACCAAACCGTGGAGCAGGCGCTTTCGATTGTGCGGGAACTCCGGCCGCGCCGCGCGTGGTTCACGCATATCGCCCATGAGTTGCCGCATTCGGAAACGAATGCCCGCTTGATCGATGCGGGATTTTCTCACGTGGCTCTCGCGTACGATGGACTCCATTTCGAGGTTCGCTTGTAATGGCGCTTACTGTTTTGCATTCGCCGGAAGAATGGGCCGCACGATTTGGCACGGAGGGCCGTACCGTTCTTTCGGTCGGCAACTTCGATGGGCTTCATCTTGGACATCAGAAAATCTTGCAGTTGCTGCTGGAGCGAGCGCATGCCACGACGTGGCGTTCGGCGGTCATCACGTTCGATCCGCACCCTCTGCGGATCCTTCGCCCCGAGCAGGCGCCTCTCATGATTCAGACTCTTTCGCAGCGGCTTGAGGGCTTCGATTGGATGGGGCTGGACGCTGCGCTCGTTTTGCGATTCGATCGCGCGCTTTCGATGGTTTCGGCCGAGGAGTTTATAGAAACAATTCTAGTTAACTGCATGCGTGTGGGAACCATCATGGTTGGCGCGAATTTTTGTTTCGGACATCGGGGCGCCGGGGACGTGTGCATGCTCGGTGAGTTCGGTAAATTGCGCGGGTTCGATGTCGAGGTCGTTCCACCCGTCGAAGTTCATGGGCAAGTGGTATCGAGTACGGCAGTCCGCAATGCGGTCACAAGCGGAAATGTCGCCGAGGCTGTTCCGCTGCTCGGACGGGAATTCTCGCTGACGGGCGAGATTCGTCCGGGAGCCGGGCGTGGCAGGACAATCCTCTTCCCTACCCTGAATCTGATACCCGAACAGGAGTTACTGCCCGAGATTGGAGTTTATGTCACCGAATGCATTGTCGCGGGGAAGGTCCATGCATCGGTGACGAATGTGGGCACTCGGCCCACGTTCAACGGAAAAGGGGTAACTGTCGAAAGCCACTTATTTGGATTCAGTGAGCAGGTGGACAGCGGAAGAATGGAAGTTCGGTTTCATACGCGGCTGCGGGAGGAACGGAAATTTTCAGATGTGGATGAGCTTCGGGAGCAGATTTCCAGGGATATTTCCGCAGCACGGGAA
>JBEKCU010000399.1:0-3772 GCA_050014735.1 Candidatus Acidiferrales bacterium | reverse complement strand
CAGAGGCGATAGTCCATGCCGCTGCTTCTGCATTCTTCGAGACAACGGTATAGAAGTTCTCTCCGAAACCACCACTCACCTAGAACCTGCCGAGCCACGCCAGCGACTCGAAATATCTCAGTCGGTCCCTCCAACTCCATAGCTTTCAGTGGGTATCGCCCACCGCCATCTTTCAGGGCGTGCTGGCCTGCCAAATCACGCGTGACCTGAAAGGCTACTGCTCGGCAAACCAAGTCGTATCTCACCCTAAACTGGGGGGGAATGCCTGACCTGTACTGGGTGTAAGGTGGAGTGATCGTCGACCGCTGCAAAAAAGAGCGATAGTCGGGATCTGACAACAAGCTTGTATATACGCGTCCTTTCAACAGTGCTGCCAATTGGGAACGTACTTCCTGCCACATTGGAGCCTCCCACTGCTGAATCTCGACAATTCAGAATTTGAAATTCCAAATGGACTTACCAGGCCCAGACCGACAGCAAGTTTTTCAAGCGGCATTCCACGCTGGGTGACGCCGGTCCCCGAGCCGAAGTGTCTATGCCAGCAAGTGACCCACGTAGAGCAGCTTTCCTCGGCTGTAAGCCTCGGGAATGTCCTGAGGGACGCTCGAATGAGGATCCGCTGAAATGAATGATGCCCCAGCGCGTCGAAACGCCTCCAAAACCAATTGAGAGCAGTAGAACTTATCGCTGCTCTTGAACTGGCCAGCCAATGCCGCCGCAGTGCAGGGCATGATCCCAAGGGCTACGACGCAGATCAAGTAGCCGCGCGGACGGCTCACCCCAGCAGACAATGCGCCAGTGAGGTCGTATTTCGCGCCTGGTTGAGCCAGCTTATTAGCGTATGCTATGACTTCGATCGCCTTGGCGCCTGTTAGTCCCCTAACTCGATAACCAACGGCTAGGTCATGGTCCCTTAGTGACTCGGAGAGAGTCGTCCTGCGGACCCCAGAGCCAATCGCCTCAATGACTTGGCTTTGACCAGTGTAAAGAGCGGCGTGGCTGATCGCGGACCCAGTCCCAAAACGGATAGCACCGGATTGGATAGATTTCGAAGTGGGTTCAGTGGAAACGATGATGTCTCCCGGCGACAAGGATCTATCATCGATACACAGTCCACCGCCGTCCGTGGGAGTCAGCGGAATTTCAGCCATGCGTTTGCGTCTCCAACTCAGAATCGGGAGAGATGGAAAAATTTCCCTCGATGTGACAGCCGATCAGAACGTGTACGAAATGCCTGCCAAGGGAACCACCCTGCCCGTCCGCAATCCTCCGTCGTCCGCTCTGATGATGACGTTGCCAGTGACGAGCAAATTGCCGTATGGCTTGATTTTAACGCCAATCGAACCATCGGTGCGATTGTAGTCCCCAAAGGTCGTGGAAATTGCTGAAGGGACTTGAGCAGAGCTGCCTGAACTGGTGGGAAACAGAAATGGGTTTGCAAGGAGGGTAGCTCGAGGGGCATTAAAGACTCGCTGTTCAAGAACGTCTGCCGCAACGGTCAGCCGACGAGCAACCCGCCAGTCGGCGCCACCCGAATAGATCAATCGGTTCGGAAGCCGAGGATAGCCGCCGCTCCCGAAGACCAGCTGGGATGCGCTGTTAATTTGATACCCAATATTCAGGTGGGGAGAAACCACGGCGCCATAGGTGAAGGTCCCAAAAGGCTTCAGTCCATACGCGCCCGACCCTAGAAAATTCTGGGCATCGCCGGTAGGCAGCCGAAACTCAGCCCCGAAGGCAAACCCACCCCCCCTCTTGAGCTTCCAGACATTGTCCTTGAACGCCAGAACGATGTCACCGATACCGGTAGCCTGCTGTGCCAGGGAATTGTGTATGACACTACCGACCGGGACGGACGGGTTATTCAATTTGTAAAGCACTTCGCTATCCGTATAACGCATTTGCACCCTCAAGAGGGGAACTGCAACAGATACGTCAATTCGATCCGTGAGGCCAAACGTGGCGTATCCGACAAACTGATGAATTTTCAAATCGAGAATGCCATTCGTGACACCCAGAGTATCCGCCGATGCTCCGCCGGTAGACGAGAAAAAAAACGTGGAGGGCAGATTATTGAGGCTAATCCCATCCACGTCTTGCAGCAGAAAATATTGATAGGTGCCGGCGACGTAGAGCTTGTGCTTCCCGATTGTGTCCGACCGCTGGGTCAAAATAGGGCCAAGCGATTGATCCGAGGGAACCGGGACGTGGAGCGTGGGATCGGTCGTAAAAATGATGCCGGAGGCAGGAGATGCAAGCGGGATTTGGCTGAGTTCACCGCCCACGTCAGACGTCAGAAACCCGAAACTGTTTCCGAGCTGACTATTTGCATTCGTTGGCGAGGTCACCAAGGCGGAACCAGACGGAGTCACCGCGTTGGGTATCAAACAGCTCAATTTGATTGCGGCAGCGGACCCAGGGGCGCAACTTATTTGCGCACGAGCGGCTGGCACGGTTGCGCCAATCAGAAATACAACAAGACAGACATTTCGAACGAGCATTCGGCTCACCTTCTTTTCCAGACCCGCAGCCGAAATTTGGCATTCCATCTGATCGCTCCCCTCATTGTGTCACGTGCAGATTCCAGTTCCGCTCCTCACTGCACCGTAAAGAAAACCTGAACCGTTCGCGCAGTAAAGTTGTCCCCTCCCGGGCCCACTCCGCTCGGGGTGAATGTGACGATCACAGACCCACTGCCGGGCTGAGTAGGATTTGTGGGCGTGCTAGGCGGATTCGGTTGCGAGAATTGGGTGCAGGCGGACATCCAGCCGACCGACAAGCACAGCAAGAATACAAAAGCAAATCCACGTCGCGCTCTCGGATTCAGCGTTGGGAGCCATCCGACGTACCAGAGCCCAAAGAAGACCATTGCAACAAGTAGCGAAAGCACTCTCCAGGCCGTGAATACAGTCCTCAGCGCGACGGACGATGGAATGTTGGGTTGAACCGGAACCGCAGTGGAAGAGGTAATAGCGGTGAACGTCACCGTGACAGGAGTAGCGCCCGTCGCCGTTCCCGTCGTCGAGGCCGATGACACACTGCAACCTACGTTCGCCAAAGTAATATTGCCGCACGTAATCGCAAATGTCACGACATCGCTCGGTGCAGGACCCAACAAACTGACGGTTGCAGTGCCGGTGGGGGACACGGTCCGGACAATGGCGACAGGGGCTGCCGCGGAAACACCTGTTGAGCTTGTCACCAGAGCCGAGTCGCCGACCAAGGTAAGTGTCGTGAACGCATTCGATTTCGTCGGATCGGTTACCGATTGGGCGGTGATGGTAACCGTAGCCGGCGATGGCGCCGTCGCCGGAGCAGTGTACAGACCGGAGGCATTGATGGTCCCACAATTCGCGGGCACGCCGCCAGCGCACGACACACTCCACGTCACACCGTTCCCGGGAGTGTCCGGATCACCCGTTACGGTTGTCGTAAATTGTGCGGACCCGACGCGAATCGTAATTGGGAAAGTCGTCGTAGTCACCGGCGCACTGACCGTTATATTGGTAATGAACGTGACATTACCACTTGTCGCGCTCGTTACCCCGGGACTCGTTGCCGTCAACGCGTACGTACCTGCTATGGTGAAATGCAAGCTAGAGAAAGTCGCAACACCGCTTGCAGCAGTGACCGCGACCGTCCCGCTGACGACTGCGGCGGGATTTGCGGGTGTCGATGAATACGTTGATTGCAGAGTGACCACATCTGGCGAAGTGGTGGCCACGTTACCGAAGGGATCATAAAGAGTTACAACGTAAGTGGGCCCGCTGGA
>JBEKCU010000398.1:0-3772 GCA_050014735.1 Candidatus Acidiferrales bacterium | reverse complement strand
GCGCTTTGGTCATCACCGGCCCCGAAGCGGGCACAATCTTCGTCGCATCGTTGGCGAGCCGCAGTAAGGTCCGGTGCGCATCCTGCATACCGCCAATCCAGCCGCCCGTAGTCCAGTCGAGCATTGGAAGTCTGCCGGGTTGCACCGCATCTCCTGCTGCCAGGACGTTCGACTGTGCGAAGTAGACATAGATATCACCGTCCGTATGGGCCATCGGCATCAGGCCGTATTCCACTGGCTCGCCCCCGAACGCGGTCTTACCAGTCGTGTAGAACGTCTCCGCAGGCAGAGCTTCCTTCGCACGCGGCGGGAAGACCTTATTCTCCCAATCGTGTGTGATCTCCTGAGTCATCCACAGTTTTGTATTTACGTGCGCGACCAGCTTCGCGCCGGCCCGTGCCATCGTCTCATTCGCACCGGTCGATTCGGAATGCCAGTGCGTGTCGATCACCGTCCTCACGCCCCCCGCCAGTTTGAGGACATCCTGCGCGTGAACGGCATCCCCGCAATCCACAAGGAGGCTTCCACCATCGCCCGCAATGGCAAGAATATTGTTCCCCGCTCCCGTGATCAACGTGACTTTATCGCTGAGCTTCTGAGAGGCAAGGGTGGTCTGAGGAGGCGCCATTTGAGCCAAAAGCGCGCCGGGCAAACTCAGCGCGGCGGCACCGCTTGCGAGGGTGTAGAGGAAGTCACGTCGTTGCCGGTTCATCTGCAGTAGTATTCTAACGCTGGTGTAAGCCGTCGGGGATAGATATCAAACGGTGTATCCTGTCTTGAGAACAACCCTCGGGCGCGATGGAGTGTTCTCTAACTCGAGGCCCCGAATGCAGATTCTGTTGATGCTCGCGGTCATCGCAGCCGTCGCTCCATTCGAAAAGGTGGACGACTTCGCTGGCGGTCACCTTGTTTGTTTCATGCCTGACAACTGCCGGCTGTTCATCCGCTCCAGTTTCTAAATCGCCGCCCTCGGCCACCGAAGTCAACCCGCCCGAGACACGGTCTTCGGGCCGACGAATTGGGTCCAAACCGAAACTGCGAACAAAACGGACGGCACAGAGAAAACGGTGCTGATGACGAGCGCGACAGACTCGCCCGGTGGCTCGCCGATAGTTCGTTTCACCGGCGGAAAACTCGATGTATACGCTATTACGGATGGCGTCGTAGATGACGAAAGCGCCAGCGTCAGGATACCCGAGACAGCCCCCAGGCCGTAACGACTGGTGGTGTTGACTCGCTCGCCGCATGTATCGAACGCCTGAGAACCGGTTCACATATGAAAATGGCAGCTTGATGCCCTGCTTCGTGACCAGAATGCAGGCCGGCTTCAGATCCCTATGCGTCATTGACTTCGTGCTACTACAAGGTCCGCTGCCGGTGGCTGAGCCTGCTTATGGAAACAGGGGCTCAGGGAAATTGGTTCAAAGGAACGGGTTGACCAGCACGACGCCGAAATAAGACTGGCCGTGGTTCAGATCCTCGGAATACAGGGTGGCGCAACCGCCCCGCTCCGCCGAGGCCACAACCAGCCCGTCGTAGAAATGAATCCCAAAGGAAGTCACGGCTTCCACGGCACGCCGCACCACCCCGGCGCCTGACGGGACCAGGCGAATACTTGCCAGCGAATCGAGAGCCAGGAGAACTTCGGAAGCCGGGACGGACGGTTTCATCCTGTGCAGCAGCACGGCTGCGAGTTCCCCCAGCACCTGTTGGGAAACGACGCCTTCACCAACCAAAGCACGGCGAATCAGATTGCGGGCAATGGATTGCTTCCGCTGGTCTTTGGCATCCCACGCATAGACCAGAATATTCGTATCGAGGAAAAACATCGCCAAAAAACCAGACCAAGTTATCGGCGCTCGTGGAGTTCGCTCCGGCTCCAGGCGCGGGGCGATGCGTTGACGCTGAAGCTTTGAAACGCACGCTCCAGGTTAGCCAGATTGCGGGCATCCCGGTCGGCGGTCTCGTCAGCTTGCGCCAACTGGGTGAGATAGTCGCGGACAAGACCGGTCAACGTGGTGTCCCTTTCGGCAGCGAGGCGGCGAATTTTTCGAACGATTTCGTCCTCCAGGGTGAGCGTTACGTTCATGCTCACATGTTACGTGCTTCCCTTATTACGTGTCAATCCGCCCTTGGCTGCCGACCTGTTTGTTGCGCTTAGGGCGCCTGCCTGCCCGTCCGTCTGAATCTGCGAAGATGGGTTGAAGTTCCCCATCGGTTTACGAGGACTCATGCACAAACTCGCATTGCTCGGGCTGATTGCCGCCATTCAACTGGGCGCCGCTGACCCCCGCATTGGCTCCTGGACGCTCGTCTCCGCACAGTCTGCCCTCGATCCCCCCAACAAACTCTCCATCACATCTCTGCACGATGGAGTGCACGTCGTGAGTTCAGGTGACACCCACATCGATTTCACGGCGAAATGGGACGGACACGAAGCGTCCGTACAGGGCAATCCGGCGTTTGATCATATCGAGCTGCGAAGGATTAATAAAACTCAAGCCGAGGTCAAAGAGAAGAAGGATGGAGCTGTAGTCACGATAGTTCGTTACAAACTTTCGATCGATGGTAATGAGTTAGAGGGCACGACTTCACAGAAAGGCCATGCCGACCGAATGACCGTGTGGACGCGGAGCGGAGGCACGAAGGCCGCCGATAATCTGTTCGCCGGTGAGTGGACGCAGGATATGAGCAAGACTCGTTTGCGTCAGGGGTTGGTTCTCAAAATCGAGGCAGATGGAAACGAAGGAGTCCGTTTCTCGGGTGATTTCAGCTACAGCGCCCGTTTTGACGGCAAGGAATACGATCTGAGAAACTCCGTCAACGATACCGTGACGCTCGAACTCGTCGATGCTCACACGGTCGATTCGATTTACCGGCGAGACGATAAAATCGCTCAAAAGGACCGGTGGGTGGTTTCCCCCGACGGACAACAGATGACGGTGACCACGACCGGTACGCTGGAAACCGGTCAGCAGGTCAGGGAGAACATGGTATTTCAGAAGCAGTAACGTTAGCTGAGGCGCGCCTACCGGCAAACGGCTACGGCTTTGAACTCCCGCGCCGCCACCGAAATGATTCCCTTTCGCATCATAAAACGCAAAATGCCGTTTACTGTGTCTTCCAGAGACGGATCCGGCTTGCCCCACACGGAAGCATCCCGAGCCGTTTGGTAGGAGGAATTGTCATAGCGCTTGAATTCCATGGACGAGATGTTGTCCACCGAGCCCACCAGAAAGTCCAGCAGCGGATAGAGCAGATCCTCCTTCCGGCATCTCCGGATCAACTCGGGAACGAAACCGCGAAGGCTGAACACCTCGAACTGCCGTCCGGTTGCCTTCGTAATCAGATCGGTAATATCCAGCATGTTCGCGTAATCGTCCCGCACAACGTGATAAGTCTTATTCACCGTGCCGGGCGTGGTTGAAATCGCAACGATATTGTTAGCGGTAATATCGGCGGGTACGAAACTGACCTGGTTAAGAGCATCCACTCCAATGCCGTGATTCACCATGAATGCAACTAAGCGGACCGCTATATCGAAGTTGTTACCTCCGCCTGTAACGGAGGGACTGACCAGAGCGGGCCGGAAAATCCGCGTGGCAAGCCCCTGGCGGCGCGCGTCCATGACCACTTGTTCCGCTACCCATTTGGACTGGCTGTATCCAAAATCGAGAAGCTCCAGGTCCTCGTTATGGTCGGTCTCATACAGGACTGTCTTAACCGCCCAGCCAAACACGAAGGTGGTCGAGACGTAATTGAAGCTCTTGGG
>JBEKCU010000397.1:0-3803 GCA_050014735.1 Candidatus Acidiferrales bacterium | reverse complement strand
GAAACCCGGTTGTGAATCTTGAAGCGTATTCAGTTCAATGACGCCTCCCATTTTTCGACCGTACTCCGCCGGGATGCCCGCAGTGTATATGCTCATCGATTGCACGTCGTCGGCCTCAATTTCAGGACCGAAGCTGGGCGAGCGATTGTCCGTCAGAGGGATGCCATCCACGACAAACTGCGTCTGATACTCCGATCCCCGCGGATGCAGGACCGCGTTTCCTTCGTACAGCCAACCAGGCTGCGAATTGACCAAATCCTGCAAGGAGCGGCCCGGAACCGAGCCGACTCGATTTTGGATGAGCGCCGAACCTATCTGGCTCACCGAACCGGCTTGATCGGGATCAATCAGTGTTTTGTCCGCAATGACCGTTACGGATTCGTTTACAGACGAAACCTTGAGCTGCAAGGTATATTCCGTTGGAATCGAGGAACGAATCTCGACCGATTCGGAGATGGCTGCAAAGCCGGGCTGGTTGATTCCGAGTTGGTAGATCCCGTAGGGCAGACGTTGCACGTCCAAAGTGCCCTGATCGCCAGTCGCCAACGTGTTTCGATACTGATTCGCCTGGCTAACGATCTGAACGGTAGTTTTCACGCCGAGACCGGCCGGATCTGTCACCTTCAGACGTAATTCGCCGCTAGTGCTTTGGCCGAAGACTGGAACAGCGCACAAAAATAACGCCAGAAATCTCTTCATCGGTGGCCAGTTCCAATTGACGTTCTCACCTGGCAAAATGAAAAACTCCGTCCGCGATCTCTTCAACAAATCATTGAAAGAGACCCACCATGGCCAATTGCGCCTCCCAACCACGGTGTGCGTGTCCCTAGCCCTTGCTCGCCTCAGTTTCAATTCGACAAATACAGAAGAGAATAAATACATCAAAACTCCTGTGTCATATTCAGATTGGGGAAGACGACTGCATCGCTTTCCTCGATATCGATCTCCGTCGCTGTTCTGGCCGGGCTGTCAGGGCCAAACGAGCAATTTGGACATCCCTTCGAAAGGAAGTCACATCTGTATATTCCTTTGGTCAGCGTTCTGTTCAGATTTTCTTTGACTATGTTTGCGTTTGATCCCGAGAGTGCTTCTTTAGTGATCTGTACGAGCGGCCAAACGTGAGAACGCCTTGACACAGAACGTATAATCGGGCCCATGGGAGATGGATGGGCTTCGCGATGACGTCCACGATTTATGAAGGGGCCACCTATCTGGAGCCCGCCGAGACGCGGGAGGCTGAGGATGTAATTGCAGCTCTTTTCAAAGAATTCCGGAATCCCCTTTTTCGCTACGTACTCGCGTTTGGAATCCGGCCGGATGATGGAGAGGACATTGTCCAGGATGTATTTCTTTTCCTGCACCGGCACATTCAATTAGGGCGGTCCCGTCATAATCTGCGGGGGTGGCTTTTCCGCGTTGCTCACAACCTTGCTTTGAAGCGGCATAATTCTAATCGAAGATGCGTGGCGGCCATGGCTCTTCAGAAAGATGAGGCGAAGGTTGCGCCACAATTAGACCCTCAGCTCAATCCGGAGGAACATTTCGCAGCAAGTCGGAGACAGCAGCGGCTGCTTGCCGTGATGGCTGCATTGCCGAAACAGGATCGAATGTGTCTTTGTCTGCGCGCCGAAGGCCTGCGGTACCGGGAAATCGCGAATGTTTTGGGGATGTCGCTCGGCGCGGTTTCGACTTCATTGACACGATCCCTAGAACGCATCGGACGTGCGGACGAACAATGACCGTGTGGAAAGATCGTCATCTTTCGGACAAAAAGCTGCTCCTCGCAATTGACGGCGAGCTTGCGCCCCGGCGGGCTTCTAGTGCCCGGAAACACCTGAAAAACTGCGCAGCCTGTCGCGAACGCAGCGCAAGATTCAAGCGCACTTTGTCCGCTGTCATCGACGCTCACCTCGAGCAGATGGGTTCGCAAGTTCCACCCGATGTCATTTCCAGCGCGAGGCTGAGCAGCCGATTGTGGCAAATGGAGGAGTCGAGCCGACACTTTCCGTGGCGACTGGGCGCGGGTGGGATCTCTGCTTGGCTGAGTCTGACGGGCGCAGGAGCGCTCTTGATTGTGTTGGTGCTCGCTCTGCGACTTTTTCCGATGCCTACCCTGCCATCCCCGTCAATGGCGATTTCCTTCTTACGAGGGGCACCCTATATCCAACCGAAACCCGATCTGACCCCGGGAGCGACTCGCCCGATCGCGGCATCCGATATCTGTGGCGGAAAAATCGAAATTAAAAATTCCGAAATTCCTAGCGCGATCCAACAGAAGGTTTTCCAGGAATATGGTCTTGCGAATGCGCGAACCAGCGACTATGAACTCGATTACCTCATCACCCCGGAACTTGGGGGAGCAACAGACGTTCGCAATCTTTGGCCGGAACCATTTAGCCGCACCGAGTGGAACGCTCACGTGAAAGACGCTTTGGAAAACCTGCTGCATGAGAAGGTTTGCTCGGGGGAGATCGATCTCCCGACGGCTCAACACGAAATCGCGACCGGATGGATTTCTGCGTACAAGAAATATTTTCACACGGATCAGCCCTTCGCAACCCCATCCGGGTTTATTCCCGGTTCCGACCCGATGGGCGAGCGCCACGGTGAAGTGGTTCTGTCGGTTCGACTTTTCGGGACCGATGATAATCGTTGACCATCTGCTAACTGGGAAGTGTTTTCGGGCAATCGTTGCAGCAACACTCGCGCGTCTTCTGTTTGCTTAAATCCAATAATGACACTTCGACCGGACGATGCCAGGTCTCGGGCCGTTTACGCAGGTCTCTCCAAATTGGGCCGATCCCAATTCCCGAGGTCCGCGGCAGCCTCGTAGGTGCGCCGGCAGAATTCGAGCAAATCATTTTTGGGAGATGCCGACATTCGAACGTCGTCGTACATCAGCAGGAACTCGCCCATCTGGCCGTTGTAAAACGCTTTCGCGGGACCGACCGCGCGCTCTCCGAATCCCGCAGGTGCCGGCGCGGCGTACGAGTAAAATGCCGCTCCCTTGATATCGCCTCCGCCCGGCCAGAATCCGACGCTGCTTACCTCGTGCGAATACGCTTCGCGGGTGATAACGTCCGCTCCAGGACGCTCGGGCGCGGGCCGGCCGGAAAACCGCGTTACGGCAAGATCGAAACTGCCCCAGAAAAAATGCACCGGGCTGACTTTGCCGATGAAACCGGCTCGAAATTCTTTGAAGACGGAGTCCACGATGACGAGAATCCTCCAGAACGCGTTCGCATATTGAGGGTCGTAGGAGGCGTGGGTCCCGTCTTGTTCGAAACGGATCGGGTTCGGAACCTCGACCGGCATGGTCCAGATTTTGACGTCAATATCGAGAGAGCGAAGCGCCGACATAAATTCTGCGTAGAAATCGGCAACCGTGCGCGGCGCAAGAGTCATGCTTTTGATCTCGCCGTTGCTGGTAACAATATCAAGTGTATGCGTGACGAAATTGAATTCGATTTCGAAAATGCCCTTCGCGTACGGAATGGGCGAAGTCGTGAGGCCCCGGACGCTAACGTACAGAGGAACCTCCCACCAGTGGTTGACGAGCGGACTTAGTGCAAGCCGCACCTTGCCTACAATCTGTGTCCACATGTGCAGAGTCGCGTAAGTATCTGCCCAGGCCGAAAGAGGGAGAGCCGGCCAGATATTCGGCTGATCTAAAACGTGTTTGGTTGCGGACATGCTGCGCTCCTCCTACTTTCGCGACGCTCCGGCAATCAGGCTGCGGTCATACCTCGATCTCATCGACGTAACACCAGCGCCAATCCTCCCCTGGCTCGACGGACTGCATG
>JBEKCU010000396.1:0-3815 GCA_050014735.1 Candidatus Acidiferrales bacterium | reverse complement strand
TCAAGTCAGTCAGAACTCGGTGGTTCGGGATTTTGGCGGTGGCGGCGGCTTCCTTTAGTTGCGCCGCGAGTTTGGACGCGTTTCCGGGTTTTGCGACAAAACAATTTCGTACGACGAGCATGGATTGTTTTCCTCCAAAGTTTTCATTTTGACAGGTCCGATTCGCAGAGTTATACACCCGAGGCCTTCCAAGGGAAACGGATTATTTTAGATGTCCCGATAGGCTCGCCGAGTTGGAAACTGGAAGCTCGGCGTTTGTCTTGAATGCCTGCTTGAGAGAGAATTTCGAGACCGAGGATAGTTCGGCAACGACGACGCTCAGCGTGCCGGCGCAGGAAAGCTATTTCTTCTTGAAGAATTTTCGGCGAATGTCCGGCCAGAACTCTTTTAACTCATAGCCGATCGCATCGACGCCGATCTGGGTCGCCCAGGTTTGGCCGGTGTCAGCGAGCGAACGACTGGAAGGCGGATGATATGCATTCGAGATAGCGGCAGCTAGTCCGTTCCCGGCAATTTCGGACACGTTGAATTGTTTTGCCCCCGAGTCTCCGCGGGTGACAACGATGCGGCTCAGCGCGTAGCCTGCACGGTGCCAGAAACTTCCTTTCCCAGACTGGAAGTAACGCGGATCCTGGCGGAAGACGGTTGGCAAGATCGCTCCGACCATGAAATTCCCGATCACCTGGTCGCCAAAATCGGTTCCGTAACGTATTCCATACCCTTTCGCGCCCTGACCCCACTCCGGGGTGTCATTGGTCGCCTGGCCGATTCCCGCCAGGATACCCACGACCGCGAACTCGTACGGGTCGAATGCGCTTTCGGCCACCAACTTGAATTTTTCGCCCGATGAAATTGGCTTGATCCGCTTCGCGCCTTCGACAGTCAGATTGTTTGGCATGATGCCGAACATGCGCGTACTTTTTTTTCCTTCATCGCTCTGTTCGTTGCTTAGCTGGGGTTCCGGTGGTGGAGTCGCATCCGGAGTGGACACTTGCGGTCCGGACTGTTGTAATTCCTGAGCCTCTGAAGGCAGCGCACGCATTAAAACCGTGGCGCAAACGAAAGTGAACGCTATGTTCCGGGCGGCCTTGTGAAAGTTGGGCATTCTGAACCTTGTTCGCTGGGTTATCTCCGCCACAATGACCGAGCGGCTGGAAACGGCCCAAGCAGGTTCCTTGGCTCCCGGAGCGACCCCTCTATTGTACACGGTCTAATCCAAAGCTTTCGTGATCTTCTCTGGTTTTCGGCACGGTTTGTTCCCAGCAGACACCAGCGCAGTACCGATCGGAATGTTTCAGCGGCCACATCCCGAGAAACGTGAGTAATGAGAACCGACTTCTGTAAGACGAGAAAGCACTTACCGGCGTTTCAACAAACGATTTCACCAAGTGGTTTCAACGATTGGATTCAACGAATGGTCCGGTCCGGCGTGACTGGGCATGGATTTGGTTCGGTACGCGCTTGGCAATTGGATTCTTCCAAGGGTAGTGCCCTAATTTAAATTTGAGTTCGGATGTAGGCTGCCGGGTCCTGGGAACGCCAATCGGGAGATTGGCGTTCCCAGGGTTGGACTCCGAAGTCGCAGCCTCACATTTCCTCGAACGCATTTCTCTAAATTTGTACACCATCCTCCCAAGGCAGGCATTGTTTCCGGCATGAGAAAGAGTGTAGGATGCGCGAGGCAACTCGACACCATGCACTTTTGAGGAAACTTTAGGCCAGGCCTGAAATTTCAAGGCCGCCAGGAGGATCGACATGAGCGAAAGCAAGATTGGACGGCGAGCGTTTATTCAGGGCGCGGGGCTTGCGGCACTGGGAGCGGCGGCAATCCTTTCGGCGGATGCGGCTCAGGTGCCGGGGGCTGTGCCGAATTCGGCGGGCACGGAGGTCCCTAAGCTGAAAGCGCCGCCGCTGAGCTGCGATTGCCACCAACACATTTACGATCCGGCGCGATTTCCGGGCGCGGCGAACGGAATGGTGGCCGATGCGCGCGTGGCCGAATACCGGATGCTGCAAAAGCGGCTGGGAATTCAGCGCAACATCGTTTGCACTCCCGGGCCGTACGCCGTCGACAACAGCGTGTCATTGGACGCTATCTCCCAGTTCGGGCCCAATGCGCGAGGCGTCGCCGTGATTAACAGCTCGATCACGGATGCCGAGCTGGAAACTCTGAACAAGGGCGGCGTTCGCGGCATCCGATTCACCAATCCTGGTCCCAAGGCGGTCACGACCGTGGAGATGATCGAGCCGTTGTCGAAACGTGTGCATGAATTGGGCTGGCACGTCGATATCAGCATGAGCGCCGAAGAGATTGTAGCGAGGCAGGATTTGTTCGCTCGGATGCCCACGCCAATTATCTTCGATCACTTCGCGCACGTTCCCCAACCGGCGGGCCCGAACGATCCGTCCTTCGACGTCATCCGCAAGATGCTCGATAAAGGCCGCACATACATCAAGCTGTCGGTGACGTCCGATACGTCCGGCAAGGACGCCATCAAGAGCCTCGATGAATTGACCCCGCTGGCCCAGGCGTATTTGAAAGCCGCGCCTGAGCGGATGGTCTGGGGATCGAACTGGCCGCACCCTGGCGTGAAAGAGAAACCGGACGACGCCGTGCTGTTCGACTTGGTTGCAAAGTGGGCGCCGGATGCGAAGGTAAGACACCGACTGCTCGTTGACAACGCCGCGGTGCTGTACGGATTTCCGAAGTGAGTGAGTAGCACAGACTTCACAGGCTGCGAAAAACCTCTGTCGTGTCATTCTGAACGAAGCGAAGAATCTCTCTTTGGGTTGAATTCAGGAACAAAGGGATTCTTCGCTTCGCTCAGAATGACAGCGAGGGACTTTTTTCGCGAACTGTTCAGCCTGTGTTCTTTTGACGTCCTCTGCGATTTGCTCCAACGCTAAGAACTCAAAAACTAACAGGCTGCCCTTCGGCTCGCCTCAGGATGAAAAGCCTGTTCTACTAGGGACGCGGCCGATCTTAAGGCTATCTTAATGTTCTCCGCGCTAGGCTATGTGCAACTCGCCTTCAGTCGGCGGAGGCAATGACTTCTATCGTGCGTTCCCGATACTTTCGGGGGTTCATCGTATTTCTTTATGCGTGCGCTGCGCTGATTGTCGCAGGGCTTGGGGTGTCGCTGTTGGTTGGAGCTACCGGTGGACATGGAAGCTCCTCCAGCAACGTACTCTTATTTTTCACCGGTCTTTTTTTGCTAATTCTGTCTCCCGCTGTTTTCACCCTTGGAATTGTTTACTGGAATTCGTCGCGCCCCGATCGGGGAGACACGGACACATAAGCTCATGAAGAGTCGCTAACGACCTTGCCGGCCGGGTGATTGAACCAGCGCTTTGCACGATGGATTTCGTTCAGGGAATTTCTCCCGTACTTCAGCGGATGGAACTCAGCGCGGCTTCGAGGCGATGTCGAAGCTGTCCTTGAGCTCAACGCTCAAGGTATCGGCCTCTGGGTTCGCGACGCGGTACATGGCCGCGTGCAGGCGATCTTTCTCCACGGTGAATTTTAGGTAGTGGTAGTTCGGGAACAGAATGCTCGTGTAAAGCTCCTCCGGCGTGCGCTCGACGAAATAGGGCGGAGCGCCACCGCCGCCGGAGACCACGTAGGTCACGCCGTCAACCACGGCGCGTTCGTAATTGTGAATGTGCCCGGCGCAGACCAGAAAACTGGCGTGCGAGGTCCGGGCGGCTCGTGACAGGTAGTCCCGCAGAGCGATCTCATTCGGCCTCGGATTGTGGTCCACCTCGATGTGTTTTTGCACGTCGGCGACAGGCGGATGATGCAGCGTGACGATCAC
>JBEKCU010000395.1:0-4738 GCA_050014735.1 Candidatus Acidiferrales bacterium | reverse complement strand
CGCATCGAGGTCAAGAATCCCGGGAACATGCGTATCGGTATGTTCGCGACAGTTACATTCCGCGGCCAGAAGAGCGAGACTCACACGGTGGTGCCGGCCACTGCGATCATGCATCTCCATGACCGGGATTGGGTGTTCGCGCCTACGGCCGACAAAAAATTCCGCCGCGTCGAAGTTCGCGGTGGAGATACTTTGCCAAATCAGATGCAGGAAATTCTGTCAGGTCTGCAACCGGGCCAGCAGGTGGTGACCAACGCCGTGGTTTTGCAGAACGCGGCTGACAACCAATGACCCTTTTGGGACAGCGAGGAAGAACAGATGATTCGCGCACTCGTTGATTTTGCTCTCGATAATAAGCTCATTGTAGCCGCGATTACCCTTTTATTACTCGGTTGGGGGGCGGTTGCCTTCCACAACCTGCCGGTGGAAGCCTATCCCGACGTGGCGGATAACTATGTCGAGGTCATCACGCAGTGGCCGGGCATCTCGGCCGAGCAAATCGAACAACAGGTAACAATTCCGCTCGAAATCGTGATGAACGGCATTCCTCACATCACGCATTTGCGTTCGTTCTCGATTTTCGGGCTATCCGATATAAAACTGGTTTTCGACGATGATGAGGAAAACTCCTGGAACCGGGAAAGGGTGCTGGAGCGGCTTGCGCAGGTCACCCTGCCACCTGGCGTCTCACCGCAAATGGGCACCGACTGGAGTCCGGTCGGCCAAATCTACTTCTTTACTCTGACCAGTACCAATCCCCAATACGATCCGATGGAGCTGAAGTCACTCGAAGACTGGATCGTCGAGAAGAACTTCAAGGCCATTCCCAATATCGTCGATGTTGCCAGCTTCGGGGGACCCACCCGCGAATATCAGGTTCGAGTCGATCCCGACAAATTGATCTCTCCAGGAAATCAATATTCGGGAAGTGGGGCTGGTCAGGGATGTCCGGGATATCGAAAACACTGTGCTGACCACCAAGAGCGGCACGCCGCTGTTTGTGAAGGATATCGCGGTTGTCACGCAAGGCCCCAAAATCCGCCTGGGGCAGTTCGCGCGAGCCTTTCATCGCGAAGACGGCAAAATTGTCGATTCCCCCGACGTAGTTTCAGGCGTCGTGCTCATGCGCAAAGGCGCAAACGCGGACGAGGCGCTTCGGGGAATCGAAGAAAAAGTCAAGGAGATGAACGACCACATTTTGCCGGCCGGCGTGAAGATCGTTCCTTTCATCGACCGAAGCGACCTGGTGCATTTTACGACTCACACCGTCCTCCACAACCTCACGGAAGGCATCATTCTGGTCGTTATCGTACTCTTCCTGTTTCTAGGCAATGTCCGCGGGGCCATAATTGTCGCTCTCACCATTCCTTTTTCGTTGTTGTTTGCCGCGACGTGCCTCAATCTAAAAGGGATTCCGGCTAACTTACTGTCGCTGGGCGCTTTGGATTTCGGAATGGTGGTGGATGGGGCCGTGGTCATGGTTGAAAACATCATCCGGCACTTAAGTCAGCGGGGCAACGGCCATGGATCTGAAAGTGAGGGCGATGGAACCCCGCGTAAAAATACGGTGATCATGAAGCCAGTCTCGGAAATGATCCGGGAGGCCGCGCACGAGGTCCAGCGGCCGGTATTTTACGCTATTGGCATCATTATCACCGCTTATCTCCCGATCTTTACGCTGCAACGGGTCGAGGGAAGGTTGTTCCGGCCCATGGCTTGGACTGTCGCATTTGCACTCTTAGGAGCGCTGATTTTTTCGATGACGATTGCGCCGGTTCTTTCGTCTTTTCTATTTAGAAAGGGAGTTCGCGAGTGGCACAACCCCGTCATGGCCTTCTTAACCGAACGTTATCGCCACGCCGTTCGGGCTGCCATCCATCACCGCTACGTGACGGTGGGAATCGGATTGGCGGGATTATGCTTGGCACTCTTTCTCTCGTATAGCGGCGTCATCGGTTCTGAGTTTCTGCCCCATCTGGATGAAGGCGCCATGTGGGTCCGGGGCACCCTTGCTCCAAGCACAGGTCCCACCGAGGGCATCCGCCTGATGAATCAGGCCCGGGCAGTACTCTGTTCATTTCCGGAAGTTCCGCAATGTACGAGTCAAACAGGGCGCCCGGATGACGGAACGGACACGACGGGTTACTTCAATACCGAATTCTTCGTTGACCTGAAACCCAAAGAACAGTGGAGACCGATCTTTCACCAGGACAAAGATGAACTGATCGGCGCGATGAATCGCGAATTGAACAAGATTCCCGGCGTCCTGTGGGGTTTTTCTCAGCCCATTGAAGACAACATGGAAGAAGCGGTGAGCGGCGTGAAGGGCGAACTTGCCGCCAAGGTCTACGGCGACGACCTAAAAGTCCTGGAAGAAAAAGCCGATCAGATCACCGCCGTCATGCGCCAAGTTAAGGGAATCGAGGACCTAGGTGTCTTTCGAGTCCTCGGTCAGCCGAATATCAACTTTGAAGTCGATCGTAAGCAGGCCGCGCGCTATCAGATCAATGTTTCGGATATTCAGGACGCCGTCCAAACAGCCGCGGGAGGCAACGCCCTGACGCAGGTACTACAAGGAGAGGCGCGGTACGACCTGGTCCTGCGCTACCTTCCGCAGTACCGCTCCACGAAGGAGGCCCTTGAGAACATTCGCCTATTGTCTCCTTCGGGCGAGCGAGTATCGCTTTCCCAGCTCTGCAAAATTCAAACTCAGGACGGCGGCTCGGAAATTTACCGGGAAGGAAACCAGAGGTATATCGCGATCAAGTTCAGCGTGCGAGGCCGCGACCTCGGCAGTGCCGTCGAAGAATCCATAAAGAATGTGGGTGCAAAGGTTCAAATGCCCCGTGGATATCATATTGACTGGGAAGGGGAATATGAGAGTCAAAAGCGCGCGGCAGCGCGGCTTTTCTTGATCGTGCCGTTAACCGTCCTTTTGATCTTCATCATTCTCTACTCGATGTTTCGGTCATTCAAGTGGGCGACCCTGATTCTCGCGACGGTCATCATGGCCCCAATCGGGGGTGTGCTGGCGCTTCTTTTAACAGACACTAACTTCAGCGTTTCCTCGGGCGTCGGATTCCTGGCGCTGTTCGGAGTTTCCGTGCAGACTGGCGTCATAATGCTCGAATACATCAACCAGCTTCGCGAGCGAGGCTACACGATCGAGGACTCTGCTGTCGAAGGCGCTGTACTGAGACTTCGGCCCATCATGATGACCATGCTTGTGGCGACGCTCGGGTTGTTGCCGGCAGCCACATCTCACGCGATTGGCTCGGACTCCCAACGGCCCTTCGCGATCGTTATCGTCGGAGGCCTAATGGTAGGCTTGATTATGAATATATTTCTGTTGCCGACTCTGTACGTCTGGTCCGCGAGGGATACTGACAAGCTGCCCGAACCGGAGGGATCACTTGAGGTCTAATCGAACAACCTGGCACCTTTGGAAGATTTGCACCGGTCTAATTGCTTGCGCCGCCCTCATTTGTGCTCTGACCGCGAGCCCGGCGTTTGCTCAGGCGCAAGGCCCGGTCCGGATTACGCTGGACGAAGCCATTCAAATGGCGCTCCAGCATAATCACACCATCCTGGCCGCTCGGACCACGATCACGCAAGATGAGGCGCTGGAAGTGACCGCCAACCTACGCCCGAATCCGGCACTGTTCGCGGATTGGGACTACTTGCCCATCAACCCGAGCGGGCAGAATACGACGTATCTGCATGACTCGACGGAGGCCGACCTGGGCCTGAGCTATCTGATCGAGCGGGGCAAAAAGCGCGAGCGCCGCTATCAGGCTGCGAAGGATGTGACGGCCCAAACGCGCTCCCTGGTTGCCGATAGCGAACGCAGCTTAACATATCAGGTAGCTACCTTATTCGTAAATGTGCAGCTTGCGGAATCGACGATTGAGCTTGCGGAACAGGATCTGAAGAGCTTTCAACAGACCGTGGACATCGGCGATTTCCAATATAAGGCGGGCAAGATCAGCGAGGATGATTCCCTGAAAATTGAGCTCCAGTTACTGCAATTCGAAACCGATTTGGAACAGGCGCAGTTGGCTCGCCAGCAGGGGCTCTCCGACCTGCGGCAACTGTTGGGTTACGAATCGGTTTCAGCCGATTACGACGTCGTGAATGCGTTCGATTATATCCCGCTGAAGGGCAGCGTCGAAGATTTGCAGATGCAGGCCCTGCAAAACCGCCCAGACTTGCGCGCGGCACAGCAAGGCGTGACCGCAGCCAACAGCTCCTATTTACTGGCGAAGGCCGATGGGAAGCAGGACGTCACCGTTCAGGGGAACTACTCCCATGTCAACGGCATCAACGCGGCTAGTATTTATGCCAGCATACCGTTAGCCATCTTCAATCGCAATCAAGGCGAAATCGCCCGCACCCGTTCGGTCATCACTCAAGCACAAGAACAGCAAGCGGCGACCAATGGCCAGGTGATGACCGACGTGAAAGACGCCTATGAGGGGCTGAAGTCCGATGATAGAGTGGTCATGCTATACCGGAACAAGTACCGAGATATCGCGAAGAAAGATCGCGACATCGCCGACTACGCTTACCACCGAGGCGCCATCGCCTTGATCGATTTTCTGGACGCGGAACGCAGTTATCGCGCCGAGGAACTCGGCTATCGCCAGACTCTGGCTTCCTACCTTCTTGCCCTCGAGCAGCTTCGCGAGGCTGTCGGCGTCAGGAATTTACCGTGATTTCTATAGCGGACTTAAGAAAA
>JBEKCU010000394.1:0-3848 GCA_050014735.1 Candidatus Acidiferrales bacterium | reverse complement strand
AATACGCTGTTGGCTCCGGGCGCTGAAGCTACAAATTCAGGATCGAGAACGGAGATGAGGTAATGAGCCAAACGATCGCGATCCCATCGCTGACCATACCCGGGAAAACGTCCACGTCCTTGCGGGTGATGGTGATCGAAAATTCGATAACGGACGCGGAATTGACCCTTCATGAGCTGGATCGAGCGGGATTTCAATGCAAGGCAAAAATTATCGGTGCGCGCGGCGATTTTCTAGCTCAGCTGCCTCGCTTCTCTTATGACATCGTTTTGTCGGGCTACCACCTCGGGGGATGGACGGGGATGGAAGCCTTAACCGCGTTGCGGCAAAGCGGCAGCGAAGTGCCTTTCATTTTAGTGACCGGAATCCTGGGCGATGAATTGGCCATCGACTGCATCAAGCAGGGAATCACGGACTATGTGCTGAAGCAACAATTGACGCGCCTGCCGCTGGCCGTGGCGCGCGCGCTCGAGGACAAATCCCTCCGCGATGGGCGCACATTCATGATGCAAGCCCTGCGACAGAGCGAAACCAACTCGCTCTTTCTAT
Organism: Candidatus Acidiferrales bacterium; assembly: GCA_050014735.1. Taxonomy (GTDB): domain Bacteria; phylum Acidobacteriota; class Terriglobia; order Acidiferrales; family UBA7541; genus Palsa-360. Next base: position 3,299 of record JBEKCU010000394.1, on the reverse strand, counting down.
TCGCAAACAACCCGCTTCCGATGTGGGTTTTGGAAGTGGAGACCTTGGGCTTCCTCCACGTCAACGACGCGGCCGTTGACCAATACGGATATAGTCGGATGGAATTTCTGAGAATGAAGGCAGGGGACCTTCATCCGGACGGAGAACTTCCCGCATTGGCCGGGGCGATTCGAAACGATTCCCCTCGGGAGTTGCAAACGGGCCAGTGGCATCATCGCCTGAAAAATGACTCGGTGATCGACGTGGAAATGTCCCTGCAAAAGATGGAGTACTCGGGATACGCGGCCGCGCTGGTGGTGTCGCAGAACGTCACGGAACGAAAACGCACCGAGGAGGAACGACAAAAGCTCTTCACTTTGGTGGAAAATAGCCGCGATTTTATCGCTGTCGCGGATCTGAACGATAATGTGGAATACGTTAATCCCGCAGGCCGTGCTTTGCTGGGTTTCGCCAGCGCGGAGGCTGTGAAAGGGACTCGCTCCCTCGACTATGTGATCCCGGGCGATTTGCCCTTGGTGCATGAAACCATTTTGCCTGCGCTCCGCTCGGTCGGACACTGGTCGGGGGAATTGCGATTCCGGCATCGTGAGACCGGACAGGCTCTTCCCATGGATTTCGTCGGCTTCCAGATCAAGGATCCACAGACAGGTCAACCGCGCCTGCTGGCCACGGTTTCGCGGGACATGACCGAGCGCCGGGCGTTGGAACAACAGCTTCGCCAGGCACAAAAATTTGAGGCCATCGGACAGCTTGCCGGCGGGGTCGCGCACGACTTTAACAACGTGATCGGCGCAATCCTTGGCTGGGCGGAATTGGGTGAGGAACAAGCTTCGTTATCCGAGGGCCAATTACTGACCTATTTCAAGAAAATTCATTCGCAATGCGATCGCGTCACGGCGCTGGTCCGGCAGTTGCTCGCCTTCGCGCGCCGTCAGATTCTGGAACCGCGGGATCTCAGCCTCAATCAAACCGTTCAAGAGGTTCTGAATCTGCTTGAAGGCGTAATTGGCAAGGACATCGAGATCCACTCCGACTTGGCGCAGGACTTGTCCGTGGTATGTGCGGACCCAGCTCAAATCGAGCAAGTGTTGATGAACCTTTGCATAAATTCGCGCGATGCGATGCCAAAGGGAGGGCGGCTCATCATCGAAACGCGGAACGTGCAAATATCGGTAGAACAGTGCCGCGCCACGCCAGGACTCAAGCCAGGGGCATACGCCCAGCTACGTGTACGTGACACCGGCATCGGTATGGATTCCGCGGTCCGAGATCGGATCTTCGAGCCGTTTTTCACGACCAAGGGAACAGGAAAGGGTACCGGGCTTGGACTCGCCACCGTGTACGGAATTGTCAAACAGCATGGCGGCTTTATTTATGTGGAGAGCGAAGAGGGCCATGGGAGCGAGTTCCGAATTCTTCTTCCGGCGGTGGAAGCCTCGGCCAAGACCGAACATCCGCTCGCCATCATTGAAGATAAACCCATCCGCGGCGGCACGGAAACAATCTTAATCGCCGAAGATCACGAGGGCATCCGCGAAACGGCGGAAACCGTCCTCAAATCGCTGGGTTATCGCGTCTTACTTTCCAGCGACGGTGAGGAAGCCGTTGCCATGTTTTCCGCTCACCGCGACGACATTTCTCTGGTAGTGCTGGACGTGATCATGCCACGCCGCAATGGGGCAGAGGCGTATGCGGCGATTAGCGCGATGAAGCCAGGAGTTTCCGCGATTTTTGCAACCGGTTACAGCAATGAGACGGCCGCCTTAGCGGAGATTGTCGAGCGCGGCGTTGCGGTCTTGAGAAAGCCGTATAGTCCGAGGACGCTCTGCCGTCGAGTCCGAGAAGTCCTGGATCGCGTGGCGAGATCGAGATAACAACTTCAGGCGGTCACCCGTAAGCCCCAGCTGCAACTTGTCCCGATCCGAATGAATCCGCACGGGAATCGAAAAATCAAAGCTCTGGCCGCCCAGGTAGAAACAGCGGAGAACTGTTCTTGAAAAGCGACCCACCTTCAGCTTGGCGTTCCGATGCTCTTGACTCCGTGCCTCTCCTACCTGCATTTCATGCGGGTTTCACGCGTCCCCGTATATGCGTTAGAATGCTTCGCGATGTATGTGACGGGCGCCTGGGCGTTCAGCCGCAAGTACATCGCCGAAAAGAAATTTCAGGAATAGCCCCGTGCGCAACTTCCTATTGTTTTTCCTGGCGTTTGCGGCGTTTGCCGCGCCGGTGTCACATGCGTCGCAACTGAACGTCCCTGCACAGGCGACTGAAGCGATCCGGCTGATGTACTCGGGCGAGCCCGATCGAGCCATCGCGGTGGCTCGCAAGCTCCAAACCGCTGGGCCCGAGCATCCTCTGGGCTATCTCATCGAAGCCGATGTGCTGTGGTGGAAAATTTATTGCCGGTGGATGGAGCGCAAATACAACACGATTGACGCCTGGAGCCACCAGCGTCCGGCCGAACCCGACGACGACGCGGAACTTGCCCTTGCCGATAAAGTGGCGCACCTGGCCGAAGCGAGCATTGCAAAATCCGACACCGCCGAAATGGAACTGTACGCGGGATTGGGCTACGCGTCTCGCGCCCGTTTGCTGGGCCTGCGCTTCGAGAAAATACCGGTGGCGCGCGCCGGCGTCGAGGGCAGAAAGCACTTGCTGCGCTGCCTTGAGCTCGATCCCGGCATGGCGGATGCAAACCTCGGCCTGGGACTCTACAACTATTATGTAGACACGCTCTCGGCGATGGCGAAAATTCTTCGATTCTTCATGGGCATTCCAGGCGGCGACAAACGCGTCGGCTTGCGCCAACTGGAGACCGACTCGGCCATGGGCGAATTGACCCAAATGGAAGCGCGTTTCAACATGGCCAAGAACCTGCGCAACTACGATCGCGATTACGCCCGCGCAGCACAGGCTGCCGGGCCGCTCATCTCCGAATACCCGCAAAATCCGATTTTTCTGCTCCTGGCGGGAGACATCGAGCAGAAGCTGGGCCACACTGAGACCGCTGCCGCGAGATTTCGAGCAGCGGCAATGGCTCCCTACGAAGATGCGGCGTGCGCGCGACGCGTACAGCAACTCGCGCGCGAGGCGCTGGCGAGTCTTGGTACAGCGCAATAGTCACATCTGGAAAACGGCTGGCACACCGGAGAACGCCTCGGGCAACGGCCCGGCACGCCCTGTGCATCTCATCCCACTTGCTGTAAGCTATAGGGCGGTCTAAGTTGACTTGGGGGACCCGAGGTGGTATCGGAAGCAGGCTGGCTCTGTGGGGGCTCTTCCTAAATTCTTGGATT
>JBEKCU010000393.1:0-3868 GCA_050014735.1 Candidatus Acidiferrales bacterium | reverse complement strand
ATGTCATGGTAAGTCTTGTTCGATCCCCCGGGGTCGAGCGTGGAGACATCATGAACGGTGTTCCCGTAGAGGATCAGGCCGTCGCCACCTCCTGCGAGTGCTCCCGATGGGCCCCAGCAGTCCGGGCAGGTGACTTCGTTGCCGACGATTCGATCATGTGCTGTAAATACGTTGCCTCCATTCGCACCGCTCCCCGTAAGTGTGAGGCCCGAGACGACGTTATACCCGTTAGAATGATCCCGGATCGGGAACGTCGCCCATCTGGTGCCGCCCAATCGCACCGTTGCGCCCGGGCGCGCCATAAATGTATAGAACTTGCTGGGAGTAGCTGTTTCTCTATTGTCTCCGAGAGTCAAAGATGAGTGCCACATTGCACCATCGAAGTACGGATACGTCACACCATCGAGGAACACAAGCGTGTCGCCGGGCGAAATGCAGTTGTAATAGAAGCGAGGCGTCCGCATCGTTCTCGTATATGCCGCTTCGGATTTACTCGCCAAATTCGCGAGTCCCCAGGGTTGCGCGTAAGTGCCACCAGAACAGGATCCGGCAGAATTATCGATCGACGGCCCGATATAAAGGATGCGGCCAGGCCGGACCATAAACGTCTTCTCTGAGTTGCTGAATACTCCACCGACGGAAACCACGATGGGTCCGGTCGAGACATGGCCCACTTGGACCCCAATCTTCGTATCGGACCATAAAATGTATTGCGCAACTGCATGGCCGTTGATGGTTACCTTTGAGGTCCCCTGGGTCGCTCTGAAATGGGCGCCATAAATTGTCAGATAGGTCCCGTTGTTGCCTTCGCCCCCCGAGTTTGGCCCAGAGGTGATGTCGGTGTAGAGAATCAGAGGCAGTGAGGCGTTCGCTGTTATGCCGTTCGCCTTCGGCACAAAGCCAGGCAGAATAGAGGCGATCGCGACAAAGAGTGGGTAGTTGAAATGGCGGACGAATGAACTTCTCACGGTCTTATGTCCTTTGGCTTGTGAAGAGTGAAAGATCAAAGCCTCGAACTATGGAGTTTACGGCTTTCTGCATTCGATCCGCAAGAGCGAAGCGGCGCCAGATTCCTGGTGCCGCTTCGGAGGGTTCGCTGCCTAATTCCTGCTAAGGTTAATCGTTGCAGCTTGCGCAGGTACCTCGAAGCTTAGTGCGGCATTGGTCGAACAATTGTCCGAAGCAATCCACTGCCGAGAAATGGTGGCGGTTGCGCGTGCAGAAAGATCATAGGACGTGAGGGTTATCAGCAGTAAATCTGGTTCCAAGGATCGGATTGAAACCCAATGTGTGAACTGCCGTCTTACTGAGCAGAACCGCCTGCAATGCGGTGCTCTTGCCAAAGATCATGCTACCAGTCACTTCCAGTTCCACCGCCCGGCCCGAGTTGATTATATTCTCATATGCCTCCGGGATTGCCGTCGCGAATTGGGTCGCCGATTCCACGGTCTCCGATAATACGGCCGATGTACTGGACTCGAAGCCAGCATTGCCCGAGTATTGGGCCGTCAGGCGATAGGTTCCGGCTGCCAGCAACACGTTGGAGAGCGTCGCCACGCCGGACGAATTCAGAGTTGCCGTTCCCAGTAGTGTCGACCCATTCAGGAAGCGGACCGTGCCAGTTGGCGGGGCGCTGCCACTTCCTTTGACAGTCGCTGTCATGGTGAGCGCCTGACAGGTAGTGGCTGGATTCGGTGATGCAATCAGGCTAGTCGTCGTCGTGGATTGAGTCGCCGATTCCACGGTCTCCGATAATACGGCCGATGTGCTGGACTCGAAGCTCGCACTGCCCGTGTACTGAGCCGTCAGGCTATAGGTTCCGGCTGCCAGCGTTGCGGTGGAGAACGTGGCCACGCCGGAGGCATTCAGGGTTGCCGTTCCCACCAGCGCGGAACCATTCAGGAAGTTGACCGAACCTCCTGGGACGGTGCTGTCACTCCCTTCGACGGTTGCCGTCAGAACCAGAACCTGACCGACTTTAACCGGATCCAAAGAGGCAGCCAGGCTTGTCGTCGTGGTGGAGAGCACTTGAAGAGCAACATAGGCAGATTCACCCGCTGGATACTTCGAGTTGCCCGAATAGGAAGCTATCACTTTGTAGGAACCAACAGACTGCCATGAAACCACCAGTGTCGCCGTGCCTTCACTGTCAAGTGAAGCCTGCCCCAAAGAGACGCTCCCATTTAAAAAGTTGATGCTGCCGGTGGGAACCGAGCTGCCAGTTTGCGCGACCGTAGCTGTGAGGGTAACCGGCTGCTCCACAGTCGCCGGACTTGGCTGGGCACTGACGGTAATCTGCTCTTCCGATGATGCGCCGCCGTACTCCAACGCCCCAATCGTTGGCGGGGATGGGCGTGAGTTCCCGGCAAAGTCGATCGCCGGGTAAAGCGATGTGCTGCCGGCCTTTATCACCGGACTGCTACTCTGAAGTTTCAAGTCCGTCCACGGACCAGGCGTGGTGGCGCTGGTAAATAGCGGAGTGGTCGGCACTGCCAGCGAGGTCAATGAAGATGCGGGTGATGTGCCTTTCGGTGTCGCGCCGCTATAAAAAAGATTATTGCTGCCGGTGATCTGCGATGTACCGGACCCGCAGAGATAAACGTTTGCATTCGACGTGTAGGCATAGGAGGGCTGCGCGAAGATGTTGTTGACCAGATTCACGGTCAGATTCGTTTGCCCTCCGGATGCCGAGACGTATACCGCACAGGAGGTTGAGTCATACATGTTCGAATTGTTAAGATTGGCACTCGTATCCCAACATGTGTTGTTGAACACGTCGACCGTTCCCGCGCTCGCCGAAGGCGAGTAGCCGGGAAAGGCTAAGCAGGTAAAAAAGCTCGCATTGTCGCTGGCTGGGCGCAGTCCAGTGTGATGGATCACATTGTTGTAAACTTTGATTGGCCCGCGGCCTGGGTCAAGGGTGGCCATGTTGATTCCAGCGCCGTTGGCATAGGAAACGTCGTTGTCGTGGACACTCAGATTTCCATAGCCTATCGAGCCGCCTGCGTAGTAGTTGATCTGAATTCCGTTCTGGGCGCAGCCGCCTGTCGCTCCGGCTCCGCCAATCTTGTTGTAAGCTATCTCTTCGCCATTTCCGCTGGTGTAAATAAAGTGATACTCCTTGTTCGACACGCCGCCCGCGTCGGAACATCCTGCATCGTAAACCCAGTTACCGAGAATTTCGGTACCTACATTTGCCGTGTTAGTCTCAGCATTAACTACCCATCCTACCGACAGAACAGCTGCAGAACCCGAACAATCAGGGCAAGTCAGTACGCTCCCGACAATTCGTATATTCGGCGGGTTGGTCTCCGAATTACTTGGATCGCCAGAAAACGCTTGACCGCTAGTCGGCCCAGATCCGGTCAAGTGGAGTCCGGAAACTACCGTATTTGTATCGCCTGTGTCGCGGATACCATCTGTGACGTATCCCTCCCCGCCTAACTGCACCGATGCACCCGGCCGCGCCATGAAAGTAAAGAAACTGGACTTTGAACCAAGCCCGCGATTCAACGCAAGAGATGAGTAGAGACCACTGCCGTCATAGTACGGATAGTTTGCCCCATCGAGGAAAACCAAAGTGTCCCCAAGCGCCATGCACTGGTAATACATGTATGGTGTTCTTGCTCCGGCGGCCGGTCCATGGTTTTCATGACCACCATTCATTCCCACACTCGCTACATCTGTCAACTTCCACGGGCTTGCGTAGGTTCCTGACCCACCCTCTCCATTGCCAGCGGTGCCGCTTTCAAGTGCGGCGCAGTTTCTGGCGATGGTGCCAGCATCGTCGTTGTCAGTCCCATTCCCGATAAACCATATTTTGCCGCTGCGCACGGTAAAAGTAAGGTTTGAGCACGTGCCGCCAGGT
>JBEKCU010000392.1:0-3893 GCA_050014735.1 Candidatus Acidiferrales bacterium | reverse complement strand
GATGCGAAATGACTGGCAGCGCGATGCGAGCATGTTGGCGTTCGACGCGGGCCCGCAAGGAATGGACAGTTGCGGTCATGGCCATGCCGACGCGTTGAGCGTGGTTTGTTCCGCACAGGGTACAAACTGGCTGGTTGATCCCGGAACATTCGTGTACACCGCCTCGAAGGAATGGCGCGACTACTTTCGCTCCACTCAGGCTCACAACACCCTTGTGATCGACGGGCAAGGGCAGGCGGAGCCAGCAGGACCGTTCAAATGGCTTAACCTGTGTCCCGCACGGCTTGAGAGCTGGGCCACATTAGCCAACTTGGACTATGCGAGCGGGATGCACGAAGGGTATGGGCGGCTTGACGAGCCAGTAACACACCGACGTCGGATAGTCTTCGTGAAACCGGACCGTTGGTTTCTGTTAGACGATATAACCGGCGCGGGGAGTCATTCGCTCGAGTTCTTCTTCCACTTCCCTCCGGATGTCCAGTTGCGCGTTGAAGAACATTCGTGTTGGGCAACAAAGAGCGATAATCGTTTTCTGATCATCGCGGATCCAAGCGTGTCTCTCAATGCGGGCCGCGGCGAAGAGGGCCCCGTGCAAGGGTGGTATTCGAGGGACTACGGCCACCGTGAACCTGCTCCCGCTTTGGCGGGCAAAACTCGCTGTTCCGTGCCCGCTCGGATTCCCTGGATCCTATGGCCAGGCGCGCCGTACGAAGCCCGTCTTCGCCAAGTTCCTGGTCAGGGATCGGTGTGGGCCCTGGAGACGAGTGAGCAGATCGACTATTTCATCTTCTCCGACGCGACAGGGATGCAATCGGATCAAAAGTCTACAACTGACGCCGACTTTGCCTTTCTCCGGCACGGTCGGGATAGGAAGTTGGAGCGGATGACGTTGCTCAAAGGCTCGTGGCTGAACCTAGAGGGAGCGCCCCAGTTTCGCTGCGAAGGAAAGTGCGAGGCGTTCGACTTGGTTTGCCACGGCGACTCACTTGAAGTTCACATGCAGCCAGTGCGGCCGTTCGCACTGGCGCTGCGGCGGGCGAAATCTGTTCAGTTGAACGGCAAGCAGGTTGAGTTCAAGCACACAGATAACGGCATTGCGGTTGGGGAAGGAAACTAAGGAAATGTGCGGCATTTGCGGAGTTCTGGAGCTGGAAGGTGGGCGTCGAGTCTCACGCGAGCACGTCGAGTCCATGGCTCAGAAGCTCGTTCACCGCGGACCCGATGATGCCGGATATTACGTCAATCCTCCCATCGCTTTAGGGTTCAGACGCCTGAGCATCGTGGATTTGAGCGGCGGCCACCAGCCGATGTCGAACGAGAACGGAACCGTATGGATTGTCTTCAACGGCGAAATTTACAATCACGCATCGATCCGCCCTGATTTGGAACGTCGCGGTCACCGCTACGCCACGCACAGCGACACAGAAACGATTCTCCACCTCTATGAAGAATACGGGGATGACTGCGTCCATCATCTTCGCGGGATGTTTTCGTTTGCCATCTGGGATTCGCCGAGGAGACGCTTGTTTTGCGCTCGGGACCGTTTAGGCATAAAGCCTTTCTATTATGCCGTGACACAAGGAAGATTTGCTTTTGCTTCCGAAATGAAGGCGCTGTTCGAGGTGCCAGGTCTCGATCCACAAATGAACCACAGCGCATTGCCCGAGTTCTTCGCCCTCGGCTATCTCTCTGCCAGCGATTCACTATTCCAGGGAATTTCCAAGCTTCTCCCGGGCCATCGCCTGAGTATCGATCTGAATCAGCCAAATCCGCAGCCACGCACCGAACAGTACTGGGATTTGGACATCACTTCGGAGGAGACGGGAGCCACGGAAGCCGAGCACATCGGACGGTTCCGGGAACTTTTTACTGAATCGGTCCGGATGCGCCTGATGAGCGACGTTCCTGTGGGAGTGTTCCTGAGTGGCGGACTCGACTCTAGTTCGATTGCAGCCGTGATGGCCGGGCTCTCGAAAGAGCGAATCAAGACATTCTCGGTCGGCTACGCGGAAGATCGCTTCAGCGAGCTACCTTACGCGCGGCGATTGGCCGAACACATTGGCGCAGAACACAACGAGGTCATGCTCGGCCCGGACGACTTCCTGGGTAGCTTGCCACGGTTAATTTGGCACGAGGACGAGCCAATGGTGTGGCCTTCGAGTGTCGCACTTCATTTCGTCTCTCAGCTAGCGGGTCAGAAGGTAAAAGTGGTCCTTACTGGTGAGGGAGGCGACGAACTCTTGGCTGGTTATATGAAGTACCGCGCCACAGTGTTCAACCTGCGGTACAGCCCTGCCTACGAAAAATTGGTGCCTGCAGTGCTACGCGGTGTGGTGCGTGGAGGGCTAAACCGTCCGGTGCTGCCGACATCCATTCGTAGAAAACTCCGACACTCGTTCCTCTATTACGAGAACCACTTTGAGAAGATTTATTTCGACAACTTCCACTCCGTCTTCCCACAAGAGATGCAATCCCAGCTCTTCACCCCGGAGATGGCGAACCAACTGCGGGATATTAGTGCTTATGGTACTTCGATAGACTATTTCAAATCAGACGATAAGCCGGACAGTTTGCTCACGCGCCTGCTGTATCTCGATATCAAGACATATCTCGTCGAACTGCTCATGAAGCAAGATCAGATGAGCATGGCGGCATCGATAGAGAGTCGGGTTCCTTTCCTTGATCACAGGCTGGTAGAGTTCGCCATGCGCATCCCTGCCCGATTGAAGGTGCGCTACTTGTCTGGCAAATACCTCCTTCGGCGGGCCATGGAAGGCCGGCTGCCCGCCGAAGTTCTTCACCGCTCGAAGATGGGATTTCCGACCCCGGTGAAGCCTTGGCTTCGCTATCAACTCTTCGATCGCGTCGCGAAGATCCTGACCGATGGCCGGTTGGCCGACCGAAAAATCCTCAATGCAAATTATGTACGGGATCTTTTGGAAGCACACCGGACGGGTCGGGCAGATGCCACGGATGCCATGTGGCGCCTGCTGAATTTCGAACTCTGGAATCGTGTTTTTTTCGATCGAGATCCCTCACTTCTGAGTCATTTCGATGCCGTAGCGCCAGAGATCGGCGCAAGCCGTTAGGTCACTGGGCCGAGGTGGGACTTGAATTCGAACAAGATGACCGGCAGCACCCCCGAGCCAAAACTAAGAGTGCTTCTGTTGGGTCCATATCCACCTCCGCACGGGGGCGTTGAGATTAGTCTAGCCTCGCTCCAGGATTTTCTGGATCGGCAACAAGTCTGCTGTGAAGTAATCAATTTGACTCGTCATCGAAAAGCGGAAGGCCACGGCGTTCACTATCCGGCGAGTGCGATGGGGGTGGTTCGCCTGGTTCTTCAAAAAAAGGCGGGGATCATCCATGTTCACATCGGAGGAAATGTTAGTTGGAGACTCCTGGGACTCGGCTTGGTGTGTTCTCTACTGCCGCGTCGAAAATTGGTTCTTACCCTGCATTCGGGCGGTTATCCTTCATCGCCCGCAGGCAAGGCGGCACGCCCAATCAGTTTGCGGGGATTTCTCTTCCGCCGCTTTGACGGGCTCATCGGGGTCAACCAGGAACTCGTTGCTATGTTCATTAACTTTGGCGTACCGCTCGAAAAGATTCGGTTGATTCTACCCTCTGCATTGCCCGCCCATGTGCCTGACGTCGCGCTTCCTGAAACAATCCGCGGGTTTTTCGAGGCGCACAGCCCGGTCTTGCTCACTGTTGGCGGCTTGGAGCCGGAGTACGATCTCCCTTTGCAGATCGAAGCACTTGGAAGTGTGCGCGAGACGCGCCGTGACGCGGGCCTGCTGATTATCGGGGCGGGAAGCCACGAAGCTGAGATCCGCAATCGAATTCGCGCTACGCCCTATGCCGAGCACATTTTGCTTGCCGGCGATGTT
>JBEKCU010000391.1:0-4196 GCA_050014735.1 Candidatus Acidiferrales bacterium | reverse complement strand
GCTTCTCGACTTCATGAGCAGAGAAGGGGCAAAACTAAAAGGTGAGTTTGCGGTAAGGTTGGAGAACTGCCTTGAGTCGCTCGTGAAATCCCAGGGCGGAGGCGCGAGTATGGAAATTACACATCTCGGGATCTCCGAGGCATTGCACCAGAGTGAAATACACGACTTAAGACTGTTACTCGGCGATGTGCTCTCATCAAAGAAGCGAGTGAGCATTCTTATCGACAACTTGGACAAACCATGGGACAGACGAAGTGATCTTGACACCCTCGCACAATTCTTGTTAGGCCTACTGGGCGCAGCGAATCGGCTGGGCATAGATTTTAAGCGGGCCGACAGCAGGAGACGTTCTGTAAACCTCACCCTTGCAATTTTTCTGCGGTCAGACATATTCGACAAACTTAGAGCAGTGGCCAGTGAACCCGATAAGATTCCATATTCCAAGCTGCGATGGGGCGATCGCGAAATTCTCATGAGGGTAATTGATGAGCGTTTCGTCGCGTCGCATGAAGGAACAGTTCGCCCGGATCAAATTTGGAAGAGATATTTTTGTGAGACAGTGGGAGGAGTCCCGACGAAGGAGTATTTCGCGACTAGAATCCTGCCTAGGCCTCGCGATCTGGTCTTTTTTGTAAAGGCCGCGATGGCCACTGCCGTGAATAGAAACCACACACTTGTAACCGAGGAAGACATTCGAGAAAGTGAGAAGCAGTATTCTCAATTTGCGTTCGGGAGCATTTTGGTTGAGGATAGCGCTACGGAGGAGCATATTGAGGATATTCTTTACGAATTTGTCGGCTCATCCCCCATCCTGACCGAGGATGAGGTCGCCGCCAAATTGTCTAAAGGCGGCGGTTCGGATATGCCGAGACTGATCGAGCTACTTTGCTCCGTCACGTTTCTGGGCCTGGAAACTAGAAAAGACCGATTCCGGTTTGTCGAAGATCCCCAAGAATATAGAAAGGCACTTTCACTTGCCAAACAAGTAGCGCGGCACGCCAGGAGAGGGCTTCGATTCCAAATCCACTATGCATTTTGGGCATTTTTAGAGGTAAGGTAGGAAATTGAATTCACGATTCGCTGAACGATAAAGTCTCCTTACTGCTACCTCACGGCAGCGCCTGAATCACCGTATTCACCATATTCGGATCGTCGAACGTAGTGCGATCGCCAGGTTTCGCGCCGGGGACGGGCAGCAGGCGCGCGCTGAGCGGCTTCGACAACTTTACGGACAGAGTCGCGACATCGCCGACGATGCGCTCGAGTTGCTGCGCGGTGACATCGCCGGGCAAGGGAATCGTGTCCAGTCCGGTGCCGCTCACGGCTGAGTACGCCAGGAGCTGGTCCATCGAGAGCTTTCCTTCGCCCCAGAGTTCAGCGAGGCGCGAGTCTTCCAGCACCGGCATCATCACTCCCGAGTAGCCTACTTTTTTCACGGAGATATCGCGCAGGGCCGCAGTGAGCGTGGCTACGGCTGTGAGCGTGCCGCTCGTGCCGAATTTGCCTCCGGCGAATCCTGCCAGCGCCGCTCCGATCGACGCGTATTTCATTGGTGCAGGTGAGAGGTCGATCCCCTGATACGACCATCCCGTTTGCAAGTCGATTTTGTCGGCGATATCCGCCAGGGCTTCCGCATGCAGTCTCAATTCAGCGACTAGCGCCTGGCGAGTAGCGTCCGGGTCGCGCTGCACGGCCATCACCGGAGCGACTGTGTTGGCGGATTCAAGCGCAATGGCGAATTGGTGTCCCAGCCCCTGGTGATAGGCTGCGGGGAAAAAAGGCGTGTACGGCGGGACATTGGCAATGGCGGCGAAACGAAAATTTCCCATGCCTTTGTCGGTGTGATCCTCGAGATATTTCATGACGCCGGCGGCCTCATGAACGGCCTTCCAATGGACACCGTCGCTCCCGGCCACGACGACGCTGCCAAAGATGTTTGTAGAAGAGCCCAAAATTTCGGCGAGAAGCTGCGCCTGCGAGGAATCGTCCTTTTCCGCCAGCAAAGCGGGGCCGATGCCAATCATGACCTTTTCCTGCTTGGCCAGACCGTCGAGATCGTGAAACAGCGCGAGCGCGGCGTCTTTTGTCATGCCGCCTGTGTACTCCGGGAACGGCTGCGTGGCGATGCGAATCGAATCGACTTCGTATCCCGCAAGCTGGAATCGCGATTGGGCATTGCGCAACATGGCGACCGTATCGGCGAACTGCTGCTTATATTGAGTGGTATCGAGGCGAATGAATGCGGTGATCGTGCGAACCTTCGGCTTGATCTGGGCCGACGCTGGCGAGGCGGCAATCGCGAATAGGAAAATCCCGATCAGCAGCATGTGCAGCGCGAATTGGAATGGCCATGCAAAAACGGCGGTGTTTCGAAACATTGGGCCCTCCTCGGGCTTCCGGCTTCAGAAGTAGGCGGGAATGCCGGTGATGCGCTCGCCGATGACCAGGCGATGAATGTCGTGCGTACCCTCGTAGGTGGAGACCGATTCGAGGTTGTTCATGTGGCGCATAACGCAGTAGTCGTCCACGATGCCGTTCGCACCCAGAATATCGCGCGCCTTGCGAGCCGTTTCGAGCGCCATCCATACATTATTCATTTTCAGCATCGAGACGTGCGCGGGATCGAGGCGCTTCTGGTCTTTCAACTTTCCCACGTGCAGCGCCAGCAACTGGGCCTTTGAAATTTCCGTAATCATGAACACCAGTTTGTCCTGCACAAGTTGGTGAGATGCAATCGGCTTGTTCTGAAATTGCTTGCGCGTCTTTGCGTATTGCAGCGCGGTGTCGTAGCAAGCCATCGCGGCGCCGATCGCTCCCCAGCCAATGCCGTAGCGCGCCTGCGTCAAACAACTTAGCGGGCCTTTCAATCCAGCCACGCCGGGCAGCACGTTTTCCTCGGGGATTTCGCAGTCGTTCATCGCGAGTCCTGACGTGACCGAAGCGCGAAGCGAAAGCTTTCCGTGCACGTCCCAGGCCTTGAAGCCGGGAGTTCCTTTTTCGATCAGAAAACCGCGAATCCGGTCGTCTTCGCACTTGGCCCACACGACGGCGACATCGGCGAGCGACCCGTTGGTAATCCACATCTTCTCGCCGTTCAGTATGTAGCGATCGCCGCGCTTGACGGCGCGTGTCAGCATGCCGCCGGGATTCGATCCGAACTGAGGTTCCGTGAGGCCGAAGCAGCCCAGCACTTGGCCGCTTTGCAATTGAGGCAGCCACTTATCTTTTTGCTCGAGCGAACCGTACGTGTAAATCGGATACATGACCAGCGCGCTCTGCACGGAGACGAAACTACGAAGGCCGGAGTCGCCGCGCTCGAGTTCCTGCATCACCAGGCCGTAGGCGACGTTCGACATCCCGGCGCAGCCGTAGCCTTCCAGATTTGAGCCGAAAAATCCGAGTTCACCCAATTGCGGCACCAACTCCATCGGAAACGTGGCTTCGCGATTGTGTTTTTCGATGATCGGGATCACATGGTCGTCGACGAATTGCCGCGCGGTCCTGCGGGTCAGCAACTCCTCATCGTTGAGCAGGGAATCGAAGTCCAGGAAATCCACGCCGGGAAAGGCGGGCATCAGGTTCTCCTTGTCTGCATCTGCCTTGCGGAAAAGGCCGGCGGGGAAAGCTCTGAGTCGAACGCAATAGCTGAACCCGTCACATAATTCATTTTAGCGCGCCGGGTTTCGGGGCGGCAAGGAAATGCGAATCCAGGTAGTGTCCTAATTTAGAGAAATGCGTTCGAAGAAATATGAGGCCGCCCCTGGGAACGCCAATCTCCCGATTGGCGACGGCTCGGAAGCACAAAACGCCAATCGTGAGATTGGCGTTCCCAGAGGTTGCCAGCCGACACCCGAAGTTAAATTTAAATTAGGACACTATCCGAATCCATGGAGTTGTCTCGTTTTCTCGACCCTCACTGTTGATTCGCAGACTAGTAATTGAAATGTGATCCGGGAATTTCAGCCTTCTAAGCCGGTGGGTAGTCGTTTTCACAAACGGGCGGGGGCGTTCCGTTCGTGGAGTTGCCGCGATTCGAGATGGCGTCAGTTGAGAGTCCAGGGGCGTGCAGTCCGATCGGCTCAGATGCTCGATCATTCTTTTCAAATAGCACAATACGAATAGGACTAAAGTTCTTGACCTCTATTCGATGGCGGCCAGTGGATAGCCAATCCCGAACTGCGAATCCCTCCATTTTG
>JBEKCU010000390.1:0-4934 GCA_050014735.1 Candidatus Acidiferrales bacterium | reverse complement strand
CTGCTATGTTGCCCCCCAAGGCACCAATGCCCCAGTCCGGACTGGCAGCCCAGTAATAACTCTTATATTCTGGAATTACCCAAGAGTCGGGCGCTTTTTACATAAGAGGGCGCCGGGCCAGCAGGCGGGATAAGGACCAGAATCAATGTTGACCTCGATCACCGCACCCGAGCTTAATCACGAGCGCGGTTTTCTTCCCGTTCAAGACCCTCTGATTCAGCTTCCCAAGGAATTTGACGCGTGGGAAGCCCTGGCTCAGCGTTTGCCGAAGTTCCTGGTTTCGGATCAAATTCGTCGTAGGATCGTGGACCTTCCTCGGTTCCCAATCGAAGCGATAACCGGCCACCGCGAACGCGAGCGAGCCATGCTTCTCCTGAGTTACCTGGGACACGCCTATGTCTGGGGAGGCCTTCGCCCGGCATTGGTTTTGCCGTCGAGGCTTGCGGTGCCCTGGCACCAAATCGCAGAGAGCCTGGGCCGGCCGCCCGTGCTTAGCTACAGCAGTTACGCTCTTCACAATTACTTTCGTTTCGATGAGTCGCGCGAGATCGAATGCGGCAACCTCGGCCTGATTCAAAACTTTCTCGGTGGTATCGACGAGGAATGGTTCATCCTGATTCATGTGGAGATCGAGCGGAAGGCAGCGACCGCGATTTCCTGTCTGGACTCGTGCCTGAATGCCGCCGAAGCAGGTGAGGCAGAGCAACTGGAAGTTCTTCTGTCCCAGGTTGAATCTTCGCTGCGTTCGATGCACGCCACTTTGCGGAGAATGCCGGAATGGTGCGAACCTTTCATCTATTACCACCGGGTTCGCCCTTATATTCACGGCTGGAAGAATCATCCTGATATCCCGGAGGGCGTGATATACGAAGGGGTCGAGGCCTACGGCGGGCGTCCCCAGAAGTTCCGCGGCGAAACCGGCGCACAAAGCGCTATCGTCCCGGCGCTCGACGCAATGCTCGGAGTACGACACAACGAGGATATGCTCAGCGTTTATCTTCAGGAGATGCGCACCTATATGCCTCCGGTGCATCGTGCATTTATCGAGTCGCTCGAGAGAAGACCTCCGGTGCGGGCATTCATTCAAAAAGCCAGCCGGCCCGCCTTGACGTCCGTGTTCAACGCCTGCGTGGACGCTCTCGAGGACTTTCGCTCGCTGCATTTCGAATATGCCGCAGCCTACATTTTCCAGCAGGCTCAGACCGATCCGAAGAATCCGCACGCTGTCGGCACTGGCGGAACACCGTTCACCGAGTACTTGAAGAAGCACCGCGATGAAACCGGCCAGAACCGTCTGGAGTGACATCCCTTATTTGTTACTCGTCTTCGCCATCCTGCCATGTGCCCGGTGGCGCCAGCCAGGCCTACTCCGAGGATCAGCACCGCAGCAGCCATGAGTGCCACGCCGATATCGGCGCGCGACAGCACCGGATTCAGCCGGTGTAGTTTTGATCGCGCAATCCGGAAAACCCACATCGGCTTCTAGTACCCCAGAGCGATTTGACAGCGTTGAACTGCGCGCTTACTATCGATTTCGCGCTTCCGGTGGAGAGGTTGCCAGCGCTGTTCGATCGCTTGCCGTTTCATGATGAATCACAACAATTCACACGGAAAGTCTAGATGAGCGCCTCCCAAACAAAGCCGAAGTACTATCTAACGACTCCGCTCTACTACACCAACGGCCTTCCGCACATCGGGCATACCTATTCGACCATCGTTGCGGATGTGATTCGCCGTTATAAGCGCATGCGCGGGTTTGACGTCGTCATGACAACCGGAGCCGATGAACACGGCGTAAACGTGGAGCGCTCAGCGAAAAAAGCCGGGATGTCGCCGCAGGAATTTTCCACGGCTATAGCTGCCCAATGGAAACAGCTCTGGGACGACTTGGGAATTCCGGGCGAGGAATTCATTCGCACGACGGACGAAAGGCACCACCGGACCGTCCAATGGCTGTTCAAGCGGTGCCGCGACAATGGATTCGTCGAGAAGGGCCATTATACCGGCCAATATTGCATATTTGACAATGCTTATGTCGTGGACGCCGCACCCGGCGATCCATGTCCCGATTGCGGACGCCCCACCGAAACCGTCACCGAAGAAAACTACTTTTTTAAGCTCTCCGAATTTCAGCAGCGGCTGCTCGATTTCTACGCTGCTAATCCGGATTTCATCAAGCCGGAGAGCCGGCGAAATGAAGTGTTGAGTTTCGTCCACGGCGGCTTGCGAAATCTATCGATTACGCGCACCACGATTCGCTGGGGCATTCCCGTGCCCGGGGAAGCGCCGCATGTGTTCTATGTGTGGTTCGATGCCTTGATTGGCTACCTGAGCGCTGTCGGAGGGCCGGACTATGATCGGCTCGGCCTCTGGCCCGCCGATTTGCACATCGTGGGCAAGGAAATCATTCGCTTTCACGCTGTCTACTGGCCTGCGTTTTTGATGGCGGCGGACTTGCCGCTGCCGCGCCAGATTTGGGCGCACGGCTGGCTGCTGTTTGACAGCGAGAAAATGAGTAAGTCCCGAGGCAACGTGGTCCGGCCGCGGCCTATCGTCAATGTGATGGGCATCGAGCCCCTGCGTTACTACCTGCTGCGCGAGATCGTCTTCGGACAGGACGGCAGTTTTTCCTACGACGCGCTCGTGAGCCGCTACAACAGCGATCTGGCGAATGGGCTGGGAAATCTTGCCAGCCGTACGCTGACGATGATCGAAAGATATTTCGGGGGAGAAATTCCCAAGCCGGCCGATGCTCGCGGTTACGGACGAGATGTGCCAGGTTCGGCGGACTTTGCAAGCATTGCACTGACGAACATCACTCAATTGTACGAGCGGCTGAGTTTCTCCCTGGCGCTGGAATCGATTTGGGAACTGGTCGGCTGGATCGACAAATATATTACGGTCGAGAAGCCATGGACGCTGGCTGAGAAGCCTGAAGATCGGGACCGCCTTGCGAACGTGCTGTATACGGCGGCGGAAGGGTTGCGCATTGTTGTGGCCCTAGCCCATCCCGTGCTCCCGCAATCGACACAGAAAATATGGCGGCAACTTGGACAGACCGAGCCGCTCGACAGTGTCCAGTTCGACTCGCTGTCGTGGGGACAGCTCAAGCCTGGAACAAAGATCGGCAAGCCCGAAGGAATTTTTCCGCGCGTCGACAAATCAGAAACAATCGAGAGGATTGAAGCCATGGAGCAGGAACAAAATAAAGCAGCCGCCGCACCGCCGGCAACTACAACCGCGACGCCAGCCGCTGGAAGTGCGACGGCAGCGCCAGCCGTCCAAACCACTGCCAAAATTGGAATCGAGGATTTTGCAAAAGTGGAAATGCGAGTCGGACTGGTGAAGACGGCCGAGCGCGTGGCCGGCGCCGACAAATTGCTCCAACTGCAAGTGGATATCGGCGATGAGGTTCGCCAGATTGTCGCAGGGCTGGCGTTGGCCTATAAACCCGAAGACCTTGTGGGCCGCAAGGTCGTGGTGGTCACCAATTTACAGCCGCGAAAATTACGCGGAGTGGAATCGAATGGAATGATCGTGGCGGCGACCGGCCCGGATGGCTCGCCAGTCATCGCTGGTTTTCTGGAAGAAGTCCCCGTCGGGGCACGGCTGAAGTAAGCGTGGCCACAACCCAGCATCTCGCATTCACCAAGAGTGATTTTATAGATGACCGGGCAGAGCGACAAGACGAGTGTTTACGGAGTAAGTCTTCTAAGAGTTTAACAAAATAAATCAACATCTTCCGGCGCTGAAAGCGCCGGCGTTGACTAGCCCAGGGCAACCCCCTGGGTTGAAGGGGCGCAGAATGGCTCCTCCCTTTCAGGGCGCACGAAATTGCAGGGGCTATACCCGGGGTGTTGCGCCGGGCTGGCATCCTGCGTGTCGTTGGCGCGACATCGTCGCCACGGTTTCAACAGCGGCAGACTCGCGATAGGCATTTGTGAGATAGATTGGCTCTGTTGACATCCTGTGAGATATCACTACTTTTTCGTTGCGGCGGCGTCATTGTTGTAGCTCGCCTCTTCGGAGGCGAGGGTTTTCCGTTGGGTCATGCGATAAATCCCCGCGCCTGAATATGCGCGCTACAGCAATCGACATTCGTACATTAGGGCGTCAACAGAGCCAGATAGATTCTGACATTAGAAAACTTCCATGGACCTGATCGATTCGCACGCGCATGTGGATGTTTCGGACTTCGACGCAGATCGCGAAGCGATGCTGCAACGCGCGCGAGCGGCTGGCGTCGGAACGCTGCTAGCAATCGGCAACGGGCCTGAAATTGAAAAGCTTGGCGCGGCAGTTCCTTACGCTGAGCAATATGACTGGATCTATGCCGCCGTGGGAATCCATCCCCACGAAGCGCGCCACGCCACCGATCAGCACTATACGGAACTGGACCGGTTGGCTAACCATCCTCGGGTCATCGCCTGGGGCGAGATTGGCCTCGATTATCACTACGATCACTCGCCCCGAGACCTGCAGGCGAAAGTGTTCCGCGAGCAGCTCGATCGGGCGCGCACCGCAAAGCTTCCGGTCATCATCCACTGCCGCGAAGCGTGGCCCGATTGCTTGAGTATTCTTAACGAATCGTGGCGGAGTTCCGGCCTCGGCGGCATATTTCATTGTTTTGCGGGCTCAACCGAGGAAGCCATGTTCGGCATGGAGATGGGATTCTTAGTTTCGTTCGCGGGCAATGTGACCTATCCGAAGGCGCAGAATCTGCGCGATGTCGCGTCCGCAATTCCGCTGGACAGGTTACTGGTGGAAACCGATTCGCCGTTCCTGGCGCCCCAGCCCCACCGAGGACGCCGCAACGAGCCGGCGTATGTCGCGGAAGTAGCGCGAACCATCGGGAATGTGAGAAACTTGCCAGCGGACGAAATTGCGCGAGTCACGGCGGAGAACTTCCGCCGTCTTTTTCGACTCGACTAATC